>CAYYZR010000418.1:0-1819 GCA_964476005.1 uncultured Halomonas sp.
CGCCCGGCTCATGTGTTCGTTGGCGATACGGATCACGCCGCGCGCCGTTTCTTCGCGCGACAGATCGGCACGTTCCGCCAGCCCGTCCATGGCGCGCTCGGCTGCCTCGAAATCCAGACGATGCGTGCCGCCCAGCCGGGTCTCGCGCGGCAACCGGCCCAGCAGCAGGTTGGCGTCGGTGACCGTGACGTTCTCGCCGCCCCGGCCGTAGCAGACCGGCCCGGGGTCGGCGCCGGCCGACTCCGGGCCCACCTGGATCAGGCCGCCGGCATCGACACGCGCGATCGAGCCGCCGCCGGCGCCTATGGTGTGCATGTCGACCATCGGCACGGCCACCGGGTAGCGGCCGATGCGGCCGTCGCGGGTCAGGGAAGGCTTGCCGTCGAGCAATGCGACATCGGTGGACGTCCCCCCCATGTCGAAGGTCAGCAGGCGGCCGCAGCCGATCTCGCGTCCGATGTGGCCGGCCGCCGCCAGGCCGCCGGCGGGGCCGGACAACAGCAGGTGTACGCCGCGGTGGCCGGCCTGGCTTGCCGAGACGGTCAGACCGCTGGACTGCATCACCGCCAGTCGCCCGCCGCCCAGCGCCTTTTCCAGGCGTCCCAGGTAGCCGGCGAGCTTCGGGCCGACCGAGGCATTCAGCCAGGTGGCGATGCCGCGCTCGTACTCGCGGATTTCCGGCAGCACCTCCGACGACAGCGAGACCGGCAGGTCGTCCGGCAATGCATCGCGTATTGTTTTCTCGAGCTCGGGCCGCATCCAGGAGAACAGCAGATTGACCGCCACCGACTCAGGGGCCAGGTCATCGATACGGCTTCTCAGTTCGCCAAGCGCCTCGGCGGTCGGCTCGGCCAGCACCTTGCCGTCGGCCGACGCCCGGGCGTCGATTTCCAGGCACAGCGAGTGTTCAACCGGGGGCTCGACGCGCGGCTGGGCCAGGCTGTACAGGAGGTCGCGGTTCTGACGGCCCAGGCCAAGCATGTCGCCGAAGCCGGTCGAGGTCACGAACGCCACCCTCGCGCCCTTGCCCTCGAGCACCGCGTTGGTGCCCACGGTGGTGCCGTGCACCAGGTCGACGGCGGCCGAATCCAGTCCCAGCTGCCCGAGTCCTTCGACGATCGCGCGCGATGGATCGTCGGGCGTCGACAGCACCTTGGCCGTGCGCAACTGCCCGTCGACGAGCGCCACGAAGTCGGTGAACGTGCCGCCGGTATCGACGCCTATTCGGGTCAGTGAAGCCTGTTTTTCATGCGGCATCAGCTGTCCTCCGGTGCATGGTAAAGCTGCAAGCCGGTCGCCGAAAGAACTTTCGTCCAGGGGAACGCCGGACCGGGGTCCGTCTTGCGGCGCACCAGAATTTCCGGATTGTCGCTGGCCTCGACCCAGTCGTGGTCGAGCTGATCGTGGCCGGCGATTTCGGCCAGCGCCGGCAGTTCGCGCTCAAGCCTTCCGAGCAGTTCGATCAACGCATGAATCTGGGCATCCGGGTAAGACTCTTCCCACTCCTGGTGATGACTGTCGTACCAGTCCGGCCAGCGCCCGCGGTTGATCAGTTCGATGCCAATGGCGTCGGCATTGTGGCCCCGCACGTGATGCGCGACTCGATCCAGCGGCACCCATTGTTCGATACTTCCGTCGCGGTCGATATAGAAGTGGCCGCTGTTGCCGGTTTGCGACATCGCGTGGTGAATGCGCTCGCCGTAGTCGCGGGCGGTTTCCATGTCCGGCAGTTCGGTGGCGTGGATTACGACGAGGCGAATCGAATCCGGCGCGCGAGAATCCAGCCGATCGACGTAAGAAAGTGGATTTTGCTGAAAAT
>CAYYZR010000419.1:0-1818 GCA_964476005.1 uncultured Halomonas sp.
TTGATGGTAGACCCCTTTTCCGTGAGCCCTTTTTCCTTGTGATAGTGGCATCCATCCCATCACCCATCTTGCGACGTTCCTGAAGTCTCGCCACTCGGATCATTTTTCGCATAGCGCCATAAGGAGTCGATCGTGATCCCCACAGCAAAAAATGCGAACGTTGTTGCAATCCAGCTATGATCAGTCGAGGTCAATATATACCAGATCAGGATTGGCGCAGACACTGCTCCTATTATCGCCTTTAGCCCATAAGCGGATCGAGGCGACAGTTGACTCAGATATATGGAAAGTCCCACGCCACAACCGACAGCGATAATAATAAAGACCGCGCCGGCATTAGCCACAGACATCATCGACCCAGCCTCCACTGCAAAATTCACATGTCGCTAATGCTGCACATGCCCAGTAAAGGGTTGGGCCGGTCGCTGTACACAAGGTCAAGGACGCTGTGTACGGGAAATACCTGCAACTTACACCGGAATCCTGGATTTGATAATCAGTATCTTTTAGAATTCCTGACGCAAAGGTCTTTTGCGCAGCATTCACGATCTCAATTGCTTCCTCAATATACGCATCGCGCGCTTTAAGAAGCATCGTGGGCGCACGTTCCGCCATTATATCTTCCAATTCTGGGAATTTTCTAACCAGTGTTCTTGCTGCAACGAAAAGCTGCTTATCCATGTTCGTGAGTTCCGCTTCGGACAATCCGAGCGCAGCAGCAATATTTTGTTGACTACCAGATTGGTAAGCCGATTTAAGCGTGTTCAAATCGGCTCTCTTCACGCGAGAAAATAACTCGTCACGCAAATCGATTAGACGCCTAAACTCAGGCGCAGACTGAATATCTTTCTCTCTACTTCGGGACTTTTTTGAGCCACTGAATTCGACTCCACTGAACTGACAAGCTGAATCGGATTTGGGCGTATCCGCGATAGCGGCCTGCATCCAGAAACTAACAAAGATAGCTACGATAACAAAAAAGTGATTCATGCTTTTTCCCTCTACTGTCAAAGCCGTAACTTTAAATTACCTCAGACACGTCAAGCTGGCAAGTTAGGGGAACGACGTGGACATATGTGGGCGCCTCCCGCCAGTTACAGAGCCCGAGGGTCAGGTCGTGCAACGTGCATCGGCTGACGAATCGGAATTCTGAACTACCGGGTGCTGTGTTCTAATAATCCCGAGATCAATGTGCGCCCGCACTGAAATGACGCCCGATCAACGATTCAAATGGTCGCGAAATCTTTCCCGCCTGTGGGACTGGTGGGTCGTCTGCCCGGCTTGCGGATTTCCCATGAGCGTCGATTGGGATGAATTCTGCGACTTCAGCGCGTTCCTGCCATTCGATGGTTATCACTCCGAGAATGATTCATTTCTGGAGTCTGCGCGTTGCAACGTCGAGGAATTAGGCATGGCGGACCCGCGCCTGGACGACGAAAACGAGGACTGGTGGCGCTGGACGGTCGAGGCGTATAATGAAGTATTACCGCCCTATTTCCTAAATTCCAGAAATATCCAGGACCGCGCCAGTGCGGTGTTTGAACCCGGTTGCAGCCCTCAGCAGGGCGGATTTTGCCCAGTTCAGCGCAATCGTAGTCAATCAAGCGGCGAGGCATCCTCATGTACCCGTGCATTCTGTGCCGACACGAGCGGCGCCACGCCGCGCGCCGGCGAAGCGCGGCCTGGGGTTGGATTTTCTAAGTTCTGTTAAGCAAAGTCGCTCGCTGTCTCAAGACCGGGCAGTCCCGGCATTGTTTGTCAGGCTTTTGCGACCCGGTTCAACGAGCTTCCGCGATGCACCCACAGGTAAAGAATCGG
>CAYYZR010000420.1:0-1816 GCA_964476005.1 uncultured Halomonas sp.
TCCACAGCACGAAGTCGCCCGGGTTGCGCTTGTAGGGCGCGACCTCGACCCGGGCCCCGGCGATCATCTCGCGGCGGTCCCGGCCCGACAGGCGCCCGTAGCTTTCGAACGTGTCGACGTCGAACAGCACGTGCCGCTCGGCTTCGTAGGCGTGACCGGCTGCGATCAACCGCTCGATCATGGCGACAATTTCTACTATATGTTCGGTGGCGCGCGGTTCGATGGTCGGTCGGCCGACGCCCAGCGCCGCCATGTCGGCGTGGTAGGCCTCGGTGAAGCGGCGCGTGATCACGCCGATCTCGATGCCTTGCTCGGCCGCCGCGGCGTTGATCTTGTCGTCCACGTCGGTGATGTTTCTGGCGTAGACCACGTTCGGGTATTCGATTTGCAGCAGCCGGTAGAGCAGGTCGAAAATCACCGCCGGGCGGGCGTTGCCGATGTGCGCGTAGTTATAAACAGTGGGGCCGCAGGCGTACATCGTGACCCGGTCGTGATCCAGGGGCTCGAACGTTTGCTTCGATCGGCTCAGCGTGTTGTAGAGCTGCAGCGTCATGGTGGGTTGCCGAATTCCTAAAGGATTGAAAATGGCCCCGGCGGCGTATGAAATGCACGCCGCCGCGGTACGCTAGACTTTATCTTCCGAAGTCTACCGGATCGAGATCGAATTCATGACTGAAATGCCCGCACCCGAGCACCGCGATTCGCTTTATCGTCACCATGTCGCAACCCTTTCGGACAAGACCGAACGGCTGCTGGCCCGGGCCGGCTACGACCGCCTGCTGCTGCACTCGGGCCGCTCGCATCCGCGGTTCCAGGACGACTATCATCCGCCGTTCCGGGCCCATCCGCATTTCGTGGCCTGGCTGCCGCTGCCCCGGAATGCCGATTGCCTGCTCGAAATCCAGCCGGGTTCAAGGCCCAGGTTGTGGCTGGTCGTGCCCGATGATTTCTGGCACGCGCCGCCCGAAGCGCCGGCTTCGTGGTGGGCCGATCACTACGACATCGAAATCGTCGCCGATCCCGACGCATGGCAGTCGACCCTGGAGGCGCCGACCGCGACCGCGCTGATCGGCGATCCGGTCGATTTCGGCACGCTGGGGCGTCACGCCGACCTGAATCCGGCCGGCTTGCTCGGCTGGCTCGACGAGATGCGCACGGTCAAGACCGACTGGCAGATCGAGTGCATTCGGACCGCCAACCGCATCGCCATGCGCGGGCACGGCGCGGCGGCGCAGGCGTTCGCTTCCGGCGCGTCCGAGCTCGAAATCCACCTGGCCTACCTCGCGGCCGCCCGACACGAGCCGAATACGCTGCCTTACAACAGCATCGTCGGGCTCAACGAGCACTGTGCGGTCCTGCACTACCAGTACAGAGAGGCGTCGCCGCCGGACCAATCGCGAAGCTTCCTGATCGACGCCGGCGCCGACTGCTACGGCTACGCCGCCGACATCACCCGAAGCTACAGCGCCGACGACGGACTGTTCTCCAGTCTGGTCACAGAGATGGACGCGCTTCAGCAGCGCCTTGCGGCCCGAATGCAGGCCGGCAGGAGCTACGTCGATCTGCATCGGGAAGCGCACCGGGGCGTGGCTGAAATTCTCCGCCAGGCCGACATCTGCGACATGGAGATCGACGCCATGCTCGAAGCCGGCGTGACTTCGACGTTCCTGCCGCACGGGCTGGGGCATTTTCTCGGCGTGCAGGTGCACGATGTGGCCGGGCAGGTGGCGCCGGACGGCAGTCCGCTGCCGCCGCCTTCCGAGTATCCGATGCTGCGGCTTACGCGCGAACTGGCGTCGGGCAACGTGGTGACGGT
>CAYYZR010000421.1:0-1813 GCA_964476005.1 uncultured Halomonas sp.
GCGTTGCTGTCGATCGTCTTTTTCTTTATTCTGCGCGCGGTGCTGGGCTAGGAAAAGTTCGAAACCGAGTTGATGACCTCCGGATCAGGAGCGTCACCAGGCCGAGATTCGAGTTATCCGTGGTGCGGTTTTCAGGGAGGGGGGCACTCCAGGCCCTCGGCCCACGAGAGAATGGCATTTTCGACCGTCAGCGCTGTTACTGGCCGCGGGGCCTTCGAGATCGGGCGCTATAACTATTTCTGCTGGTTGGCGAGCTGGGTCCAGGGACGGAAAAGGCTCGCCTGCTGGCCTTGATGCACCCGAAAGACGGAATCCGCTGTTTCCCCGCGCCGGGCGCCAAAACGGCCGAGTGACGGGATGCCGGTCGGGCCGCGTTACCATGGCAGATGGATAATTTTCACTTTCAACATGGAAATCCATGAAGCTAAAAGTATCCCATCTGACCCGGTACGATTACAGCGAGCCAGTCGAGCTGAACCCGCATATCCTTCTGCTCCGGCCGCTCCAGCGTCCGCATCTGGAGACCAGCGCCTATGAACTGCGGATTGCACCGGAGCCCGTGGGCGTCGAAGAGCGCTTCAGCGTCGAGGGCAACCCGTTCTTTCAGGTCTGGTTCAGCGGGAAAACCGAGCGCCTTGAAATCGAATCGACCTTCGAGGTCGCAGTGCGGCCCTTCAATCCCTTTTCGTTCATCATCAATCAGACCTTCATCGACAGGATCGATATCGGTGCCCCACGCCCGTTTCGCTACCTGCCCGGCGATCAGGTGCTTTTGCATGCTTCGCTCCAGGCCAGCGACAGCTCGGCTTTCAAAGGCTTCGCAGACGGGGTACTGGCCGATTCACCGGCCGACCCGATCTCCTATCTCAATGCGCTGACGGGAAGCATCCACGCGAAGTGGGATCATATCGTTCGGGAAGAGGACAATCTGTGGGGTCCGGAGGAGACCTTTTCGGCCGGGAAAGGATCGTGCCGGGATCTGTCCTGGATGCTGATCCACATGCTGCGCGCGCAGGGCCTGGCGGCTCGCTTTGTGAGCGGATATGCATTCAATCCAGAGCTGGACGAGGGCAACGAACTGCATGCCTGGGTGGAAGCCTATCTGCCCGGAGCCGGTTGGGTCGGCGTCGACCCCAGCCTCGGCCTGTTCGCCGACCAGCACTACATTCCCCTGGCCTGCAGCAGCGACGCGCAGAAGACCTTGCCGGTCCACGGCAACTTCGGGGGCGACCTGGTTGCAGACATCAGCGCAACACTAACCACGCGTGTGGATATTCATGAAATCAAAGAATGAAGAATCCGTCTGGGACTATCCGCGTCCGCCGCGCATCGAGCTCGTGGACGGTAACCTGAATATCACCGGAGACGCCGGATAGGTCTCGCCCAACCCGGCCGACCCGACGCCCAAGAACCACGCCTCGTTCAATGACGGTAAAGTCGGTAGAGTTCAGTCTCGGCTTGGGCAACCTTGGTGGGGGCCGTTTGGGGGATTAGTTGGTTAACCTGAATATAAAAAGCCCGTAAATTCAGGGGTTTAATGTTTTTATTTGGCGGCGAGAGGGATGACTGCGCGGCTTTGCCGCTGGGCCTTCGGACTCGCCAGCCACCTGCGGTGCCTGGTCTCGTGAGCTCGCTTCGCTCGGTTCGAACCAGACCCCGGTTCGATCCGGCTATTGCCTACCTCGAAAGTTGCTCGGGTTGCTGATTTACTACGAACTTAACGCTTTATGGTTCAAATCCAGAGCTCTCTCTCCGCCGGATACGAAAAACCCCGCTTTCGCGGGGCTTGTCGTATCTGGCGGAGAGAGAGGGA
>CAYYZR010000422.1:0-1801 GCA_964476005.1 uncultured Halomonas sp.
GGTCGCTGGTCGATCTTTTCGGATGGGACGAAGACACGTTCCTGGCGCGCACCGAAGGCACCGCGATCCGGAGAATCGGCTTCGAACGCTGGCTGCGCAACCTCGCCGTCGGCCTGGGCAACGCGCCGACCTCTTCCGAAGTCGTCTCTGCGCTCCAGGCGCGCCGCGAACATCCGTCGTCGGTCGTTCGCGAGCACGTCGAATGGGCGCTTGCGCGCCACGCCGGGCCGGCCTGAACTTCAGCCCGGGCCGCCGTATGCGCAACGGTGGCGACTCAGAAACTGACGCCGATACCAAGGCTCAGGTTGGCGCGGCTGCTGTTCGGGTTCACCGGCCACAATTCCATCTGTTCGGCCGCCAGTACCGGGTGATCCAACGAAAACGCGCCGACCGAGCGCGACTCGACGCCGGTGAAGCGCCCCAGCGCGGTGACGAAACGACCCGGCCCGTAAGTCATCGGATCCAGAAACCCCTGGTGCACAATCACGAAGCGGGCGCCGCCGTCGGCTTCCCGCCTCGGACGATCTCCCGGCCCCAGCGGCAGCGCCAGCACTTCCAGTTCGGTTGCATCGTCCTGATTCACGATGCCCACGATGCGTCCGCCCCAGATTACCCGCGCACCGGTGGCGTCGGGCTGCGCCAGTGCCTCGCCGGGCCCCAGCGAAGCCGGCTCGCGGCCAGCGGTATCGAACGGGCTGCTCGCGCACCCGGCCAGCAATGCGGCAATGAAAATCACTGAGAAAACTTGTTTCATGATAGCTGTCTGGGTCTGGGTGGATTGATGGGATCGACTGCTTGCCGGCCTACCGGGTCTGTCGCGCCAGTCGCTCGGCCAGCGCGGCCAGCTTGCGCTGCACCGGCGGTGCATGCTCCGGGCCGATCCGCACGAGAATCTTGCGGCCCCACGAGAGCTGTTCCAGGGTTGGATCAATATACTCGTACAGAACCTTCGGCTGGTGAACCGCGGGCCGGGACGCGGGCAACTCGTAATCGGACAGGTGCTCCAGGACCGCGATGGCACGCTGCCTGAACGTTTGCTCGGGATGCTCGCCCAGGGCCTGCCAGGCCTTCTCCAGCGCCGGCTCGTAGCGCTCGAACAGTTCGGCCATCTCCACCGCGTCCAGGCGATCGAACATGGCTCGGTACGGCAGGTAGCGCGGGTCCGGCGTTTCGGGCAACGTTGTCTCATCACCGTCGCGCGCCAGACGCGGCAGACCCGGCACGTGCGCCAGCGGTCGAAAACGCAGCGGAACGGGCGCACCGTCGAGGCTGTTGACGGTGGTCACCAACCGCTGAATCAGACGCTCGTCGACGATCTTTTCGAGCTGGCCGGGTCCCAGCCGCACCGCCAGATCTTCTCGAAGCATTTGCTGCTGCCTTTGCAGAGAAATTTCCGGTTCGGCTTCGGGCGCGCTCCCCGTCTCGCGCTCGCGCTGCGACACCGTTTCCTCGAGAGCCGGGGCGCCGTCATCAGTCGCGGCGGACTCGTCGGGATCTGGGGCGGCCGGCGGCTCGAGCGTCACCGTCTCGCGCGGATCGGACCGCTCAGGTGCATCACCGGACTCGACGCCTGACGGCACCTCCATTTCGGTCTCCGGCGGCACGGCACGCTCGCTGTAGAAGTACAGGGCGAGCGCGGCAAGCACCAGGACTATTGCGGCAGCGATCCCGATGCGGCCACCTATGTTGTTGAATTCAGATCGCATTGCGGATTCTCCTCGAAAAGGTCGGGCCGCCTTATGTGGCGCCGGTGTTACCATATACGACCATTCGAATAGACAGGAAATTCCATGCACGCAAC
>CAYYZR010000423.1:0-1801 GCA_964476005.1 uncultured Halomonas sp.
TGAGCGCGATTGTTCTTTCATTCGGGCTCGCCCTTCGGGCGTGGGTCTGAGTCGACATCGCGGCGTTCCGACCCTTGTAAAGGGCTTGCCATTCACTGCGGGTCGCGCCTTGCACTGTCGACTCAGTCGCACTCTGAATGTTACAGGATTAACGACGGGGTACACCAGTTGCCAAATTGCCTGAACAGGTCCGTTATGCTATCAGGCCCCTCAACGCTTGGCCCAATCATGACGCGATTCGCGAATGTACTTCTTCTGGCTCTGACCGGCTTGCTCGTCCCGATATTCGGAAACGCCGCGCCGCCCGGCCTGCCGGATTCGATCGAGATTGCGCCGGACGCGCCGTCAGCGGCGGCTCTGCTCGGATTCGAACCGGGCGAGCGCCACCCCTATCATCACGAACTGCTCGGCTTCTACCGCGAGCTTGCGGCCGGATCGGACCGGGTCAGCATCGAGACCATAGGCCGAAGCCACGGCGGGCGGGAACAGATCCTGCTGTACTTCGCCAACCCGGAGCGCCTGGATCAGATCGACGAAATCCGGGCCGACCGGCAGCGCGCCAGCGTCGAGGGCGACGGTCCGCCGGTCGTCTGGTTGGGCTATTCGGTGCACGGCAACGAAGCATCGGGTGCCTCTGCCGCGGCCGTCATGGCCTGGTACCTGGCGCATTCGAACGACGAGCAGGTTCGCGCCTGGCTCGACGACATGGTGATCGTGATGGAGCCGATCATCAATCCCGACGGCGGCGCCCGCTTTGCCCACTGGGTGAACATGCACAAGGGGCGCAACCCGTCGGCCGACCCGAATGATCGCGAGCACAGCGAAGGCTGGCCCTATGGTCGCACCAGCTATTACTGGTTCGATCTCAACCGCGACTGGCTGCCGCTGACTCACCCGGTTTCGCGCCAGCGCATCGAGCACTACCGCAAGTGGCGGCCGCACGTGCTGACCGATGCGCACGAGATGGGTCGCAGCTCGAGCTACTTTTTCCAGCCCGGCATCCCGGAGCGCAACAATCCGGCCACGCCGGCCCGGGTTTTCGAACTGACCCGGAAGATCGCCGAATACCACGGCGAGATTCTCGACCGGGCGGGCGAACCTTACTACAGCCGCGAGAGCTTCGACGACTACTACCTGGGCAAGGGCTCGACCTACCCCGACCTGACCGGCGGCATCGGCATCCTGTTCGAACAGGGCTCGTCGCGCGGCCACCGGATGGAGACGCCGTTCGGCGAACGGACCTTTGCCGACGCCGTCGCCAACCAGGTTCGGACATCCATATCCACGCTCAACGCCAGTCGAGATCTCGCCGGGGACCTGATCGCCCACCAGGCCGACTTCTTCACCGAGGCCCGCGAAATCGCCGGCCGCGGCGGCTGGCTGCTCGGCGACGGCGGCGATCCCATGCGCGCGCGGCGACTGCTGGAAGTCCTGCTGGGACACGGCATCGAGGTTCACGCGGTGACCGGACCGGTCACGATAGACGACCGCGAATACGGTCCGGGAGAGGCCTGGGCGATTCCGGCGATGCAGGATCAGTATCGCTTCATCGAGGCGATCTTCGCCACGCCCACCGAGCTGCCGATGGCGACCTTCTACGACGTGTCTTCCTGGCCGCTGCAGCACGCATTCGGGCTTCCGCTTGCGCGCGCCGCCCGGCTCCAGGCTCGCGGCGAGCGTCTATCCGGCGACACCCTTCCGAAGGTGCCGGCGCCGAGCCTGGATGCGTCGGCCACAGCCTGGGTGATCGACTGGCAGCAGCACCGCGCACCGGCCGTGCTGGCCGCGCTGCTGGCGCAGG
>CAYYZR010000424.1:0-1795 GCA_964476005.1 uncultured Halomonas sp.
TCGACCGCCACGGGCAGGTCGGACGGGTGGTGCCGCCGGAGGGTCCAGGCCGCGGCACAGGCGGCGCTGCCGCAGGCCTGGGTGGGGCCGGCGCCGCGTTCGTGTACGCGCAATACGGCGAGATCGTCGGACGCTGCATGCATCAATCCGATGTTGACGCGCCCGCGCCACGGCCCGTCTTGCAGGATCGCGACGAGGCCGGCCAGGTCGTCCGGGGAGGGCGGGTGGTCCGAATTCAGGATCAGGTGCGGATTTCCCAGCGAGACCAGCGACCAGTCGGTGACGCCCTCGGGAAGGCCTGGTGCGGGAAGGCCCAGCGCTTCCGGTTCCAGCGCCCGCGGGGGCGGCAGCACCGCGGTGTAGCCGCCTTCGGTGTGCCGGGACAGCTCCACCGGTCCGGCCGGGGTGACCAGCCGGGTCCCGGGCGCCAGCTCGCCGCGGCGGTCCAGCCACGCGGCGATCGCCCGCATGCCGTTGCCGCACTGCTCGGCGCGGGAACCGTCGGCGTTGAAGATTTCGACCGCGGCCAGGAAGCTGTCGTCGCCCGGCCGCAGGATCAGCAGCTGGTCGAAGCCGACGCCGGTCCGGCGGTCGGCGATCCGAACGACCGATTCGGGCGTCGGTGCGAATGGCGTCGAGCGAGCGTCGACCAGGACGAAGTCGTTGCCCAGCGCCTGGAGCTTGAAAAAGTGCATTCCAGCGGTGACCGCAGCGGTCATCCGCGCAGCCGGCCGCTGACCAGCCAGTGGCGGTCCGAGACCTTTTCGCAGTCCAGCGGCAAGCCGGCGCGTTCGAGTTGTCCGCGCACCTCGTCGACGCGCCAGGCGGCGTGGAGACTGTTGCGGAAGTCGGTCTTCAGGACATCCGGCTCGCCCCCGGAGTGCAACTCGACCAGCGCGTCGGCCTGCTCGCCGGCTTCCGGGCGGTCGAGATCCATGACCTGTATCCACGCCCCCGGCGCGGCCACCTGGCGCACGGCCTGCCATAGCGTGTCCGGGTCGGGCAGATGGTGCAGCAGGCTGTTGGATACGACGCACTCGAAGCCCTGGGTGCCCAGCGACGCGTCGGGCAGGCGCGCCAGCCTGAACTGGATACGTTTTGCCAGCCCGACTTGCGCGACGGCGCGGCGCGCGGTCGCCAGCATGTTGGCGCCGGCATCGACCCCCTCGATCCGCCAGCCCGGCAGCGCGTGCGCCAGGCGAATGCATATGTCGCCGGGCCCACAGCCCAGGTCCACGAGGGTGCCGCGCTCGGGTCGCGGCTTGAAGCGCTCGATGAGCCGGTCGACGAACCATTGGTTGGAAGCGGAGAAATCCGCCGAGGCATAGGCGTCGACCTGGGCCGCGCTGTCCATCAATTCCGGTTCGGGGGTGCGCGCCAGAATCTCGCCGATCATTCGGATGCGCCTTCCCGGTTTCGGGAATCTTCATCGCCGGCGTCTTTCTCGACTTCCGGTTGAGACGGCGAAGCCGCTTCCGGCCGGGGCAGCACGAGGTCGCCCTTGAGGCCGCAACCGCCGATCAGCAACAGCGGCAACAGGGCCGATGCGAACAGCAACACGCGTAGCGCAGGTAGAATCGACGGCATGACATCTTCCCGAAATGAATTGCTTGAATGCGTCGTCACCGAGACCGGTCCGGATCCCGATCACGCCGTGATCTGGCTCCACGGGCTGGGGGCCGACGGCAACGATTTCGCGCCGATTGTACCGCAGCTCCGCTGCGCGCAAACCCGGGCGGTCCGCTTCGTTTTCCCGCATGCCCCGGTGCGCCCGGTCACGGTCAACGGCGGCATG
>CAYYZR010000425.1:0-1795 GCA_964476005.1 uncultured Halomonas sp.
GTGGTCTCGGCATCGGCCACCGGGCGCCTGGTCAATACCGCCACGATTACCGCCGCAATCGGCGCCGGGGGCGTTCAGGATCCGGTCATCGGAAACAACAGCGCGACCGATGACGACACCGTGCTCTCGCCGTCGTCGGATCTCATCATGACGGTCGATAACGGTGTCCCCGGCCCGGGCGTGCCCAGCCTGACGCCCGGCGGGACGGTCGGTTACGACGTCACCGTGTTCAACGCCGGACCGTCCTCGGTTCGCGGCGTCTTCATCGAAGACCAGTTCCCGGCGGCGCTGTTCGACACCAGCTGGTCGTGCACGGCGGTGCCGGCGGCCGGCATTCTTGCCGATCCCCTGGACGCCGACCTTGCATTCGTTCCCGCCGCACTGGCCATTACCGGCGACGGGCGGTGGGCATACGCGGTCGGCGGCAACTTCGTCGACGTCATCCGGCGCGACCCGCTGACCGGTAGTCTCGATAGTGACCCCGCGGCCGGAACGCTGGACTCGGTACAGCAGCTGCAGAGCGGTGTCGGCGGCGTCGTCGGCATCAGCGGCGGTACCGACGTCGTCATCAGCGGCGATGGCCGCTTCGTATACGTCGCGGGCGGAGATTCCGACTCCATCGCGCTGTTCGAACGCGACGGTGCCACCGGCGAGCTCGAGTTTGTCGATGCCTGGTTCGACGGCCGGGGAACCACCCAGGGACTCGGCGGCGTCAACAAGCTGCTGCTGGCTGCCGACGGCAACCATCTATACGCGGCGGGCAGCCTGGATAGCGCGCTGGCGATCTTCGCCGTCGACAACGCCACCGGCGGCCTGGTGCAGACCGGCTTCCTGGAGCAGGGCGTCGACGACGTCGACGGCCTGGCCGGCATCACCGACATGACCTTTGCTGCAGACGAGAGTTTGCTGCTGGTGGTCGCCGACGCCAATCAATCGTTGACGACGTTCCAGAGAGATGCTTCCAGCGGTGACCTAGTATGGGCGGCGACCCTGCTCAACGACGACCTTATCGGCAGCGCGGCCGAGAACTCGCTGCTGGGTGCCGCGTCGGTGATCGAAGCCGGCGAAGAGATCCTGGTCGCCTCGCGCGACAGCGATCTGATCGGCCGGTTCGCTCTGGTGACCGAGACCGAGGACGACATCGAAACGACGCTGCCGCAACCCGACGGCGTCATCGACGCCGCCGGCCTGGGCGAATCGCTGATCTCGCCGCTGGACCTGGCGTGGGACCCCGACCAGTCGCGGCTTTATGTCGCAGCACCCGGTGAGGTCCTCCTGCTGAACCTGATCGCGGCCGCCGAAGTCGTCGAGCGATACACGCTTGCAGACCATGCGGTGCTGGACGGCGTATCGGCACTGCTGCTGGGGCCGGCGGGCCGCCAGCTGCACACCCTGGGCACCTGGGCTGGCGGCGAGATCGGCATCTGGAGTCGTGAACGCGGTTCGCGTTGCCCGCTTTCGGGCAGCGGCGATCTCGGTCGACAGCAGGTCGATATCGTGGCGGGCGGTTCCCTGTTGTATCGAGTCGAAGGTACGATCCAGCCGAACGCGACGGGCACCCTGGACTACACCGTCGGCGTAGAGAATCCCTCGATCGCCGAGGAGCTCAACCCGGCCGACAATTCCGATACCGACTCCGATCCACTGACGCCGGCGCCCGACCTTGCAGTCACCAAAACGCTGGAAACGGCACCGGTCGTGGCCGGCTTGCCGGTGGCCTGGTCCATCGGCTTCAGCAACGCGGGCCTCAGCGATGCGATTCTCGCGCAGCTGACCGACGCCGTCCCGGTCTTCC
>CAYYZR010000426.1:0-1788 GCA_964476005.1 uncultured Halomonas sp.
ATTTTTCATGTTTCAGGCAGGTCTTGATGGCCATCGCGAGCAGCGCCTTGACCGCACCGTCGCGTTCGTCGAAGCGATGGGCGACCAGCCCGGAATCCCGGTCCAGGCCCAGTGTCAACTGGGTCATGTCGTTGGAGCCGATCGAGAATCCGTCGAAATGCTCCAGGAATTCCTCCGCCAGCAACGCATTCGACGGCAGTTCGCACATCATGATGATCTTCAGCCCGTTCTCGCCGCGCTTGAGGCCGAATTCTTCCATCACTTCGACCACTTCACGTGCCTCGCCGACGGTGCGCACGAACGGCACCATGGCCCAGACGTGCTCCAGGCCCATCTCGTCGCGAATTTTTCTAAGGGCCCGGCATTCGAGCTCGAAGGCCGGCTTGAAGTTGTCGTCGACGTAGCGCGACGCGCCGCGCCATCCGATCATGGGGTTTTCCTCGTCCGGCTCGTAGGCCTCGCCGCCGATCAGGTTGGCGTATTCGTTGGACTTGAAGTCCGACAGCCGAACGATGACCGGGTTCGGACCGAACGGCGCGGCAATGGTGGCAATGCCTTCGACCAGCCGATCGACGTAGAACTGAACCGGCGAGTCGTAGCCGGCGATGCGCTTGTCGATCTCGGCCTTGAGTTCCGGCGACTGCTTGTCGTATTCGAGGAGTGCTCTTGGATGAATGCCGATCATCCGGTTGATGATGAACTCCAGCCGGGCCAGGCCAATCCCGTGGTTCGGAATCTGCGCGAAATCGAAGGCGCGATCCGGGTTGGCCACGTTCATCATCAGTTTCACGGGCGCCCTGGGCATATCGTCCAGGCTGTCCTCGGAAACGCTGAACTTCAGGTTGCCGGCGTAGACGCGGCCGGTATCGCCCTCGGAACATGAAACGGTGACCTCGTCGCCGTGGCGAACCTTGTCGGTTGCGTCGCCGCAGCCGACCACGGCCGGAATGCCCAGTTCGCGGGCGATGATGGCGGCGTGGCAGGTGCGCCCGCCGCGGTTGGTGACGATGGCCGAGGCTTTCTTCATTACCGGTTCCCAGTCGGGATCGGTCATGTCGGTGACCAGCACGTCGCCTGTTTCGACCTCGTGCATGTCGGCGATGTCGCCGACCACGCGGGCCTTGCCCTGGCCGATGCGCTGGCCGATGGCGCGGCCTTCGACCAGTACGTCGCCGCGCGATTCGAGCTTGAAGCGTTCCATGACCTGGCCGGAGCGGCTTTTGACGGTCTCGGGGCGTGCCTGGAGGATGTAGAGTTCGCCGGTGTTGCCGTCCTTGCCCCACTCGATGTCCATCGGGCGGCCGTAGTGCTTCTCGATGGTCAGCGCCATCTGCCCGAGCTTTTCGGCGTCGGTGTCGCTGATCGAAAACCGGTTCTTCAGATCTTCCGGAGTGTCCTCGGTCGCCACGCCGCCGGATTCGCCGTAGACCATGCGCGTGGCCTTGGTGCCGATGCTGCGCCGCAGCACCGACGGGCGGCCGGCCTCGAGGTTGGCCTTGAACAGGTAGAACTCGTCGGGATTGACCGCGCCCTGGACGACGCTTTCGCCCAGACCGTAGCTGGAGGTGATGAATACCACGCCGCGGTAGCCGGATTCGGTATCCAGCGTGAACAGCACGCCGGCCGCGCCGACGTCGGAGCGGACCATCAGCTGGATGCCGGCCGACAGCGCCACGTCGGCGTGCTCGAAACCGTGGTGAACCCGGTAAGCAATCGCCCGATCGTTGTAGAGACTGGCGAACACTTCGTGGATCTTGCGCGCCACGTCTTCCAGGCCGCGCACGTTGA
>CAYYZR010000427.1:0-1786 GCA_964476005.1 uncultured Halomonas sp.
TTTGCCGCAACAAAAGTAGGTCGCGAAAGCCGGCGCAGCCGGCGGCGAAACGGCTATTGACTTTTTAGAAGCGCCAACCGCGCAGTAGCGGCGCCGGTCCGGCCAGAGCCGGCTCGGCTAAAGCGAAAATACGGCACTCACCGGCGCATGATCCGACGGCCGTTCGTTGCGCCTGGGCTCCAGGTCGATATCGCTGGCGGTGCATTTTTCGGCCATGGCCTTCGACGCCAGCACCAGGTCGATGCGCAGGCCCATCTTGCGGCGGAAGGCCATCTGCCGGTAGTCGTACCAGGAATAGACGCGTTCGGGTTGCTCGAACATCCGATACGTGTCGGTCAGGCCCAGTCCCATCATGTTCTGCAGAGCGGTGCGCTCGGGCGTGGAGCACAGAATTTTCTCGTGCCAGGCCTCCGGGTCGTGTACGTCGCGATCTTCCGGCGCGATGTTGAAGTCGCCGATCACCACCAGCTTTTCATGCTGCTTTGCCTCTTCGGCAATCCAGCGCGTGACCGCTTCCAGCCACTGCAGCTTCCACTCGTATTTCTCATCGCCCACGGCCTTGCCGTTGACCACGTAAAGATTGATCACCCGCACGCCGTTGTAGGTGCCGGCGATGGTCCGTCGATGAGGATCGTCGAAGCCGGTGATGTCCGCGCGCACGTCTTCGGCCGGCTCGCGGCTCAGCAGTGCGACGCCGTTGTAGGTCGCCTGGCCGGTGAACGCCGAATGGTAGCCGGCCTCCTGGATGGCCTTTTCCGGAAAATTCTCGTCGGTGAGCTTGGTTTCCTGTAGTCCTATTACGTCGGGCTGATTGGCGTTCATCCAATCGAGTACCTGGTCCAGCCGAACCTTGAGTGAATTGACGTTCCAGGAGGTGATCTTCATTCCCAGTCCTCGCCGTAGTGAAAAGTGATTTCTTCGTTCTCGGCGACATCGCGGATGGTGTAGAGCTCGTTGCCCCACCAGTCGGCGTTCGGATCGCCGGCATGGTTGAGGAAGCGCATCTCATTGCGCCCGTCGATGCCTTCCCATTGGTCGGTCTCTTCGTTGTACAGCCATAGCACGTGCATGCCGTCTTGCTGCGTCGCCGGCCCTTCATACGTGCCGACATAAGTGTCGTTCGGAATGGCCTTGCGCGCAAACAGACCCTTGCCGTGGATCGGCGAGTCACCGACGTAGGCAAGCGGATTGGTATCGAACTTTTTCATTGGCAATTTCGAAGGCGGCCTGGAACGATCAAGAAGAATAAACGGTTTGGGGATCGAGGTTCAGGGTTCCGGGTTTCCTGATTACGTTTATCGATCAGCTATCGTCCAGGCCATGGTGCGCGAGCGAACCGAGAAACCGTTTTGCCGCAGATTTACGCGGAAAACGCGGATGAAAACCTACAGAGTGAACACACAGTAGCGCAGGCCGGCGCCACATCGCCGGCAGATGGCTGAGACTTTTCCCTTTACGATCATTTTTCTTTATCCGTGTGCATCCGCGTCCATCCGCGGCCAGAAAGGCTTTTCCGAAAAAGTGGCTGAGTCAGCTACTTAATCCGATAGGGTTCATGGCCCAGGCGTTAGGGTTTTCCTTAAAACTCGAACCGTAACACCTGAAATCTATAGCGCCGTGCAGGCAAACGCCGTCCCGGCCGGCGGCCGCTCGAGCAGATTGTCTGCCAGCACCGACGGTGATGCGCCGAGCTGCCATTCGTATATGGTCGCGAAGGCGAGTACGCGCGGTATGTAGTCGCGCGTTTCGAAATACGGCAGGGTCTCGATCCAGATGTCCCGTTCCA
>CAYYZR010000428.1:0-1778 GCA_964476005.1 uncultured Halomonas sp.
TCGGCCTGGCTGATCGTTCAGGTGGCCGAAACGCTGCTGCCGATATTCGACGTGGGTGACGGCGTGTTGCGCGCCATCGTGCTCGTCCTGGCACTGGGCTTCGTTCCTGCGCTGGTGTTCGCCTGGGTTTTCGAGCTGACCCCGGATGGCATCAAGCGGGACAAGGACGTTCGAACCGATCCGGCGGTCAAGCAGCAGACTTCACAGAAGCTCAACTGGGCAACGCTGATCGCGGCGGTGCTGGCGATCGGCCTGCTGGCGGCCGATCGGTTGCTGTCTCGATCCGACTCTGCTCCAGCATTGGCGACCACACCGGACCGGAGTACCGGCGCGACCGAGGGCCCCGCGATCGACCCCGCCTCGATCGCGGTACTGCCGTTCGAGGACCTGTCGCCGAACGGCGACCAGGGCTACTTCTCCGACGGCATCGCCGAAGAAATCCTCAACGTGCTGGTGCGCATCGACGGACTGGAAGTCGCCAGCCGCACGTCTGCATTCCGCTTCCGCGACCGCGACGACGTCGGCATTCCCGGCATCGCGCGCGAACTCGAGGTCCGACATGTGCTGGAGGGCAGCGTCCGCAAGGCCGGCGACGCCATCCGGGTGACGGCGCAGCTGATCGACGGCGAGAGCGACAAACACCTGTGGTCGGACACCTACGACCGCTCGCTGACCGCGGAAAACGTCTTCGCCATCCAGGACGAGATCGCGACCGCGATCGTCGACGCCCTGCGCAGTTCGATTGCCCTTCCGGTTGACGACGGGCTCGAGGTCGGCGCGCGGACCGACAGCCTGGACGCCTATGAACTCTACCTGGAGGCGCGGGCGCTCTACAACGCACGCAACCGGATGGGTCGCGCCGACGAACTGCTGGCCCGCGCCGTCGAACTCGATCCGGAGTTTGCCGCCGCCTGGGCGATTCGGGCCGCGATCTACATGCTGGACGACGAATACGGCGACCTCGGCGTCTCGCGCGATGTATCCGTCGCGCGCTTCGAAGAATACGCGGCGGCTGCGCTGACCCACGATCCGGACAACGCGCTGGCCATCGCGGTGCTGGCGTTCGGCCGCCAGACCGAGGCCCGCTTCGGCAGGGCCCGGCACGATATCTCGCAGATCGTCGACGACCTGGAGCGGGCAATAGCGCTGGATCCAAAGAACGCCTCGGCACGCAACTGGCTCGGCGTGACCTACGGCGAAACCGGAGAGCTGGAAGCGGCACTGGCGCAGTTCCAGGCGTGCAACGACGACGATCCTTACTACGCGCCCTGCGCCGAGAACGTATACGACACGCTGACCAGTCTCGGACGCATGGACGAGGCGCTGGCGGCCTATCTGCGGGCCCTGGATGCCGGGGCGACCACGGACGAGTGGGTCAATCCCTCGCTGCTGGCCCATTTCGACCTGAAGGCCCACTTCATGTTCGTGACCAACCAGTCGCTATACCTGCCGGGCTGGCGACGGCACGGCGAACTCTGGACGGCCTGGAAGAACCTCGACGGCGATCACGAGACGCTTGCCGGAGAGATCCGGTCGTGGGCCGATCAGCACCTCGATCCGAGCGGCAGCACCAGCCATGTGGTGAACCTGCTGGCACCGCTGGGCGGTTCGTTCGACCTGGACCCGTTCAGCATTCTCATCTGGGGCGAGGGCTACGGCAAGTACCGCCAGTCGCCGGAATTCAGGCGGCGGGTCCAGGATCTCGAGATTCACGCCTACTGGCGCGAGCACGGATTCCCGCCGCAGTGCCGAGCGATTGTCACGACAACCGGCGAGGA
>CAYYZR010000429.1:0-1775 GCA_964476005.1 uncultured Halomonas sp.
ATTGCCGTCCTCGTCGAGCACGCGCCCTGAGATCTCAACGATCTCGCCGAGCGCGGATTCCGAATGCCCTTCGATCAGCGTCATGTCGGCGTCGGTGTCGGGCTGCGGGTGGACCGGGAAGAACGGGCCCTCGGTCTGGGCCGGCGTGGTGGCCGCCATCAGGGGGGCGCCGGCAAACAGCGCCGCGGCGCCGATAGAGCCGCGCAACACGCGGCGGCGGGATTCATCGGTGGTCTTTTTGTTGTCGGTCATCTTTTTATTTCCTCGTTGTATGAATGCGACTGTCAGTCGCATTCGAAGTCGTCATTGTCGAGCGGCCGGCACAGGTCTGGCCAGCCGTGTTCGCTCCAATAGGCGAGCATGCCGCTGTCGCGGACCCACTGCTTGAAGGCTATCGATCTCCGGAAGTTCTGAAGCGCCGGCGTCCACATCCAGAACTTGGGCGAGTTGCCGCCCGGCTCCGTGCTGTCCGGATCGGAAAAATAGGTTCGGGCGACTGCGTCGGCATGGCCTATCGCTGTCGCGACTTCGCGGGGGACGCGCAGGCCGTAGGTCGAGCTGGGTTGCGCCAATTCATCAACGTCGAAGCCAAGCTCCCGCGTCAATCCGATGAATCGGCGAACGTCGGCCGACCCCGGCGTCAGGTCGCCCTCGAGCAGATCGTGGAGGTAGGGCAGCAGCCTGATCAGTTCCGGATCTCGTGCGGCCAGCTCCCTGGACAGCAAGGCGTTCGCCGCCGGGCTCTCGCCGAGGCGGCGGTAGATACCGGCCATATTGCCCTCCGCGCTGCCCTGGTAGCCCTGCAGCACGGCGGCTTCGAGTTTTTCCAGGGCACGCCGGTGCTCGCCCATGGCCTCCAGTGCCAGACCCTCGATCAGCACCCAGAAGCTTTTCTGTTCCGGGTCCTCGCGCTGCATGCGCTCGGCCGCAGCGCGGGCGCGCTCGAGATAGCCAAGTGCCAGCCAGCCTTGCGGCGTTGCGTCGAAATCCGGGATATGCTTGCGGGCTTCCTCCAGCGTCTGGGCGAATTCCTCCCACCGCGAGAGGTTGCGGTTCGCCGTCGTGACGGCAATCCAGGCATCCTCGGTTTCGGGGTTGATCGCGAGTGCTCGTTGGGCTGCTTCCAGGCTCTGGTGTTGATAAGGCGCCATGGCCAGCGAATGGTCCCACGTCGGTAGTGCCGCCAGTGCAAACGCAAGTTGGCCCCAGGCTTCGGCGTACTCCGGATCGAGCGAGACTGTCCGCTGCAGCAACTCTACCCGCAGGTGCGCGGAGGCGGTCGACAGCACTCTAAGCGACTGGCGCGCCCTCAGGAAGAGATCGTAAGCGTCGAGGTTTTCGGTCGCGGCTTCTACGTGAATTCCGGCGCCGCGGCCCAGGTTCATCGTTTGCCCCAGGGCATCGACGATTGCATTGGCGATTTCGTCCTGGATCGCGAACAGGTTGTCGGCGCTGAGCTCGCGGTCGTAGTTTTCCGACCACAGGTGGGCATCGTCGGCGGCATGGATCAGCTGCGCGGTGATGCGGATCCGGTCGCCGGCTTTACGCACCGAGCCCTCCAGCACGTGGGCCACGTCCAGCTCGTCGGCAATCAGCGGGATGGACTTCTGCTCGCCCTTGAAGACGAACGACGACGTTCTGGATGCAACGCGCAAGCCCTCCACGCCGGCCAGCACGTTGAGGATTTCTTCGGCGATGCCGTCGGAAAAGTACGCCTGATCGCCTTCGGCCGAGAGGTCGATGAAGGGCAGAACCGCGATCGAGGCATCGTTCGA
>CAYYZR010000430.1:0-1767 GCA_964476005.1 uncultured Halomonas sp.
TCTAACAACAGCATCCAGCGGACGGCGCTGCGCGCCGCCGCTGATGCTGAGCGTTGGACGGCACTCGACGCAAAGCGAACACTCACGCCGCTAATGGAGCGCTTTTATCATCTAGACCGACAAGTGTATTTGGAAGCGCTCAACGGCACACCATGCCTCGTCGCGGAACACCAGGCTCTAGCTACTAGGGAATCTTTCAACGGCATGGGGACGGTTACTGCACAAGGAGCGCTGCCGTGAGCAATGGCTGGAAAATCTACTGGGTAGTTGTTGCTGCGACGGTAACGAACTACCTGATTATGGTTCTGTGGTCTCTGCCGCTGATAAGTGAGATGGCGGGTGGTGGCGCGCCTTTTGACATGCGCCCGGGTGGCTATTCTCTTGACGAAGCTCAGGTGTTCCTCACGGCGATAAACGCCATGGGTCGCGACTTCTATCTCAATACTCAACAACTTCTGGACTTGTCTTATCCTACTTTGTTCGCGATTTCTGTCGCGATTCCCCTGGCCCGTCTGGTGCCGAGATACTGGGGTAAGACATTGGCGACACTGGCGGTCTCGGCTGCGGTCTTCGATCACTTTGAGAACAGCGCTGTAGCTGTCATGCTGCGAGTGGAGCCGGATGCCCTCACCGAAGTCATGGTCTCGACCGCGAGCAATTGGACATTGGCAAAGTCGATCTCGACCACTATCGCGTCGGCGGCCCTGCTGATGGTTCTTTGCACTAAGGGCATTGTGTGGCTAAGAAATCGCAACGCTCAAATTGGATAACCAAAGCTCACGCCCGTGGAATTTTCGCTACGCGCAGCTTGCGCGTTTGCCTGCAGGTGCTGCTGCGACCGCGGTTACGGAACTTGCTTCTACGACAACTGCGGGCACACTGCATTCATTCTCCCTGTCGCTCACACAAGATCAAGATCGTAGCGTATGCCGTCCAACAAGTGCATCAACCAGACGCGCTTCGCGCGCGGGTTATGCTAGTCGTTGGGCTACTAAACTGAAGAATTGACAGACTGTAGCCGCCAGGCTACACTGGGCTGGTGGTAGAGGTTCGGAAAACTGCGGCATTTGCCAAGTGGTTGAATGGGCTGCGAGATGCGCGGGCTAAAGCCAGAATCCTTGTGCGGTTAAAGCGGCTTTCTCTCGGCAATTTTGGCGACTGGAAGCCTGTTGGCGATAGTGTGTCTGAGCTGAAGATCGATTATGGCCCAGGCTACCGGGTTTACCCCACTCGCCGAGGAAATTCTGTAGTCATTCTTCTGGCCGGTGGAACCAAGAAATCTCAGAGTCGTGATATCAAACGGGCCATTTCATTGGCTCAGGAGTTGTAACCAGCAATGAACAAGACCCGAACCTCAGAGTTTGATGTGGCCGAGCACCTTCGCACAGACCAAGAAATCGAAGCCTATCTGGAAGCCTGTCTCGAAGATCCTGAGGCGGATGCTGCCTTTATTGCCAAGGCACTCGGCGATATTGCCCGAGCCAAAGGCATGAGCCGGGTTGCCCGGGATGCGGGCCTTTCCCGAGAGAGTTTGTATAAGGCTCTTTCCGGGGAACGCTCTCCCGAATTCGACACAATACTGAAGGTCACTCGAGCCCTAGGCATCCAGCTACATGCGGGAATCGCAGCCCAACAAAATGCTCAAGCGGACGCGGGGTAACTTCCGGGCCGGCAAAGCCGGGCTGGGTCTGTGCCCGCGCCGCTAAGCTAATACGTTACGCAACGTTTCTGATTGGATAGAGGGGATCAAACAGCCAGATGGATATC
>CAYYZR010000431.1:0-1753 GCA_964476005.1 uncultured Halomonas sp.
CCGAACCCGTAGCGCATACGCAGCGCGGCGACCACGCGGCGGTCGACGAACTGCGAGACGTCGCCGTCCAGCCGCGCGATTTCCTTGACCAGGCTGGAAGAAATGAAGCTGTATTCTTCGGCCGGCGTCAGAAACACCGTTTCGACGTTGCGCGCGAGATGGCGGTTCATCGAGGCCAGCTGAAATTCGTACTCGAAATCGGACACCGCGCGCAGCCCGCGCAGGATGACGCCGGCGCCCTGTTGCGCGACGAAATTGGCCAGCAGGTTATCGAATCCGAGAATTTCGACGTTGCGACAGCTGGACTTGTCGAGCACGCTGCGCGCCAGCGAAATGCGCTCGTCCAGCGGAAAGGCGGGTTTCTTGTGCGGGCTCTCGGCGATGGCGACCACGACCTTGTCGAACATGCGCGCGGCGCGCTCTATCAGGTCGGTATGCCCGTTGGTCACCGGATCGAAGGTTCCCGGATAGATCGCTATACCGTAGTCGAGCCCGTCAGCCATAGGTCTTGCCTTTTCAGTCGAGGGCCGATTATAACGAAGGACCGCTGTTGGAAACCCGGTGGTCCGCCGGCAGCCTGCGCAGCCTTCCGGTCAGGTCGGCCGCCGTCTTTCAGGCAGATGTTTGAAGCAATTGCATTCGGACATCGCCCAAGCGCTTTTCGCGAAGTATCGACCAGTTTCCGGGACACGGCGCGAGCTCCTCGCCGCCGCAGGGGCTGGAAGCCGGGGCGATCGGTCGGTCTCCCGGCGGTCGGAACGGGGCCGGTGACCGGGCCGCGCTTTCAACATAGACCAGGGCGCCGGGTGCGAGCAGCCCCGGGCGGGTCAGCGCAGACAGCGTTGCGGCGTAGAGCCCGGCGCCGAACGGCGGGTCGACGAAAACGATATCGAAAAGGCCCTCGGCGCATTCCAGCCAGCGCACGGCATCGGCCTGAACGACGGTCAGCACTTCACCGCCGGGCCAAAGCTCGGCAAGCTCGATCAATTGGCGGCACAGTCGGCGGTCCCGCTCCACCAGCACCACGCCCGCGGCGCCGCGCGACGCGGCCTCCAGTCCAAGCGCGCCGGTGCCGGCGAACAGGTCCAGGCACTGCGCTTCGCGCAGGTGACCCTGGAGCCAGTTGAACAGCACTTCGCGGACCCGGTCGCCGCTGGGGCGCAGGCCGGGAAGATTCGGTACCGACAGCCTTCGACCGCGCCAGTTGCCGCTGATGATGCGCAGCGTTCCACTCATGTCGCCAGTTTACCCGTTCCCACGGCTTGCGCCTTTCGTTGCACAGGCAGTCGGACGGCTGCGGGTTACACTACCAACCTGCTTTCTGATTCGTGCTGGACACCGATGTTCTCGATCTTTCGCCGCAAGAAAACAGGTGGCCTGGAGAAGGCCGAAGTCGTCGAAAAGCCGCAGACCGGCCAGGACCCCCTGGAGGCGCGGCTCGGTCGAACGCGCTCCCATCTTGCCGAGCTTTTCGGCGTGGTTCGGTCGTCGAACCGCATCGATGATGCGTTGCTGGAAGACATCGAGACGACGCTGCTGACGGCCGATCTTGGCGTGGCCGCGACCACCCGGATCATGGACAAGCTCGCCGAAGGCATCAAGGCCGGCGTGGTCAAGCAACCGGCCGACGTGCTGCCGGCCGTGCAGGCCGAACTGTATGCGTTGGTCGAGCCGTGCGAACAGTTCCTGGCGGTGGATCCGGCCAGAAAACCATTTGTCATCCTGATGGTGGGCGTCAACGGCGTCGGCAAGA
>CAYYZR010000432.1:0-1753 GCA_964476005.1 uncultured Halomonas sp.
CCCGGGCTGAGCCCGGGCAAGATCGTGGTCGATCACTCGACCGTTTCGCCCGCGACCGCTCGCGAGATCTCCGAACGCATGGCGACGCTGGAGGTCGCGTTCGTCGATGCACCGGTGACCGGCGGCGTCGAGGGCGCGAAGAACGGCCAGCTGGCGATCATGGCCGGCGGCGATTCGGATGCATTTGCCCGGCTCGAAAACGTGTTCGCAGCCTATGGAAAGGCGTGGCGACACCTGGGCCCGGCCGGCGCCGGTCAGTCGGCCAAGGCGGTCAACCAGCTGATCGTCGCCGGCATCGCCGAGGCGGTCTGCGAGGGTCTGGCGGTAGTCGAGAAGCTCGGGCTTCCGCGCGACGAGATGCTGGAACTGCTCGGCGGCGGCGCGGCCGGCAACTGGTTCCTGGAAAAGCGCGGCCGGACCATGCTGGCCGACTCGTTCGAAACCGGATTCGCGCCGAAGCTGCTGCTGAAGGATCTGAAGATCTGCGCCTCGCTGCTCGACGAGCTTTCGTTCGAATCGTCGGTGCTGCCGAACGCGCTGAAAGACTATGCCCGCCTGGTCGAACGCGGCGAGACCGGCAAGGATATTTCCGCGCTGATCCGCCTCAAGCGCGGTTGAGCGGGAGGGGTGCGACGATGACCAACAAGACCAAACCCGAAGCCACCAGCGCCGAAGCGTTCATCGATTCCATCGAGGACCCGGACCGGCGCGCAGACTGCACCCGGATTGCCGAGATCATGGCCGAGGCCACCGGTGAGCCCGCGATCATGTGGGGGGCATCGATGGTGGGCTTCGGCAGCTACCACTATCGCTATGCCAGCGGTCGCGAGGGTGACTGGTTCCTGACCGGCTTCGCGCCGCGCAAGGCCAGCATCTCGCTCTACATCATGGCCGGCTTCGGCGACTTCGATTCGCTGATGCAGCGGCTCGGAAAGTACAAGACCGGCAAGAGCTGTCTCTATATCAAGCGTCTGGCCGATATCGACGAAGCCGTACTGATCGAACTCATCGGCGAGTCCGTGGCCTGGATGCGCAAACAATATCCGTCGGACGCCGCGTGACCGAATGAACTTCGAACGCCCGTGACCAGATGAACGATATTCAGCGCAATCTCTTTCTACGCCGGGTGCTGGCCTACCTGGCAGACGTTGCAATCCTGTTCGCGTTGTTGGGTCCCGCCGGCTTTCTGGTTCAGCAGGCGATCGGCTACAGTCCGTCCAGCGGTCCGGAAATATGGGGCGTGCTGATCCTGAATTTCTCGATTCCGGTCTGGATATATTTCTGGCTGTCGGATACCTCGGCTCGCGGCTCCACGCTTGGCAAGCGGATTTTCAGGATCAGGGTCGTGGCCGATGGAAAAGCGCTCGGACCGGGGCGTGCCCTTGCGCGAACGGCACTCAAGCTGCTGCCCTGGGAACTCGCGCATCTGAGCGCATTCGCGTTGTCCAGTGATCTCGAGTCGTTGAGCATCGTACAAAGCGTCGGGTTGGTCATCGCCAACCTGCTGATGCTGGTCTACCTCTGGTCGGCTTTCGCGTCGCGCGGTCGCCGAAGTGTCCACGATATTCTTGTTCATACCAAGACAGTCGGAGCCGACTGACGGCAATGTCGAATCCTGTCGCGGCGCCACGCTTTGTGCGCTGCATAGTTACTTTTCATCCTGTAACGTGCAGAATTTAGTGATAATTCATATAAGCTGGGGTAGCGCATGAGCCAGGTAGCCATTGTCACGGGCGGCACGAGAGGGATTGGC
>CAYYZR010000433.1:0-1751 GCA_964476005.1 uncultured Halomonas sp.
GGCACGCGACAGCGCTTCGCTCATGTCTTCCATCCCGGCCGTGTCGATCACCCCGCCGCGCACCAGCTGGTCGATCCAGGCGCGCGCGACCACCGGCTCGTGCTGCCAGCTAATCGGAAACTGCTGCTGCGGGTTGAACAGCTCGCCGCCGACCGTGGCCGACGCGGCGGCGATCTCGTTGTCGCTCAGGTGCTCGCTGGGCAGCAGGGCCAGCACGTCCAGCCCGCGTGCGATCTCGGTGCCGTAGATCAGGCCGTCGAACCAGTAGGTCGACCAGTAGCCGCCCATCACCAGTTCCTCTTCGAATACCGGCCCGCGATCGAAGAAACCGATTTCGAACGCGTTGGCCGAATCAGTGAAATCGATGATCGAGACCCCGCCCTGATACCAGGCCTGCACGAAGATGTCTCGGCCGGGAACCGGGATGATCGAACCGTTGTGCGCCACGCAGTTTTCTTCCTCGCTCTGCGGCGCCGGCATCTTGAAGTAGCCGCCGAATTCGAGCTGGCCGTCGACGATATCGAAGATGGCGTCTGCGCCCCAGGTCTGGGGGTCCGATGCCAGGCAGCGCGGCCGTCCGCCGCCGCCCCACTCATCGGTGAATATCACCTTGGTGCCGTCGTTGTTGAACGTGGCCGAGTGCCAGTAGGCGAAAGACTCATCCACGACTTCATCGATACGCTTGGGATTCAGCGGATCTGAAATGTCGAACAGGATGCCGTTCCCGGAACAGGCCCCGGCGGCGATGTCCTTTTCCGGAAACACGGTGATGTCGTGGCAGTGGTTGGTGTCGTTGGTCTCCTGGGTATCGTCGCCGTGGTCGCCGCCCATCCACAGGCCGGCCAGCGTGCCGGCCTGTGGATCGGCAAATACCGCAGGGCTGTCGACGATGCGCGCGGCTGCCGGATCGGCCACCGGAATCTCGATCACATCGATCCGGAACATCGCAGTA
Source organism: uncultured Halomonas sp. (assembly GCA_964476005.1). Classification (GTDB taxonomy): domain Bacteria; phylum Pseudomonadota; class Gammaproteobacteria; order Xanthomonadales; family Wenzhouxiangellaceae. The sequence goes on from CAYYZR010000433.1 coordinate 953, forward strand.
CGTTCATCGCCGTAGCGCGACTCGTCGATGCATCCTTCCAGTTCCTCGTCATCGCGCACCGGGCGCGTCCCGGAGTTGTAGACGATGATGGTGTCGTCGTCGGCCGAGACCACCGAATGGGTGTGCGAACCGCGACAGGTCTGCACCGCGCCCACCTGTCGCGGCCGACGCAGGTCCGCGATATCGAAGATGCGCACGCCCAGGAAGCGTTCGCCGCTGACATCGCCGATGGTGCCCTGCAGGCCGCAATCCAGTCGCGCGCGCGTCTGCTCCACCGACATGATCAGCAGGTCGCCGACGATCGAAACGTCGCCCTGCCCGCCCGGGCAGACCACCGAGCTCATCAATTCCGGCTCGCCCCGGGTGCTGATGTCGTAGACGTTGAAGCCGTGGTAGTTGCCGGCCACCAGCACGTTGCCGTCGAACGCCATGTCGGTGTTGGCGAAGCTCAGTGGCGGGCTTCGGTAATCATCGTCGTCGTCCCTTTCGTCTTCCTCGCGCTCGCCATCCTCATTGCCGCCTTCGTCGGCGTCCGCGTCATCGCCTTCGGCCTCGGCCATCAACTGTTCCAGCGGCAGGCCGGCCGGGTTTTCCGGATCGAAGAAGCCGGCCGGTTTCGGCAGCGCGGCCAGCAACTCGAGATTGGAAATCGCTTCGCCGGCGTCGCGCAGGCCCGCTGCCAGCCCCACCCTTGGGTCGGGCGAATAGCCGGCCAGCATCACGGTCATGCGCTCGATCTCGGTGGTCTGGTCGGTGGTGATGTCGGTGGTGAACTCGAACAGCACCGGCTCGTAGGCCG
>CAYYZR010000434.1:0-1749 GCA_964476005.1 uncultured Halomonas sp.
AGGTGTAGAGTCGACTGGGGGCGCAGGGATCAACTCCCTGATTCCCCCAGCCGCTCTCCGAACCGGACGTGCGCGTTTCCACGCATCCGGCTCTCCACGAGGTCCGATGGAGCGAGGGTAAGGGCCTGTTGCAGGGTACTCAGCGTATAGGGCTCGGCCGGATCGCTGCGTGCGAATCGACCGACGGTGCCGAACTCCTCCGGCATCATCCACGGAAGCAGGATCTTGGCTCCGCGATAGCGATAGCGTTGAACCGGCACAGTGGTGAGTCGGAAGAGTTCGATACCCTGGTGCTGGAAGCGCCAGCCGCCACCTCGATACTGACGTTTGAGCCAGCGGATGCGGCGGCCAGGGTGCTTCTTCCGGGTCCAGCGATGCAACCGCCACCACACGTAGTGGTCGACGTAGTTGAAGGTATTCTTCGACGCGTCGAAGCGGAAATACATCGCCCATCCCCGGAGTACCCGGTTGAGCGCCGACAGCAGTTGGTCGAGCGAGAGGCTCGTTGTCTGCCGGCGGGTCAGGCTCTTGACCTTGCGTTTGAGCTCGGCCAAGCTTTTCTTGCTCGGGTAGGTCCAGCCAACGAGCTTGTTGCGGTAGGGCCATCGACGGATGTGGTGCCCCAGGAAGTCGAAGCCTCGATCGACATGGGTGATCAGCGTCTTCGAGTCCGAGAGCTTCATCTCAAGCTCATCCCGCAGCAACGTGGCCACTTCATCGCGGATCGCCTCGGCCTGTTGGTATGTCCCGCGAACCATGATGACGAAGTCATCGGCATAGCGGATCATCCGATAGGTTGGCAACCCTCGGCGATGAAGCGTGCTGCCACGAATGCGCTGCTGCTCCCGCCAGCTGGCCTCCATGTGTCGATCAAGAACCGACAGGTATATGTTGGCCAACAATGGCGACAGAATGCCACCTTGCGGGGTGCCCGTCAGCGTAGACTCGAACCGGCCGTTCTCGGTCACTATCCCGGCAACAAGGAAGCTTCTGATGACTCTGAGCATTCGCCGGTCAGCAATACGACAGCGGAGCTGTCGCATCAAGATACCGTGGTGCACATTGTCAAAACAGGCTTCGATATCGCCTTCGACGACGTGATTGTAGCCGCCGGGTGGGTTGATGAACTGAACGATCTGCGCGATGGCATCCTGCGCGCGACGGGCGGGGCGATAGCCGTAACTCGTCGGGCTGAAGTCCACCTCGAAGATCGGTTCGAGGATCAGTTTGAAGGCCATTTGGACCACGCGATCCTGCAATGCCGGGATGCCCAGACGCCGCATCTTGCCGTTGGCCTTGGGGATCAGTCGTTCCCGGGTAGGCAATGGCCGGTAGACGCGCCTTTTCAGCGCGTCCCGGATCGCTTCCAGGAATGCTTCGACCCCAGTGCCTTGCTCGATGCTACGGCGGGTCTGTCCATCGACACCGGCGGTCCTTGACCCTCGGTTTTGTCTGATCCGCTCCCAAGCAATTCGGAGCGTATGCCGATCGTACACAAGGTTGAGTAGATCGTCATACCTCCTGTCCTCGTCCTCTTTGCTCCATCGGTGTAGCTTCTGCTGGATACGCAGTACCCACGACGCCGCCTCGTCGAGACCTGGCCATGGCTTGTCGCTGTTCAACGACAGCTCCTCCTATCCAGAGCCGCTACGGCTCGCTGTCCTCCTTCGCCCTGTGGCCGGCTTTCCCGGCCTCCGACTACTACGAGGACTCCGCCCCCCAAGGCATCAGCCGAGCACGGGCCTTTCG
>CAYYZR010000435.1:0-1744 GCA_964476005.1 uncultured Halomonas sp.
GAAAGGCAGATCATCCTGCTGACCAACAATCGGCTGAACAATTGCACCTACTGCATGGCGGCACACACGACGATTTCCCGGGGCGCAAAGGTGCCGGAAGACATCATTCGATCACTGCGCGACGGCACACCGATCGCAGATACGAAATTGGAAGCCCTTCGCCGGTTTTCCATCCGGGTGAACGAACGTCGCGGCTGGGTCGATCAGAGCGATCTCGATGCTTTCTTCGATGCCGGCTATACAAAGCAGGCCGTATTCGAAGTCATCCTCGGCACAAGCCTGAAAGTGATGTCGAACTACGTCAATCACGTTGCCCAGACCCCGCTGGACGAGGCGTTCAAGGCCGACGCCTGGCCCTCGACAAGCGCGGCCGCCTGACGATTCATTTCCGCTCGGCCAATGATGGCTGGGCGGAATCAATGGGATTGAACCAGAAAGGAATGCGACATGAGACAGTTTGATGCAATCGTGATCGGCGCAGGACAGGCCGGACCGTCATTGGCGGGGAAGCTCACCCAGAATGGCCTGAAAACCGCCCTGATCGAGCGGCACAAACTGGGCGGCACCTGCGTGAATGTGGGCTGCATACCGACCAAAACTCTGGTGGCTAGTGCGCGGGTTGCGCAACTTGCTCGCCGCGCTGCAGACTTCGGGATCGAGACCGGCGACGTGAAGGTCGACATGGCACGGGTCAAGGCCCGCATGAACACGGTCCGTGGTGATTCCAGTCAGGGTCTGAGCACGTGGATCGATAACATGAATGGCCTGGAATTCATTCGCGGTCATGCACGATTCATCGGCGAGCGGCGCATCGATGTCGATGGGGAAATCCTCGAGGCGGAAAAGGTATTCATCAACGTCGGGGCGCGTGCTCGCGTCCCCGACATCCCCGGACTGGGCGACATTCCCTACATGACGAATTCCACGATACTTGAGCTCGACGTGCTGCCCGAGCACCTGGTGATACTGGGCGGAAGTTACATCGGATTGGAATTTGCCCAGATTTATCGACGCTTTGGCAGCGAGGTGACGGTCGTCGAAACGTCGAATCGATTGATACCGCGCGAGGATTCGGATGTCTCCGCGGCGGTTCTCGAGATTCTCGAGGGCGAAGGTATCCAGTTCGAACTCGGTACCGAATGTGTCAAATTCGAAAAGCGCGATTCGACTATACGGATCACTACTTCCCGTGATGGTGCTCCCAACACCATATCGGGCTCGCATCTTCTCCTGGCGGTGGGCCGGAAGCCCAATACAGACAGCCTGGGTCTTGACCAGGCCGGCATAGCGGTGAACGAGCGAGGGCTGATCGACGTCGACGAGCAACTAAGGACGTCCGCGGACAAGGTCTGGGCACTCGGCGAGGTCAATGGGCGCGGCTCGTTCACGCACACAGCCTACAACGATTTCGAAATCGTGGCTGCCAATCTGTTCTCGCAGCAGCCACGCTCTGTAGCTGATCGAACTGACTGCTACGCCCTGTTCGTCGACCCGCCGCTCGGTCGTGTCGGCTTGACCGAGGCGTCTGCCCGGGCAGCAGGCTACAGCGTTGGTGTCGGCAAGCTGAAGATGTCTCAAGTCGGGCGCGCACGCGAGTTTGGCGAGACACAGGGGTTCATGAAAGTCGTCGTCGATGCCGACACCGACAAGATTCTCGGTGCGGCCATACTCGGGCTGTCGGGCGACGAGGCCATTCACTGCATTATCGATGCAATGAACGCCGATCTTCCCTACACCTCGCTAC
>CAYYZR010000436.1:0-1740 GCA_964476005.1 uncultured Halomonas sp.
ACAACGCGCTCGATGAGTTCGCGCCGAGATGCGTCGGGGAGGAACACCGCGTAGAAGGTCAGGCCGTCGATGGACAGGTCAATGGGCTGGACCAGCGCGCCGCTGGCAAGCTCCGGCGCCACCAGGACATCACTGACCAGGGCCACGCCCTGGCGATTGACCGCCGCCTCGATGGCGTGAATCTCCTCGCTAAATCGCATCCCGCCTTCCGGGTCCGGCAGCTTCTCGCCCGGAAAGCGTTGATGGGCCAGTGCGAGCCAGCGGCCCCAGGTCGGCGCATCCGGGTCTTTCCGCTTCCACTCGAAGTGGATCAGCGGGTGCGCGGCCAGGTCGCCCGGAGTCTCGATGGACGATTCGCGGACGAGGTCTGGATGGCAGACCGGGAAATAGCGGTCACTGAACAGCGGCTTGCATTCCAGCTCCCGGTCGGGCAAGTGGGCATAGCGGATGGCCAAGTCCACCTCACCGGCGTGCAGGTCAATGACCCGTTCGGTGGCCTCGATAGCGATCTCTCGTCCCTCACACGCCTCCCGGAGCATTCCCATATGCGGGATCAGCCAACGGCTGGCGAAAGCCGGCGTCGTGGTCACCTTCAGTGCCCGCGCATCAAGCCCCGAGCGAATCCCGGCCACGGCGCCCGCGATCCGGTCCAGGCTGTCGCGAAGCACCGGATAAAGCTGCCGACCGGCATCGCTCAGGCGGACGGGGCGCGGCCGACGATGAAACAAAGTGCAGCCAAGCAGGTCTTCGAGGTGGCGAATCTGGTGGCTGATCGCGGTGGGGGTGACATGCAGTTCTTCGGCGGCGCGCTTGAAGCTGCCGTTGCGGGCAGCGGCCTCGAAGGCACGCAGGGCGTTGAACGGGGGGAGCTTGCGCATGGGTCGGACCGAAGATGAATTAATTTCATCTTAGTGTGAAGAAATCATCCTTTGCAATAGAAAATCAGGACCGGCAGGATGAGGCCAGATTATTCAGACACGGAGACGACATGACCACGATTCTGCAGATCGAAGCCAGCGCCAGGGGTGAACGCTCGCTGTCGCGGGGCCTGTCCCGACGCTTTCGGGAACTTTGGATGGAGTATGAACCCGCCGCCCGGTTCCTTAGCCGCGACGTGGGTCGGCAGCCGCCGCCGCTAGTCAGCGAAGCCTGGATTGCCGCCGCGTTTACCCCGCCCGCCGAGCGCAGCCCCGAGCAGGAGGCGGTACTGGCCCCTTCGGACAAGCTCATCGCCGAGGTCGAGGCCGCCGACCTCATCGCCATCGCCACGCCGATGTACAACTACGGCATGCCGGCCGCGCTCAAGGCCTGGTTCGACCAGGCCATCCGGATCGGCAAGACCTTCTCTTTCGATCTCGCTCGCGGCGACTGGCCGCTGGAGCCGATGCTTGGCGGCAAGACCCTGGTGGTGCTCTCGGCCCGGGGCGAGTTCGGGTTCGAGGCCGGCGGTGCCCGGGCCGCCATGAACCATCTCGAGCCGCACATCGCCACCTGCGCCCATTACCTCGGCGCGAGCGAGCGGCACTTCATCTCCATCGACTACCAGGAGTTCGGCGACCGGCGCCACGAGCGCTCCGTCGCGAATGCTCACCGGGCGATCGACGAACTGGTGGCCCGGCTCGCCCGCGACGATCGGAATCGGTCCGATGCGACAATGCAGGATACAACTTCACAGCAGGTCAGCCTGGAGGAAGGCGCATGAGCCTCGAAATCGACGTGTTCGCCGACTACGTCTGCCCC
>CAYYZR010000437.1:0-1730 GCA_964476005.1 uncultured Halomonas sp.
ATCCATATCGGCGCTCGCACCGGCGATGCCGATGTCGGCCTGGGAATCGCCGTATGAGCTTTCGATGCTGACCATGGCGCGGCGCTCGGCGCCGGTCAGGGTAATGATGACCTGGGCAATCTCGCCCGTCCTGAGGGTCATCGGCAGTGCGGTCAGCGCCTGGGCGTTGTCGAAAACGGTCAACCGGTCGGATTGTGCCGGCACCCGCGCTTGCCACACCCCGCCATCGTCGGTACGCCCCGTCTGGTCGCCAAAGCGCATGATCAGGCCTTCGACCGGCCGGCCCTGCTCGAACACGAGCACGGTCAGCTTAGCCGGCTCCAGCGCTTCGGCCACCTGCACAGACTGCCCTGCGGCACCCGTCGAAAAGACAAAGCCGACAGCCATCAGCAGCAGGCCAAGCAGCATGCCGGCGCGGGTCAAAAGGGAATCTCGCATCAGCCTATCCGCACATCGGTTCAACCGCACATCCACGGACTTTCGGCGCACTGCTCCATGGCCCGGCGAAGCTCGACGGCTCGGCGGAACAGGTCACTGCGGGTGAGCTGTTGAAGATGTTGCTCGGCTCGCGCGAAATCGCCTGACTTGAACAGCGCGTAGGCCAGCGCGTAGCGGATATCCTCGTCTCCCAGGAGCCCGACACGGGCCAGGTCCTGCTCCATGCCGGCGGCCTGCTCGAAGCGGTTGAGTTCGAGGAAGATCGCCAGGCGCTGCTTGAGTTTCTTCGGCTGGTCGATGATCCGGGCGTTGAGCGAAAGCGCCTGGATCAGCCAGCCGGCGCGCTTGTAGAGTTCGGCCGCGTCCGAAGCCAGGCTGTTGTCGTAAAGTGCGGCGGTCCGCATCACGTCGGCGGCGGCCAGTTCGCGTCCCTGGTCGAGGTAGACATGCGACAGGACCTTGCCCAGCATCACGTTGCCGGGCGCGGATAGCCTGGCTTTTTCGAGAATGACCGCGGCCTGCTGGTACTGCCCGGTCTCGCGCAGCGCGTTGCCGATGGCGACCGCATCGTCGCTGGTGGCGATACCGCTTTCGAGGAATTTCAGACCCTGGTCGGCGGCTTCCTGGTAGAGCCCCTGGTCGACCAGCAAAAAGACCTGCCTGCGTGCGAAATCGCCGGCGCGGTCCGGGAATTCGACACGGCCATGGCCCAGGACGCGCCAGGCCGCGGCGTAATTTTCGAGTTCCCAGTGCGCCTGGGCACGCATCATGAATACAGAGGGCACGCGCGTGTTCTCCGGCCCGGCATTGTCCAGCGCATCCAGGGTCTTGCCGTACAGTTGCTGACCGAAATACGCCTGCGCCAGGTACAGCCAGACAACCGGCTGGTCCTGGCCCGCGGCGATGGCGTGCTCGAACTCGGTGGCCGCCAGCGGCAATTCGTCCAGGTTCAGTGCGACCAGGCCTGCCAGCGTGTGGTACCGGGCCAGGTCGATGCCATCGGCCCGGGTATCGACCCGGCCCAGGACATTGCGCGCGCGCTGGTAGTTGCCGTCGCCGATCAGGACGGCGGCCAGCGACAGGAATTCGACCGGTTCCCGGGGATCTTCCAGGTCCGCGGAATCGGTTTCCTGCTGGGTCCAGCCGACAAGCGGCATGGCAAGGCCGGCCAGCAACAGCAGATGAATCAGTGTGCGCATGGGTTTGCTTCGGTTCTCGCGATCAGCTCAGGTCGAAACGGACCCGCTGACGGGCCCAGACCTTGACGTTGCGGCCCTGGTACTGGGCCGGCT
>CAYYZR010000438.1:0-1727 GCA_964476005.1 uncultured Halomonas sp.
CGCTACCGGGAGATCGCCGGGCAGCCCATCGTCGACTGGTCCATCCCGATCTCGCTCGGCGACGCCCACGAGGGTTATCGCGTCATCGGTACGACCGACGCCATGTTCGAGCACTACCGGTACGCCGGCGGACGCGAACTCGAATTTCGCCGAGGCGGCGCGTTCGCCGACTTGTTCGACGTGGTCGTCGGCGCCCGTGCAGCCGATCGACTGGGTTATACGCCGGGCGACGAAATCGTGCTGGCGCACGGCGGCGGCAACGTCAGCCTGCACCACCATGACCAGCTCCCGTTCGTGGTCTCGGGCGTCCTCGCCCCCACCGGTACGCCGGTGGACCAGTCGCTCTACATCCGCCTCGAGGCCCACCACGCGGTCCACATCGGGTGGGAGCAGGGCAGACCGCGACCCGACGCCATGCTGACGCCGGAACAGGCGAGGAGCCGCGCCGGAGAGCATGTGCACGCTGCCGATGACAGCCGCGATCATGACCATAACCACGATGGCGCCCATAATCCTGGTGCATCCGAAGATGCGGGTCTCCGGGGCAGTGCCGATACCGCCGCGCCCGTGGCGTCGCTCCAGCCCGGCGAGATCTCGGCATTTCTGCTTGGCCTGAAGACGCGTGCCGCGGCGCTTGGATTGCAGTACCGTATCAACCAGCAGCGTGATGAACCGCTGCTGGCGATCCTGCCCGGTATTGCGCTGCAGCAGTTGTGGCGCATCACGGGGCTGGCCGAGCAGATTCTGCGCGTGGTCGCCGGGCTGGTGGTACTGGCCGGGCTGCTCGGCATGTTGACGGCGCTGCTGACGACCCTGAACGAGCGTCGCCGGGAAATGGCGATTCTGCGCGCGTGCGGGGCGCGGCCGTGGCAGATCTCGGCCCTGCTGCTGATCGAGGCCGCTTTCATCACGCTTGCCGGCATCGCGGGCGGACTGCTGCTGGCTTTTGCCGCCCAGTTCGCCCTCGCCCCGTGGCTGCTGTCGCGCTTCGGCATCGCAATAAGCTTCGCCTGGCCGGCGGCCTGGCAATGGCTGGTGCTGGGCGCGATCGCCCTGGCCGGCGTGCTGGTCGCGCTGGTGCCGGCGGTGATGGTTTACCGTCGCACCCTGGCCGACGGCATGCAGGTGCGACAGTAGCCGGGTCATTTTCCTGGAACGATCCCTTCACTTGACCATCAAAAGCACTCCCGAACACTGATCCGGAACGCCCAGATGCAAATTCTTCGAACAATCACCGCGTGTCTTCTGATTATCCCGGCGCTGAGTTTCGCCGATACGCGCGAGATCGAATGGAACGAACTGATGCCCGAAGAAGAGTCGCAGGCCTGGATCGAAAACCAGACCAGCGTCGACCACAGCGGCGCCGGACCGTCGGCGGTGTTCCAGTCCAGCCGCACGATCGGTGAGCTCGACGGCCAGGAATTGCGCATCGCCGGCTTCGTCGTCCCGGTCGAAACCACTGCAGAAGGAAAGCTGAAGGAATTCTTCCTGGTGCCCTACTTCGGTGCCTGCATCCACCTTCCGCCCCCGCCGGCCAACCAGATCATCTACGGGCGGCTCGAGAATCCGATCGACATGATCAACATCTGGGACGCCTTCTGGATGGAGGGTACGCTCAACGTCGAGGACGTCAGCAACGAAACCGCCGATGCGGCGTATACGATGGATGTCGACTCGCTGGTTCTTTATTGATCGAGGGCGCGCCTTGGCGGGGCGGGTGCCTTTGA
>CAYYZR010000439.1:0-1724 GCA_964476005.1 uncultured Halomonas sp.
TTCGAACCAAAGCTCTCTCTCCGCCAGATACGAAAAACCCCGCTTTCGCGGGGCTCTTCGTATCTGGCGGAGAGAGAGGGATTCGAACCCTCGATGGGGCTTTTAACCCCATACTCCCTTAGCAGGGGAGCGCCTTCAGCCACTCGGCCATCTCTCCGATTTGTGCTCCCGCCCATTGTCGCGGGAAAATTCTGCCTCGTCTACCGGGCAGCGCTTCGCGCGCTGCCGAGAGAGGGATGAATCCGTTTCCACCGAAGTGAATTGGCAATTATACCGATGCAGGTCGGTTTTTGGCCAGCAATTCGGCCCACCAGACACTGGATTTTTGCGACAATACGCGCTGGTGGTCCTCGTCGGTCTCCCCGCGCCACTAACCCGTAAACCCCGTCAGGCCCGGAAGGGAGCAGCGGCAGCGGGAGCGTGGGCGACGGGATCGGGCGGTCGGGGGCCACCTCTTTTCCTCTCCTTTTTGTTGTTCGTTCAGCCCAAAGCCTGCCGCCCACACTGGCCAGCCCCTTATTTTCTGTCTATATTTCATAAGGTTACGGGCACTCTCTGGGCATTCCGGCGCATGGGCATCGGAATTTTCCTACCTGCAATGCACTTTCTCCTAGTCCCATTCGAGTCGCTTTCCGATCGATTGCGGCGAAGTTTGCCGATGTTCTGGATCCAGGCACTTGCCTAATCTGTGCTCACGGTCGACGGACGCAGACCAGCGGCCCGATCGAAATCCAACAGCGAAGTCTGAAATCGAAAACGAACCGAAAGGAGAAACATCATGATCAAGCACATCTTTCTGGCACTGATTCTGACCCTGGGCATCTGCAACGCGGCGCTTGCCGCCGAGCCGGTCGATGTCAACACCGCCACGGCCGAGCAGCTGGCCGAAGCCCTGAACGGCGTCGGCGAGTCCAAGGCCGAGGCGATCGTCGAGTACCGCGAAGCCAACGGACCGTTCACGCACATCGACGAGCTGATCAACGTGCGCGGCATCGGCATGGCCACGGTCGACAAGAACCGCGAGATGATCCGCTTCGGCGACGCCCGCCCCTCGGGTGAGCAATAAAGGCTGCAACAGCCGCCGCAACCGCGGCGGCCTGCTCCCAAAGCCCGGCCCTGCGCCGGGCTTTTTTGTTTCGCCGACCCGGCAGGCCAGCCGTCCAGGCCCGATTTTTTGTGGGAGGCGCGTCTCGCGCCGATGAAACCATTCCGATCACGGCGATCCCTTCGGCGCGAGCGCGCCTCCCACAGTGAATTCGAGCCCATAACCCCTGACTCCTGACCACCGACTCCCGGAATCGGCTTTATCATCTTCTGAGAAACTGTATTTATATATAGTATTCTGGCCTGCATGGAAAACGCCCCGATGAACGTCACCAACCCACTCGAACAACTGCTCGCCGAACGCAACGATCTTTGGCGCGGGCGCCGGCGGCGGCCGGGCAATGCGCTGGCCACCGGCAGGGCCGCACTGGACCGACGGCTGCCCGACGGCGGCTGGCCGCGCGGAAAGCTGGTGGAACTGCTGCCGGAGCGCTTCGGCGCCGGCGAGCTGGACCTGCTGCTGCCCTGCCTGGCCGAACTCACCCGGCGCGAGCGGCCGGTATTGTTCATCGCACCACCCATGGTGCCCTGTCCCCAGAGCCTGGCCCGGGCCGGCCTGGACCTCACCCGGCTGCTGATCGTGCGCGAGCAGAAACATGCGTTCTGGGCGGCCGAGCAGT
>CAYYZR010000440.1:0-1722 GCA_964476005.1 uncultured Halomonas sp.
GACAAGGAAACCGGCAAGGAGCAGCGCATCGAGATCAAGGCCGGTTCCGGCCTGACCGAGGAGGAAATCGAAAAAATGGTGACCGACGCCGAGGCGCACCGCGAGGAAGACAAGCGGTTCCACGAACTGGTCACCGCCCGCAACAGCGCCGAGGCGCTTGCGCACTCGACGCGTTCGATGCTCAAGGAGCAGGAAGACAAGATCGACGAGGCCACGCGCAAGCCGGTCGAAGACGCCATCGAGAAGGTCGAGGAGGTCATCAAGGGTGATGACAAGGACGCCATCGATTCGGCCGTCAATGAACTGCAGCAGGCCAGTACCGCGCTTTACCAGGCCGCGGCCCAGGCTGACGGCGGCGCGGAGGGCGACCAAGCCGGTGCTTCCGGCGATTCGGAAGCCTCCGGCGAATCCGCCGAGGACGTGGTCGACGCCGAGTTCACCGAAGTCGACGACGAGGACAAGAAGTAAGGCCGGGCGCCTTGCAAATGACCCGGCACGCGATCTGCCGCCTTCCTGGCGGCAGTTTGCGTTGAAGGAATTCGATATTGAGCATTGACCCGAAAGCATCGAAAAGAGCAGTTGAATGAGCCAGCGTGACTACTACGAAGTACTGGGCGTAAGCCGGGATGCATCGACCGATGACCTGAAGAAGGCCTATCGTCGCCTCGCGATGAAGTATCACCCCGATCGCAATCCCGACGACGAATCCGCCCAGGATCATTTCAAGGAAGCCAAGCAGGCCTACGAGGTGCTCAAGGACGACCAGAAACGGGCCGCCTACGACCGCTTCGGCCACGATGCGGTCAACGGCCAGGGCGGCGGGTTCGGCGGAGGCGCGGGTGCTGCCGGATTCGGCGACATCAACGACATTTTCGGCGACATTTTCGGCGATATCTTCGGTGGCGGCAGGCGCCGTGGTGGTGCGCGCTCCAACCGCGGTCATGATCTGCGCTACACGCTGGAAGTCGACCTGGAGGAAGCGGTTCAGGGCGTCACACGTGAAATCCGGGTGCCGGGCATCGGTAAATGCTCCAATTGCAGCGGGTCGGGTTCGACCAGCGGCAAGATGAAGGTCTGTTCGACCTGCGGCGGCGCCGGCCAGGTGCGCATGCAGCAGGGTATTTTCTCGGTCCAGCAGACTTGCCCGGGCTGCGGCGGCTCGGGTCGCGAGGTCAGCGATCCATGCAACGTGTGTGATGGCTCCGGGCAGGTTCGCGAGACGCGCACGCTCCAGGTCAAGGTGCCTGCCGGTGTCGACGACGGTGATCGAATTCGCCTGAGCGGCGAGGGCGGTGCCGGCGCGCAGGGCGGTACCGCCGGTGACTTGTATGTCGATATTCAGGTGCGGCCGCACAAGCTGTTCAAGCGCGACGGCGACCAGCTCTACGCCGAAATTCCCATTCCGGTGACCACCGCGATCCTCGGCGGACAGATCAAGGTCCCGACGCTGGACGGCTCGGTGGCCCTGAAAATTCCCTCCGAAACCCAGACCGGCAAGACCTTTCGTCTCAAAGGCAAGGGCGTGCAGTCGGTCAGAAGCCATCGACCCGGGGACCTGATGGTGCGCGTCGTGCTGGAAACGCCGGTGAAGCTGACGCGCGAGCAGAAGGACCTGCTCAAGCAACTGCAGGAAACGCTCGAAGACGGTGATACGGACAAGCACAGCCCCAAGTCGCGAAGCTGGACCGATTCGGTCAAGGATTTTTTCGACCGGATGGGGTT
>CAYYZR010000441.1:0-1722 GCA_964476005.1 uncultured Halomonas sp.
CGCTGGTGAGAATCAATCCTCAGTACCCGCGTGATGCCGCCATGAACCAGATCGAAGGCTACGTCACGATCGAGTTCACGATTACCGAAACCGGTTCGGTTCGAGACCCGCAGGTCATCGATTCCAAGCCGCCCCGGGTGTTCGACCGCGAAGCCATTCGGGCCATCCTGAGATGGAAATTCAAACCGCGGGTCGTCGACGGTACGGCGGTTTCGCGCCGGGCCGTCCAGACCATCGATTTCACCTTGGACCAATGATGACCATGAACAGATTCGCATTGCTGTTGGCGCCGCTCGGTCTGTTGCTTTCCGCAGCCGGTCCGGTTGCATTGGCCCAGACCGGCAGCGAGACGCTGTCGTGCGGTGAAGAGCGCGAGGTCGAGCCGGGTCTGATGACCGAGCAGACCTACAACCGGCTCAACGAAGCGGCAGAACTGATTGGCGAGGAAGCATTCTCGGATGCCGTTTCGTTGCTGGAGAACCTGCGCGAAGCCAGGCTCTCGGATTTCGAGAAGGCGACCGTCGAGCAGTATCTCGGCTTCCTGGCCGCCCAGCGCGAGCGATATCCGGATGCGATTCGTCATTTCGGCGAGGCCGTGCGGCTCAACCAGTTGCCGAACCAGACGCACTTCGAGATGATTCTGCAGATCGCCCAGCTCTACAACGCGCTGGAACGTTATGACGAGGCGCTGGAACAGCTCGATTTCTGGTTCTGTGTTTCGACCGAAGAGGCCAAGAAAGTTGCCGAAGTATGGGTGCTCAAGGCCAGCCTGCATCTGCAGCAGGACGACTATCGCGAAGCACTTGCGGCCATGAACCAGGCGATCGAGATCGCCGAGAACGTGCCTGAATCCTGGTACCGGACCAAGCTCGGGATCCTCCTGGAACTCGAGGAATACCGTCTTGCCGTGGATGTTGCCAAGATCCTGATCGAGGTCAACCCTGATCGGAAGGAATACTGGTCGCAGCTTTCCGGCATCTACATGGAGCTCGAGGAAAGCCGCAACGCGATGGCAACGCTTCACCTGGCGTACCGCCGGGGGCTGCTGGATCGCGGCAGCGAATTCACTCAGCTCGCCGGATTGTTGCAGCAGATGGAAGCCCCCAGGCTGGCTGCCGAAGTCATGCAGGACGGCCTGGAAAAAGGTTTTGTCGAACGTACTGCCAACAACTGGGAGATGACTGCAGGTGCGTGGTACCAGGCGCGCGAGCTTGATCGCTCACTGGACGCCTACGAACAGGCCGGTCAATTGTCGGACAGCGGCAAGATCGATTTTCAGCGGGCATCCATCATGACCGCCGACGAGGATTGGGAAGGTGCGCTGTCGGCCGCGACTCGCGCACTGGAGAAAGGCGACTTGACCGATTCGCAGGAAGGCAATGCGCACCTGTTGATCGGCATGGCGAATTTCAACCTCAATAATCTTGATAGAGCCGAACAGGCCTTTAATCGTGCGGCGAACTATGGCACACTCCGATCAGCCGCGCGCGAATGGTTGAATCATATTGAGCAGACAAGACAGCGCTTAGCGAGTCGGTAGCGGCCTCCAAAATCCGATCAGGGAGTTGTAACGATGCAAAACAAAACCCAGGAAAGCTTGAATCAGGCTATCGAAGACGAAGCGGGTTCCGCCTCTGGCGCCGCTGGAAGCGCCGCTCCCGCCGATACGCCTGAGCCTGCTTCGAAAAAGAAGGCTTCCAAGAAGAAAGCCTCCAAGAAGAA
>CAYYZR010000442.1:0-1715 GCA_964476005.1 uncultured Halomonas sp.
CCCGCGACCTCGCCGAATCGATCCGCGCCGCAGCCGCGGCCGAACGCATCCTCGTCATGGGCATCGTCAACGTCACGCCCGATTCGTTCTCCGACGGCGGGCGCTTCGATTCGCTGGAAAAAGCGCTGGCGCACGCGCGACGACTTGCCTCCGAGGGCGCGAATATTCTCGACATCGGCGGCGAATCCACCCGCCCCGGCGCCGCGCCGGTGGATGCCCGAGCCGAGATCGAGCGCGTGGTGCCGGTCATCGAGGCGGTTCGCGCCGAGCTCGACCTCCCCGTTTCCATCGACACCATGAAGGGCGAAGTGATGCGCGCTGCGGTCGCCGCAGGTGCTGAAATGATCAACGACGTCAACGGCCTGCGCGATCCGGATGCGCTGGTCGCGGCGGTGGAGGCCGGTGTGCCGACCTGCATCATGCACATGCAGGGCGAGCCGCGCACCATGCAGCAGAACCCGGACTACGACGACGTCGTCGAAGACCTGCGGCTTTTCTTTCGCGAGCGCATCGACACTTGCCTGGCCGCCGGCATGCAGGAACAAAACCTCGTGCTGGATCCGGGTTTCGGCTTCGGCAAATCGCTGCAGCATAATCTGGACCTGCTCGACCGTTTCGGACGCTTTCGTGAATTCGGCCTGCCGCTGATGGCCGGCATCTCGCGCAAGTCCATGCTCGGCAAGATTACCGGCCGCGAAGCCGCCGATGCCCGGGTCGCCGCCTCGGTGGCTGCCGGCGTGCTGGCCGCCGAACGCGGCGCGAATATCCTGCGCGTCCACGACGTGGCCGAGACCGTGGACGCCGTCAGCGTCATTCACGCAATGCGGGAGAACCGTCAAGGCCGTCAGGCGAATTGACAGGTTGCACGAATTTTTCAACACGCAATAAAGGAACTCGATGATGAACACAACAGCAAAATGGCTTTCCGGGTGTGTTGCCGCACTTCTTGTCGCAACCGCGATGCCCGCGGCAGCGCAACAGGGTGAGCAGGCGGCCGGGCCAGCAACCGAGCATGCGGGCCATCAGGGTCGAGGTCAAGGCGGCATGCGAGCACGCGAATTCCGCAACCTGCAGCAGGGGCGCGGTATGGGGATGGGGCGAGTAGCCGACGTCAACGGCTATCCCGGCCCCATGCACGTGCTCGAGCACGCCGAAGCGCTGGAACTCACCGACGGGCAAATCGAGCGCACGCGCGAGCTCATGACCCGGGTCAAGACCCGCGCGCCGGAACTCGGCAAGCAGGTGGTGGATGCCGAAAAACGACTGGAAGCGATGTTCGCCGGAGGCAGCGTCAACGCGGCAAAAATGGATTCACTGCTGATGGAGATCGCCGAACTTCGCGCTCATTTGCGGTCGCTTCACCTGACCGCGCATCTCGACCAGGCGGCGGTCCTGACCGAAGTCCAGCTCGAGAAATACAAGGAGTTGCGCAGCACCGGCAACGAAACGCGCCGCCCGATGCGGCGAATGGGCGAGATGAAGCGGGAAGGTTCGAGCGGCGGCTGATCGAAGCGCAGGTGTTTTTGCAGGAGGTGCGTCTCGCGCCGACGGGATAGCCCGACACCAGACCGCCGCATCGGCGCGAGACGCGCCTCCTGCAGCTTCGCGGGCAAGGCCGGCTCCCAGACCCGTAGAGAAGCGTCGGGGCATCGACAACCGACTTCCGACTTCCGACTTCCGGAAACCGGAAACCGGAAACCGGAAACCGGAAACCG
>CAYYZR010000443.1:0-1710 GCA_964476005.1 uncultured Halomonas sp.
CGACCTCGGCGGCCACCTTGCCCTCGTAGCTGGCCTTGTGCGCCAGCATCGGCTGACCGACGATGTCGCCGATGGCGAAGATGTGAGAAACGTTCGTGCGCATCTGGCCGTCGACTTCGACGAATCCCTTGTCGGTGACCTTCACGCCGGCCTTGTCGGCATCGATCGAATCGCCGTTCGGCCGCCGGCCGACGCACACCAGCACGCGGTCGAAATCGGCCGGTTCGGGCGCCTTTTCGCCTTCGAAGCTGGCCTTCAGCGAATCCTCGCCGGACTCGACTTCGGCCACCTTGGTTTTCAGGTGAAACTCGACGCCCTGCTTCTTCATGTGCTGCTGCAGCGGCTTGACCAGGTCGGGGTCGGCGCCGGCCATGAGCTGGTCCAGCATCTCGACGACCGTGACCTTCGAGCCCAGCGCGCGGTAGACGCAGGCCATTTCCAGTCCGATGATGCCGCCGCCGATCACAAGCAGCCGATCCGGAATCTCCCCGAGTTCCAGCGCGTCGGTCGAATCCATCACGCGATCGTCGTCCCAAGGCAGATCGGGAATTTCTATCACCCTTGAACCTGCGGCGATGATGCACTTGGCGAACGTGATCTTGCGGGTATCGTCGCCGTCGTCCACTGTCAGTTCGTGCGCGCCGCTGAATTTTCCGTTGCCGGTGACGACTTCGACCTTGCGCTTCTTCGCCATGTTCGCTAGGCCACCGGTAAGCTTTTCGACCGCGCCGTTCTTGAACTCCCGGAGCCGGTCGAGATCGATCTCGGGATCGCCGAAGCGCACGCCGTGCTCACCCAGGTGCGCGGCCGAATCGATCACCTGCCCGACATGCAGCAGCGCCTTGGACGGAATGCAGCCGACGTTGAGACATACCCCGCCCAGCGAGTGGTAGCGCTCGACGAGCGCAACCTTCAGGCCGAGGTCGGCGGCACGGAACGCGGCCGAATAGCCGCCGGGGCCGGAGCCCAGCACGACCAGGTCGAAATCGTAATCGCCGTCCGGGGATTCGGTTTTTGAAGAACCGGTTTCGGGCTTCCGGTTTCCGGTTTCTGAACCCCCGGTTTCCGGTTTCCGGTTTCCGGTTTCCGGGGTGCCGTCGGATGAGTCTGCGTCCGCCGACTCCTCGGAGTCTTCTTCCGACTTCCGACTATCGACTTCCGACTCCCGGCCGTTATCTTTCGATCTCGTCTCGCCAGACGATTCCCCGGTGGACTCGCCGGATTCATCGCCATCGCCATCGCCATCGCCATCGCCCTCGACGATGCCGATCACGTCGCCTTCGGATACCTCGTCGCCTTCCTTCACTTTCAGCTCGACGAGTTTGCCTGCCTTGGGCGAAGGCACTTCCATGGTGGCCTTGTCCGACTCCAGCGTCAGCAGCGACTGTTCCTCTTCGATCGTGTCACCCTCGGCGACCAGCACCTCGATGACCGGCACCTTGTCGAAGTCGCCGATGTCGGGGACGCGGATTTCTGTTTTGTTGGACATAGCAAATTTGCTCGTTTTAATCGAAGTCGGCTGACTGCTCGTTCGGGCGGTAATTCAAACGTTTGAGTTTAAGGATTAAGGATCAAGGTTCAAGGATCAAGGCGCAAGGAATATCAAAATCTAAGTCTCACCAATAAGCAAACTTGCTCGCACCGCAACGGTTTTTTTGCTCCTTGCTCCTTGCTCCTTGCTCCTTGCTCCTTGCTCCTTGCTCCTTGCTC
>CAYYZR010000444.1:0-1702 GCA_964476005.1 uncultured Halomonas sp.
TTTAAGGCGGCACTCGAGACTCTCTCTGCTCTTGTGCCGCCTTTTTTCATGCGTTTCCGAAGCTTTCGTTGCGCTCGCGACCTCAAGGTCCGGCATGCAAGCCCCCCCGGGGGGAACGATCCGCGGCTACCCGGTTATGAGGCACCTGACCCGCATGAGGAGAATCCCCCTGCCAGAGAACACGAAAGACTCGGCAAGATTCCGCTGCTCAGTCTTCGGCACTGGTCGGCACGAAGTTGGCGATGAACACGGCCGTATTGCCCGACTCAAGGTTGCGGGTGATGATCAGGACCGGCGCAGGCAGGCTCAGTCCACCGTCGGACTCGTAGACGCTGGCAAACCCGTTCGGGTAGACCAGTTGTCTGCAGCCCGGGGCCCCCTCCAGGATGCAGCCGCGGTTGACTCCATTGGGGATGGTGTTCGCGTCTTTCCAGGCCTGCTCGAGGTCATTCGCGTTGTCGATCTGGCTCTGGATCGTGTCGTAGATGGAGTTGATGTCCTTGAAGTCGGACGCCCCGGGCAGGCCGTTTGCCGCGTTACCGACCGCCTGGAACAGGCTGGGCCCGACCATGGTCACCGCGTTGTTCGGACTGAGTGTGGGATCGAAGCCGAAGCCCTCGATGGCTGAAGGCGCAATATCGAAGACGTGGATCGCCTGGCTTGCGCCGGTGATGATGCCGACGACCGAGCCTGCGTTCGCGTAAGTCTGCAACAGGTCCGCTGCAATGACCACGCCCATGGCGCGAGCGACTTCGCCGAGATAGGGCAGGTAGAAATCCTTGATGATGTCGTTGCGGATTCGCACCGCACTCAGCAGCCCGAGCACCGTGAAACGCCCGACCTGCGCCGATCCATCCGGCCCGATGATGCCCTCGTCGCGGAGCGTCTGACGTACCGCCCGAATATCGGCGACCAGGACGCGTGGCGCATAGGTGCCGAGCAAGGCCGTGATGGCCGGCGAGGCCCGCAGCACGCCGACGGTGGAGGGCTGGATCGTGGACCGGACCTGTCCGATTGCCGCGAGATCCTGATTCAGCGCGTTGATGACCACGTCCGGCGCGGTCCCTTCGCGCACCACCAGGTCGATAGTCTCCAGTAGTCCGATAAGATCGATGCTCACTGAAGCGTAGCGATTGTCGCCGTTGCCGGTCGGAAGCCCCCCGAGGACGGCCTGGGCGGGCGTCGGCGGAACGCCGCCTTCCGGCGCGATAACGGTCATGGTTCGCATGCGGCGCAGGTCGATCTGCTGCTCGAGATCGGCCAGTGCCTGGTCCAGCGTCTCGATCGTCGGCGGATCGCCGAGCTCCACGGCCTCGGTGAGCGCCAGGATGATCTCGCCGAACAACTGTTGCTGAGCGACAAACTCGCTGTAGATGGTCCCACCGGGCCCATTGCTGATCGCCGGCAGCACCGCGACCGGCGTGGAGATCGTCTCGCCGCCGCGAACGCTGAATCCGATCTCCAGCGCGAACTGGCCCTGGGTGTCTGCAGCGGTTTCGATCGACATGCCGTTCAGGCTGGGCGGAGTGCCGAAGACCGAACCCGGATCGATCGCCAGAGATAGCGTGGTCGATGGCTGAGGGTCGAGCGGCGTACCGTCGACGTCGCGGATCTCGACGTTGACCGCCGCCGATTGACCGGCCGGGATCAGCGCCGGATCGACCGTGATTCGCGCGCGCGGTCCACCGGACACGACCAGCGC
>CAYYZR010000445.1:0-1692 GCA_964476005.1 uncultured Halomonas sp.
CCTACCTACGCACGATTTCGTACGCCGTCCTCACCGGATCATAGACGCCGGGTTCGAAGCGCTTGAATCCATCGATCTCGTAGAGAATCCAGAGAATCTTCTGGTCGTCGGGCAGGTGCGCCTGCGACTCGGCCAGGCCGATGAACGCATCGACAATCGCCTTCTTGAGATCGTCCGGCAGGCCCGGCCGTAGCTGGACGCCGTCATTGGGAATCATCGGCGCATAGTTGAATACGATCGCCTTCTCGCCGATGTCGTGGTACTGATCGCAGATCATCATGCGCGCGTCCTCGTAGGCCACGCCGAAGCGCGTATCGCCGGCGTAGACGGCCAGCGCGGCGGCGTCGTGCCCGCCGACGAACAGGCCGTTGACGTCTTCCTGCGGATCGATGCCGTTGTCCATCAGCTGGACGGCCGGAAACAAATAGCCCGAGGTGCTGTTCGGGTCGACGAATGCAATCGTCTCGCCCACCACCTGCTGGATGTCGCCGTTGCAGCTCAGGAACTTTCGAACCACGGTTTCGCGGCCCTTGACCCGGGTTTCGCACACCCGCTCTTCGACAATCGGCGGCGAATCGCAGACCGAGGGATCATTGGTCATCCACTGGGTGCGGTAGCCGGTTTCGCCCTTGCGGGTGGAGATCAGGATCGGTTCGAGGTCGTAACGGCGCTGGCCCAGCATCGCGGCAAACGGCGGCAGCATGCCGATGTCGGCGCGCCCGGAGCCCAGCGCCTCGACCAGCCCGGTATAGTCCTGCGGCACGAACGAGCGCACCGGCACGCCAAGTTCGGCCGACAGGTAGTCGGCCAGCGGATCCAGGTTGTCGACCAGCGCGTCGGCTTCCAGCGCCGGCACCAGGCCCAGCACCAGTTCCTTCGGCCAGCCGCGCTCGTCGGTCTGGTCGACCGGGCAACACGACGCCACGACAAGCGCCGCAAGCACGACGAGGATCAAGCGCAGAACGGGCTTCCCTCCTTTCATGGCTGCAGAATAACCCACGGCCCGTTGCAGATTTGTTTCAGCGCGGCCGGTCGACATCAATGCTCGGTGCCCTGGGCGTGCGATTTGAGCGCCTCCAGCGGCACCAGCTCCAGCGTCTTCATGTGGGTCGCCGCCAGCACAACCCGCGGCGCGCAGTCGTTGCGGTAGGCCTCCAGCCAGCGCGCAGCGCACAGGCACCAGCGGTCGCCGACCTTGAGCCCCGGGAATCCGAAGGCCGGGTTGGGCGTAGTCAGGTCGTTGCCGCGGCTGCGGCTGAAATCCAGGAACGCGCGGGTCATCACCGCGCACACCGTGTGGCAGCCCGCGTCCTGGTCCGAGGTATTGCAGCAGCCGTCCCGGAAAAAACCGGTCAGCGGCGCGTTCGAGCAGGTCTCCAGCTTACTGCCCAGGACGTTGATCGACGGATCCGGCACGTGCTCAGCCCTTGTCCTTGTCGGCCATGGGCTCGTAGCGCGAACCGCGGCCCGCGGGCACGAATCGCTGCGTTTCGCAAATTCGAACGGCCAGCTTTCGCGCATCCGGGGCGGGCTCGAGGCCGAGTTCGCTGCACAGGCGATCGAAGGCTGCGGCCGGGTCCTCGAGCAGTTCGGCGCGTCCGATCTCGATGACGTTCAGATCCAGCCTGTCGCGCATCCGGCGCCACAGTTCCAGCTCCTTGCGGTATTCGCCGATCATGCCCTCGACGTCGG
>CAYYZR010000446.1:0-1682 GCA_964476005.1 uncultured Halomonas sp.
GCACCGAACGCTCGGCATCGGTCGGCGCTTGAATCATCGCCAGCGCCTGGTCGGCGTGGCAGGCCAGCACCACCTGGTCTGCGACCGTTTCGAACCCGTCGGCGACCAGGCGCACGCCGCCGGCCGGCAGGCGCTGGATCTCCCGGACGCTGCAGCCGGTCACGACCTGTCCGTCGAAACGGCTCAGCGCCGCTTCGACATAGCGCTGGCTGCCGCCCTGCACGGTGCGCCAGACCGGCCGGCTGGCGGCCTGCAGCATGTCGTGGTTGCGCATGAACTCCAGCAGGTACTTCATTGGAAACTGGCGGATGGCCCCGCCGGGCGACGACCACAGCGCGGCCGCCATGGGCACCAGGTGGTCGCGGCCGAACGCCTCGCCGAGGCGACACGAATCCAGCCATTCGCCCAGGGTGACCCGTTCGTCAAGCGCCTCCAGCAGGCGCGGCGCCTGCCTGTAAAAGCGCAGGATGTCGCGAACCATGCCGATGAAACGCGGGCTGAGAAGGTTCCGGCGCTGGCAGAACAGGCGATTGAGGTCGGTGGCGTTGTATTCGAGGCCGGTGAGCTCGCAATGCACGCCGAAGCTCATGTCGCTGGCCCGGCTTTCGACGCCCAGCGCTTCCAGCCAGGCCGAGAACAGCGGGTAATTGGGCGGATTGAACACGATGAAGCCGGTATCGATGGCAACCGGGCCAGTTTCAGGGTCGACATCGATCTCGTGGGTGTCGGTGTGGCCGCCGATCCGCTCGCCCTGCTCCAGCAGGATCACGTCGTGCCGGGTCCGGCCGTCGCGGCCGCCGGCCAGGTGCCATGCGGCGTAGAGCCCGGCGACGCCGCCGCCGATAACGGCAATGCGCATCAGTCCTTGACCCGGCGGTATTCGAGAAAGCCCGCGGGCACCGGCTTGAGGTCGCGCACCAGGCCGGCCCACGCCATGGCCCTGAGCACCAGGTAGCTGATGTCGAGCTCCCACCAGTAGAAGCCCTGCCGCGCCGAACCGGGGAAATGATGGTGGTTGTTGTGCCACCCCTCGCCCAGGGTCAGCAGCGCCAGCCACGGGTTGTTGCGGGACCGGTCCGGGGTCTCGAAACGCCGCGAACCGAAGCGATGGGCCAGTGAATTGATGGTCAGGGTCACGTGGATCAGCGCCACCGTGGCGACGAAGTAGCCCCACACGAGCAGCTGAGCCCCGGAAGTGCCCAGCGAAGGCGCAAACCGTTCGAGCAGGGCGCCGAGACCGAACATGCCCGCCGCGTAGGCGATCGGCACCACGACATCGAAGCGGTCCAGCCAGCGCAACTCGGGAAACCGGGCAAGATCCGGAATCTGCGACCATTCGGTCTCGAAATGCGACCGGCTGAGGAACCAGCCCATATGACTCCAGACCAGCCCCTTGCGCGGCGTGTGCGGGTCGCCGTTGCGATCGGCCCGCTTGTGGTGACGGCGGTGGTGCGCCGCCCACCACAGCGGTCCGCGCTGGGTGGCGCTGGCCCCGATGAGCGCAAACAGGAACTGGACAGGCCGGGAGGCGCTGAACGCGCGGTGCGAAAAATACCGGTGATAGAACGCCGTGATGGCGAACATCCTGACCAGGTAACTGGCCGCGCAGACCGCCACCGCCACCCATGAAATCCCGACCCAGAACACGGCCAGGCACGCCAGGTGCAACGCAATGAAGGGCA
>CAYYZR010000447.1:0-1680 GCA_964476005.1 uncultured Halomonas sp.
AGCGGCTCGGCGCCGGCGAGATCGTGCTCAACTGCATGGATGCCGACGGCGTGAGGACCGGCTACGACATCGACCAGCTCGCCGAAATGCGCTCGATATGCGACGTGCCATTGATCGCCTCCGGCGGCGCCGGCGCACGCGAACATTTTCTCGAAGTGTTCCAGCGCGCCGATGTCGACGGCGCGCTGGCCGCAACGGTTTTCCACTCCGGTCAGATCCCGATTCCCGAACTCAAGCAATGGCTGGCCGACCACGATGTGGAGACGCGCCTGAATGCCGGTTCCACGGTGCCTGTGCCATGATCTTGCCGACTCGAACCGGTGCATCCACATGAGAGACAGCTGGCCGCGGCTGAAGGCATCCGATTTTCCGGCGATCCGTCGACGATCGCTGGATACGCTGCAGATGAACCTGGGCTATCTGTGCAACATCGCGTGCACCCACTGCCACGTCAACGCCGGGCCCAACCGTACCGAACTCATGGACCGCGACACCATGGCGCAGGCGCTCGAGGTGATCGATCGGTTCGATATCGGCACGCTGGACGTGACCGGCGGGTCGCCCGAAATGAATCCCGAATTCCGCTGGCTGGTGGCCGAGGCGCGGGCGCGCGGTGTACACGTGATGGACCGGCTCAATCCGACCATCATGGAAGAGCCCGGCTACGACTGGGTCGCGCCCTTCCTGGCCGGGCACCGGGTGGAGGCGGTCGCATCCCTGCCGTGCTATTCGAAGGCAAACGTCGACGCGCAGCGCGGCAGCGGCGTGTTCGAGGCCTCGATCAGCGCGCTGCAGACCCTGAACCGGCTCGGCTACGGGAAACCCGATTCCGGCCTGGTGTTGAACCTGGTCTACAATCCGACGGGCGCCAGCCTGCCGCCGCCGCAGGAAGCGCTGACGGCCGACTACCGGCGCCTGCTCGCCGACGAATTCGATATCGTATTCAACAGCCTTTACACGATCGCCAACATGCCGATCAAGCGGTTCGGTGCCGTACTGCTGGCCAAGGGCCAGTTCGACGACTACATGACGCTGCTCAAGAACAGTTACCGTCGCGAGAACCTCAACGGCGTCATGTGCCGCGACCTGGTCAGCGTGGATTACCGCGGCTATGTCTACGACTGCGATTTCAACCAGATGCTGGGGCTGCCGCTGGGCGGCGGCCGGGAACACATTCACTTGACCGACATGCTGGAACTCGACGATGTGCCCGGCGGCATCGCAGTGGCCGATCACTGCTACGGCTGCACGGCCGGCCAGGGATCGAGCTGCGGCGGCGCGTTGAACGAGCGATGATAGCGACGCGTCGTCCGGCAAACCCGATACGAAGGGCAAGAACATGAGCAATCTCGAAAATCTCGCGTGGGACAAGGTCGACGGCCTGATGCCGGCAGTGGTCCAGGACTCGGGCACCGGCCGGGTGCTGATGCTCGGTTACATGAATCGCGAGGCGCTGGAAAAGACCCAGGCGACCGGCCACGTGACGTTCTTTTCCAGGACCAGGCAGCGACTCTGGACCAAGGGCGAGACCTCGGGCAACACGCTTGAGCTTGCCGGCATCCAGGCCGACTGCGACGGCGATACGCTGCTCGTCCTGGCCGTGCCGCACGGCCCCACCTGCCACCTGGGCACCGATACCTGCTGGGGCGACGAGGTTCACCCGCCGGCAGGCTTCCTGGC
>CAYYZR010000448.1:0-1674 GCA_964476005.1 uncultured Halomonas sp.
CGCCTGCGTTCTCTCGAGGATCGCTGGGCCGGCTTCCGCGATAACAGCCAGATCTACCAGGTCGATGTGCAAAGCGGCATCGTGCGTGCACTCACCGCCGAAGAGCGCTCGGTGAATCTGCACGACGTCGTCGGCGGCCGGGTGCTTCTGTCGTATTCCGTAACCGACTACGCGGCGCCGCCGCACGGCATGACCCATGTCTTCGAGCTTGATCTCGAAGACGGCGAGCAGCGCGAAATCGCCCGCCTGCGCCAGTTCAACGATATTCGCTATGCCGACGACGGCTATTGGTTGCTGGCCGGGCCGAGTCTGTCGATCGGTGACGGCGACACAACGCCGGAAGACGTGATCCCGAATGACTTCGACACCCAGCTCTACCGCATGTCACGCGACGGTACCGGGGCGGTCAGCCTCAGCCGGGACTTCGATCCGGCCTTCAGCGGCATCGAACGCCTGGCCGACGGCAGCCTTCTGCTTTCGGCCGTCAGCGGCGAGGAATCGGTGCTCGTCCACTACGACCGCGATGACGCAGCACTGAATGTCATCGACAGCGGCCTGGCCCTGGTCGAGTCGTTCGTCGTCTCGCACACCTCGCCGCCGACGATTGTCGCGCGCGGTACCGACGCCGACGCCCCGCAGCGCGTGCACCGCATCGGGCTGGACGGCAGCCACGAGGTGCTGGTCGACAGCCGGCAAACGGCCTACGCCGACGTGGTACTGGGCGAGGTACGCGACTGGACCTTCAACAACGCCGACGGCGAAGAGATCGACGGCCGCTACTATTTGCCGCCCGACTTCGACCCCGATCAGGTCTATCCCCTGATCGTCTATTACTACGGCGGCACCGCGCCGGTGAACCGGCAGTTCACGGGGCGCTACCCCTTCAACCTCTGGGCCGCCCACGGCTACGTGGTCTACGTGGTCCAGCCCCGAGGCACTATTGGCTATGGCCAGGACTACTCGGCGAAACACGTCAATGCCTGGGGCGACTACGCCGCCGCCGATGTCATCGAGGGCACCGGGAAGTTCGTTGAAGCGCATGATTTCGTCGACGGCGAACGTATCGGCAACATGGGCGCCAGCTACGGCGGCTTCATGACCATGTATCTGGCCACGAAGACCGACCTTTTCGCCGCTTCGGTCTCGCACGCCGGCATCAGCGCGCTGACCAGCTACTGGGGTGAAGGCTGGTGGGGCTGGGCCTACTCGGGTTCGGCCAGCCGCGGCAGCTTCCCCTGGAACAACCGCGAGCTCTACGTGGAGCACAGCCCGGTCTACAACGCCGACAAGATCAACACGCCCTTGCTGTTGCTGCACGGCGAGGCCGACACCAACGTGCCGGTCGGCGAGAGCGACACCATGTTCACCGCGCTCAAGTTGCTGGGTCGAGAGGTCGAGATGGTGCAGTTCCCCGGCCAGGATCACTGGATTCTCGACCGCGAGCAGCGCTACGTCTGGTGGGACACGATGCTGGCCTGGTACGACAAATGGCTCAAGGACGAGCCCGAGTGGTGGCAGCATCTGTATCCCGAGTCCTGATTTGAGGCGCTATCCCATGCGATTAATCGACTTCCCATCGGCCGCTCTCTATGCCGGCCTGCTTGCTTTTTGCTGTTCACCGTCTCAGGCAGAGGAGGCGCCGGCGGCCGTTTCATGGGAAGCGCTTTGCGCGGT
>CAYYZR010000449.1:0-1671 GCA_964476005.1 uncultured Halomonas sp.
ACGAGTCCGGACAGTCGCTGCGCGCGGCCGTGGATTTCTACAAGGTGCCGATCGACCGGGTGCTGGTCGCCTACGACGACCTGGACCTGCCGCCGGGCACTGTGCGCCTCAAGAAAGGCGGCGGACACGGCGGTCACAACGGATTGCGCAGCATCTTCCGCCACCTCGGGTCTCCGGAGTTCAGACGCCTGCGCCTCGGCATCGGCCATCCCGGAATGGCCGAGCAGGTGTTGCCCTGGGTGCTCGGTCGGGCCCGTCCCGATGAGGAAAAGGCCATCGTCACGGCCATCGAGCGTGCCGCCGACGTGCTGCCGCAGATTCTCGCCGGCCACGACAACCGGGCCATGACGGCCCTGCATACCGCGCCCGACGAGGGCGACGCTTCCCCTAACTCCAACCCGAGCTGAGCATAACCATGGGATTCAAGTGCGGCATCGTCGGACTGCCCAACGTCGGCAAGTCGACCCTCTTCAACTGCCTGACCAGCGGCGAGATCGCGGCCGAAAACTACCCGTTCTGCACCATCGAGCCGAACGTGGGCATGGTGCCCGTGCCCGATCCCCGGCTCGACCAGCTGGCGGCCATCGTCAAGCCCGAGAAGATCATCCCGACGACCATGCAGTTCGTCGACATCGCGGGGCTGGTCGCCGGCGCATCCAGGGGCGAAGGGCTGGGCAACAAGTTCCTGGCCCACGTGCGCGAGACCGACGCCATCGCCCACATCGTGCGCTGCTTCGAAGACGACGACGTTACCCACGTCGCCGGCCGGGTCGACCCCATCGCCGACATCGAGACCATAGACACCGAGCTCACGCTGGCCGACCTCGAATCGGCCGAGAAGGCGCTGGCGCGAGCGGCCAAGCAGACCAAGTCCGGCGACAAGGAAGCCAAAGCCCTGGCCGCGCTATTGGAGCGCGTGGTCGCGCATCTGGGCGCGGGCCATCCGGTGCGTTCGATGGACCTGTCTGAAGAAGATCGCAAGGCGCTGCGCGAATGGCACTTCATCACCGCCAAGCCGGTGCTGTACGTGGCCAATGTCGACGACACCGCCAACGCCGACAACCCGTTGGTACAGAAAGTGGTCGACTACGCATCGTCGTCGGACGCCGTGGTGGTCGTGGTCTCGGCGGCCATGGAAGCCGAACTTGCCCAGCTGGACCCCGAAGAGCAGGCCGAATTTCTGGCCGACCTGGGCGAGACCGAACCGGGCCTGAATCGGTTGATACGGGCCGGCTACGAACTGCTGGATCTGCTGACATTCTTCACCGCCGGCCCGAAGGAAGTGCGTGCCTGGACCGTGCACCGCGGCGCCACCGCCCCGCAGGCCGCCGGCCGCATCCACACCGATTTCCAGAAAGGCTTCATCCGCGCCGAAGTCACAGCTTTCGACGACTACATTGCCTGCAACGGCGAAACCGGCGCCAAGGCCGCCGGCAAGCTCCGGCTGGAAGGCAAGGAATACATCGTCAAGGAAGGGGATGTGATGCACTTCCGGTTCAATGTATGAAAATCAGATTACCGGTTTAGGATTAAGGGATTAAGGGGCTAAGGGGTTAAGGGTTTTAAGGGTTTAAGGGTTAAGGGCAAAGGCGCTGGAATAGCAGAAGCGGGGGGTCATCTCGAGATCCCGGATATCGCCTCCGGCGATTCCGGGATGACGTGAAAGGTTGC
>CAYYZR010000450.1:0-1663 GCA_964476005.1 uncultured Halomonas sp.
GTTGGCTGGTTGGCTGGTTGGCTGGTTGGCTGGTTGGCTGGTCGATTTTGTGGGAGGCGGCTCCGGCGCCGATGAATCCGGGCCCAATCCAATCGCGGCCGGAGCCCGCTCCCACAGAATCCAGCGCTCCGGAGGCGGAGGAGTTTTCCGACTTCTGGCCGACGTATTTACCCGAACCCGGAAACTCGTCCTACAGACTCTCGAAAGCGCGCTGGGCCTGGTCGCCGTCGGGGTCGTGGGTGGTCACGATCTTCATCGTGTTGGTCCCGCCCTCGAAACCGGGCTCGTCGCCCAGGGTCAGTATCACCCGCTTGCCCGGCGCCACCAGGCCGGCCCGGACCACGTGCTCGACGGCCCGGCGTCCAAGTTCGGATTTCTCGATCTGGTCGGACGCGAAGAACAGCGGGTGGACGTGCTGGAACAGCCGCATGCGCCGCAGGCTGGAGCGCTTTGGCGAGAGCGCGATGATGGGCACCGGAGAGCGCACGCGGCTGAGCCACTGCGCCGTGGAGCCGGACTCGGTCAGCGCCACGATGGCGTCCACCGGCACGTTGTTGGCGGTAATCATCGCCGCCATGGCGATCGCCTGGTCGGTCCGTTCGGGCTTGATGTTGAGCCGGCGCTGGGGAATATGCGCCTGGACATGGCGCTCGGCGCCCTCGCAGATTCTGGCCATGGCCTCGATCACGCGCGCCGGGTGCCGGCCCACCGCGGTCTCGGCCGAAAGCATCACCGCGTCGGTGCCGTCGATCACCGCGTTGGCCACGTCGAGCACCTCGGCGCGGGTCGGAATGGGACTGTCGACCATCGACTGCATCATCTGGGTGGCGGTGATGACCGGCCGGTTATGGGCAATCGATGTGGCGATGATGCGCTTCTGCAGGCCGGGCAATTCGGCCTCGCCGATTTCCACGCCCAGATCGCCGCGCGCCACCAGCACGGCATCGGAGGCCTCGATGACGGAATCGAGATTCACGATCGCCTCGGTGCGTTCGATCTTGGACACCAGGTAGGCCTCGCCGCCGGCGCGCCGCAACAGCGTGCGTGCGCGCTCGATGTCCTCGGCACTGCGGGGAAACGATACCGCCAGGTAGTCGACCTGCCATTCGGCGGCCAGCTTGATGTCGGCCTCGTCGGCGGCCGACACGCCGGGAAGCGAAAGCCCGCCACCGCGCAGGTTCAATCCCTTTCGATCGGACAACTTGCCACTGGTCATGACTTCACAAATGATCCGGGTGCCGTCGACCCGCTTGACCCGCATGGCCATCAGGCCGTCGTCCAACAGCAACTCTGAACCCGGCGAGACATCCTCGGCCAGGCCAAGGTAGGCCACGCCGACCTGGTGTTCGTCGCCCACGGGCGCCGGATCCTCGGCAACCAGCGTAAATTGCTGGCCTGCCTGCAGTTCGACGATGCCTTCGCGGAACCGGTCGATGCGGATCTTCGGACCGGAAAGGTCGGCCAGCACCGCCACGTCGGTATCCAGTTCGCGCGCGATCGCACGCACCAGTTTGATACGACGGGCATGGGTTTCGGCGTCGCCGTGCGAGAAGTTGATCCGCACGACGTCACAGCCTGCGCGGATCAGCTTCTCCATGGCCTCGGGATCGTCCGTGGCGGGACCGAGGGTGGCCACGATCTTGGTTCTTCGATTCATCATGCC
>CAYYZR010000451.1:0-1658 GCA_964476005.1 uncultured Halomonas sp.
TGGCCGCATCGGCCCTGAAACCGAATCGACCGTAATAGTCCGGATCGCCGTAGACGAATACGACGTTGACGCCGATCTCCGATAGCCGGCGCAAGCCGTGCTCGACGAGCTTTTTGCCCACGCCGCCTTTCTGGCACTGCGGGCTTACACCCAGCGGCGCCAGGATGTAACCCCTGAAACCGTCGCTGTCCTCGAGGAACACGGGGCTGAACGCAATGTGACCTACGACCGATCCATCATCTTCGTACGCCAGGGAAAGGGTTTCCGCCGCGGCCTTTTCGGCGAGCAGGTCGGCGGCCAGTTGCGCCACCGTCTCGCCTTCGTCTTCCGGAAAGGCGGCGATGTGAACAGCCTTTACGGCTGCCTGGTCCCGGCTTGTTGCGATTCTTATGTTCATTATTCAGCCATGACTATCCTTCCGAAAAAGCAGGGCAAGCAACACGCAGGTCACCGGCAGCAGAACACCGTAGCCGACTATCCCGATTCGCTGCACGGCCATGTCGCCGACGATCGGGCCGATGGCGCCCGCCATGCACAAGCCGCCCGTGATCGAAAGCATCCAGCGGATGCGGGTGCGTCGAGCGGTCCCGGTGAACACCGGTGCGGCGAACAGCAGCGCCAAGCCGAGGAATATATCCCAAGCCAGCAATTCCACTGCGTAGAGCGTTGAGGGCCACTCCAGTACCGTAAACCCGGTCTGCCGACCGGCAGTCAACGCAACGAAATGTACCGCTCCGGTAAGCGCGGCAAAAGCGGCGCCGCAGCAAAGCGCGATTGCACTGAATACATTGCGTTCGGGACTTGCGAGCGCGTGAATCGCGGCCAGCAAAATGAGGATGAGTACTGCCGACATCAGGGTAAGCACCTCCATGATCCACAGCACCGGGTCCAGGATGGGCCGATCGAAACCTGCCTGTGCGATGCCGAGCCCGACCGCGATTGCATACAAGACGCCGACAGCTACCGTACCCGCCGCCGCGCGAAACCCGATTCTGCTTGCCGTGGTCAATGCGCGATCTCCTATGTCCGCGCTGTACGCAGCTTTTGTTCAGGCCGCGGCGCGCAACTCTTTCATAGCCGACGAAATGACCGCAATCGACGAACGCAGCAACAGCAATACCAGGCATGCGGCCACCACGATGTCGGGC
Organism: uncultured Halomonas sp.; assembly: GCA_964476005.1. GTDB lineage: Bacteria > Pseudomonadota > Gammaproteobacteria > Xanthomonadales > Wenzhouxiangellaceae. The sequence continues at coordinate 1,149 of CAYYZR010000451.1, forward strand.
CATCCCGCGCCGGTCAGCCAGACCGCGGCGGCGGCGATGAAAACCGACAGGTTGGCGGCGATGTCGTTGCGCGAGCATTCCCAGACCGAACTCATGTTGACGTCCTCGGCGCGATGCTGCCAAAGCAGATACAGGCACGCGGAATTCGCGGCCAGCGCGACCAGGCTGAAGACGCCCATCACTTCGAAGATGGGCACCGTCGGCGTGGTCAGCTTCCAGGCGATCTGGCCCATGACGGCACACGCGGCCAGCAGGATGAGCACGCCCTTGAACAGTGCGACCCGTGCCTTGGCGGCGGTGCCGCGCGAGACGACGAACAGGCTGAGACCATACGTCAGCGCGTCGCCGAGGTTGTCGAGGCTGTCGGCGAGCAGCGCGCTGGAATAGCTGTACACCGCGGCCGCGGCAATGACGAAGAACATGACCAGGTTGATGGCAAGAACAATCCGCAGTGTGCCGCGCTGCCGATCGCGCAAGCCTTCGAGCGCGTCATTGTTGTCGCAGCAACTG
>CAYYZR010000452.1:0-1653 GCA_964476005.1 uncultured Halomonas sp.
TCAACTACTCGGTTCTCTACCTGATGGCGCTGTTCGCGATCCTGCTGGTAGACCACTACTTAAATATCTAGACGAAACTCCGGGAATAATCCATGACTGCTACCGAATCGAATCGCTCGCTGCGCGCGCTCGAAGACCGGGCGGAATTCATCGGCCGCCACATCGGGCCGCGCGACGACGAGATCAACCATATGCTCGGGCATCTCGGCCTGGACTCGCTGGACGCGCTGATCTCGGAATCGACGCCGGCGAGCATCCGCGCCGAACGGCCGCTGGACCTGGCCGCCGCGCGCAACGAAGCCCAGGTGCTGCAGCGGCTGCGCGACATGGCCGACGCCAATACCGTCAACCACAGCCTTATCGGCCTCGGCTACCACCCGACCCTGGTCCCGCCGGTGATCCTGCGCAACGTGCTGGAGAACCCGGGCTGGTACACCGCCTACACGCCGTACCAGGCCGAAATCGCGCAGGGCCGGCTCGAAGGCCTGCTGAACTTCCAGCAAATGGTCATGGACTTCACCGGCATGGAGCTCGCCAACGCGTCGCTGCTGGACGAAGCCACGGCGGCGGCCGAAGCCATGGCGATGATCCGCCGGGTGACGCGCAAGAACAAGTCGAACCGATTCCTGGTCGATGCCGACTGCCTGCCGCAAACCATTGACGTGGTCTCCAACCGGGCGCGACACCTGGATATCGAAATCGAGGTAGTCGAGAATCTCGAAGACGCGGCCGCCGGAGGCGACTGTTTCGGGATCCTGGCGCAGTACCCCGGCGCCAGCGGCAGAATCCGCGATCTGCAGCCGCTGGCCGATCGCGCCCACGAGCACGATGCCATGCTGGCCGTGGCCTGCGACCTGCTGGGACTGGCGCTGCTCAAACCGCCCGGCGAAATGGGCGCAGACGTGGTCGTCGGCTCGGCCCAGCGCTTCGGCGTGCCGATGGGCTACGGCGGTCCGCACGCAGCCTTCCTGGCCACCGCCGAAGCGCACCGGCGCAGCGTGCCCGGTCGCATCATCGGCGTGTCGCGCGACCGCCACGGCAATCCGGCGCTGCGCATGGCGCTGCAGACCCGCGAGCAGCATATCCGTCGCGAGAAGGCCATGAGCAACATCTGCACCTCGCAGGCACTGCTGGCCGTGATGGCCGGTTTCTACGCGGTCTGGCACGGCGCCGACGGGATTCGCACCATCGCCAATCGCGTTCACCGTCTCACCCGGGCCGCGGCCAGCGCGCTGAAGGACGCCGGCCTGGCGCCGGTGCACGGACAGTTCTTCGATACCGTGCTGATCGAGGTCGGCGAGGACCGCAAGAGACAATTGCTGGCCAGCACCCAGCGCGCCGGATTCAACCTGCGCGCCGATGTCGAAGGTCATCTCGGCATCAGCTTCAACGAAGTCACCACGGTCGACCAGGCCGGCGAGTTGATCGCGCTGATTACCGGGCAGCGCTGCGACCTTCGCGATATCGACGCCGAACTGGGCGAGGTCGATCCGAGCATTCCCTCGGGACTGCAGCGCACCAGCGACTACCTTACCCATGAAGTGTTCTCGCGCTACCACTCCGAGACCGAGATGCTGCGGTATCTCAAGAGACTCGAAAACCGCGACCTGAGCCTCGCCCACGCGATGATTCCGCTGGGCTCGTGCACCATGA
>CAYYZR010000453.1:0-1649 GCA_964476005.1 uncultured Halomonas sp.
GCCGAGCGCCAGGCCCGCCAGGATGGGGGCCATGGCGGACCAGATTGGGCTACGGGGCTTGTCGTCGGGATGTATTGTCATTGTAGGTGGCTCCTTGCTGTTCGCTTGCGATGGACGATGCGGGATTGGCGTTTGTGTGCCGAATGCTTCGGTAACTCGGCGCCGAACGGTTCGACGGCCACGCCGATCCAGCTCGCTTCCGACTGCAGGTCGAAGGGGACCGATCGCGTCGGCATCGATCGGCCGCGCCGCGTTCAGGTCCGCGCGGCGGACTTCCTGCGGCGATGGGTTTCGCACCATCCACGACGCAGTCCGCCGTCCGACCTTCAAAAGCGATGCTAGAGAGTTGTTAAGGCGGCAAACTGAGGGAAAGGTCCGGGCGCCGCAATTTGTGAGGAAAATATTCGGGCGGTTCAGTCGCGCGCTTCGTCAGCCATCCCGGTCAGGCCGAGCCGACGCTCCAGGGAAGCGAACGCCGGCAAATCCCGAAACCGCTGCGTCTCGTCCAGCCAGGGATCGATGACGAAAAACCGTCGTGTCTCGATGGCCTTGACGGCCATGTCCCCGGCGGCATCCTCGGGGCCGAAGCTGGCCAGCAGGAAGAACGCAACCCCGGGATCGAGTCGGCCGGTCTCGACGCGATCGGCGGCGGCATCGGCCAGCCCGGCTGCGGGCGCATCGCCGGCGACGACTTCCATGACGCAGGCCGGCCACATCCACAGCGGGTCGTCGCGCCGCAGACGATCGAGTTCGCGCCATCGGGCCAAACCGCTCTCGGTCCATCCGGAGCGGTTCTTCAGCAGGCATTCGAGGTTGTCGGCGAACACGGTATCGGCCCCGAGTCGGCGCGCGAATGCCAGCTCCAGCCCGGCGCGGGCGGCATCGCGGTGCAGCAGCATCCAGGCCAGCACCAGCCGTTCGCCCGCAGAGACGCGCTTGATCCGGCAGGCGCGCTCAATGCATTTCAGCGCCCGATCGATGGCGCCCAAATGCAGCAGCAGCTCGGAGTAGTCATGCAGCACGTAGGCATCGTGCGGCGCGTGCGCCACGGCGCGCTCGAACTGCTGCAACGCCTCGCGCCACTGCCACTGATCGTGCGCCAGCCCGCCCAGCACGGCCCAGGCCAGCCCGTTGGCGCCATCGAGCCGGAGCGCCTCATTGGCATGCGCCCTCGCTTGTGCCGTGCGCAACCCGCCCGGCTCCTCGCGGTACAACGGCAACAACCGCTCGGCATAGGCCAGCATCGCGAACACCTGCGCATGCACCGGCTCGGCCTCGGCGAAATGGCTCAGCGCCGCGATGGCCTGCGCCAGATCGACCGGATTCCGGCGTGCGATCAGGTAGTCCGCCAGCGCCACCAGCTCCTGCGCGCTGTCCAGCGGCTGGCCGAACGGGTCGGTGGGCACGCGTGGCAACCGAGTCGGCAGCGGCGCCAGCGGCGCAACCGCCTTGTAGCCGACGCGCTGGATCGTCTCGATATATGCGCCTTTGCCCCGCGTGTCGCCCAGCGCCCGGCGCAGGTCGCTCAGTGCGCGGGTCAGCGACGTTTCGGTCGTCTCTGGCGACGGCCACAGCTCCTCGAGCAAATGGTCGCGCGTGCACACCTGGTCGTGCCGCGCGACCAGCGAAAGCAGAAGGCGCATGACCTT
>CAYYZR010000454.1:0-1638 GCA_964476005.1 uncultured Halomonas sp.
GTCGCCAGCAACCAGGACGAGCTCAGTCAGATCGGCGGCGTCGGAATGCGCCAGGTATCGGGCGGCGTCGAGGATATTCGCCGCTTGATCCGCGACCTGTCCGACCTGGTGCGTCAGATCGAGAGCAACCCGGCCCGCTTCCTGCTCGGCGGCGAGCAACCCGAGGAGTATCCGTCACGATGAAGACCATGTTGAAGTTCCAGGTGAGCGCTGCGGCGCTGTGGTTGGCAAGCGCGTGCTCGATTCTTCCCGAGAGCGAGCCCGTGCAGGTGCTGGATCCACGGCTGCCGCCACCGGCCGCTGCGGACCGGAGCGCGGATTGGTCCCTGAACATCACCCGGCCCGAATCCGATCCGGCGCGCGATTCGACCCGCGTGCTGGTCCGCACCGGATCGGGCCAGCTGCAGTCCCATGCCAGCGCCCGCTGGGTGGCCGCCGCGCCCGAACTCTTGCGCACCGGGCTGGTGCGCTACCTGCGCGATTCACGATCGCTGGAGGAGGTCAGCGCCGGGGCCGCCGGAATGGACCGGACGCTTGCGCTGGACCTGCGCCGATTCGAACTGGTCGAGACCGGCGACGGCCGCCTCGAGGCCGAAATCCGCCTCGAGGCCCGCCTCTATGACAGCCGCTCGGCCAAACTGCTGGCGCGCGAACTGTTCGAGGCGCGCCGGCCCGTCGAGGGCACCGACGCTGCCGAACTGGTGACGGGCTTCGAAGCGGTTCTCGACGAAGTGATTCCCGCAGTCGCCGACTGGCTCGGCGGCTGACCGGCCGGCGCGATCGGCAAGCGGTGCTCGCGCCAACCGGACGAATCGGGCCGGCAATGCGATAATGATCGATTGACGCATTGAACTTACAAGGAAGGGAAACCCGCAATGAGCAAGCGCGCAAGCAACATACTCGATTCGCTCGGCCTGAAGGCCGAAAACCCCGGCGCATGCTTCGGCCCCGGCCAATGGTCGACCACCACCGATGCCGGCAAAATCGACTCGATCAATCCGGCAACAGGCGAAGTAATCGCCAGCGTTCACGCCGCATCCGAAGCCGATTACGAGCGGGTTCTCGAGCAGGCCGTGGAAACCGCGCGTACGTGGCGCCAGGTACCGGCGCCCGAGCGCGGCGAGGCCGTCCGGCTGGTCACCGAGGCGCTGCGCAAGTACAAGGATCCGCTGGGAAGTCTTGTCGCCATGGAAATGGGCAAGATCAAGCCCGAGGGCGACGGCGAGGTCCAGGAAATGATCGACATCGGCGACTTCGCGGTCGGCCAGTCACGCATGCTCTACGGCAAGACCATGCATTCCGAGCGCCCCGGTCACCGGATGTACGAGCAATGGCATCCGCTGGGCGTGGTCGGCGTGGTTACCGCGTTCAACTTTCCGGTCGCCGTGTGGGCCTGGAACGCGCTGCTGTCGGCGATCTGCGGCAACGCAACGATCTGGAAGCCCAGCCCCAAGGGCGTGCTGTGCTGTGCCGCGGTTCAAAACATTGCAAACGAAGCGCTGGAAGGCACCGACTTCCCGCCGATCTTCACCAGCTTCATGGAATCCGGCCACGCACTGGCCCAGCGCTTCATAGACGACAAGCGGGTCGATCTCATGTCGTTCACCGGCTCGAGCGCGATCGGCCGCAAGGTCGGCG
>CAYYZR010000455.1:0-1638 GCA_964476005.1 uncultured Halomonas sp.
CTGGCCGACATGCCGATGGCCGCAGCCCACGGCGGCACCAGGCCGGCGGCCGCCAGCGGCAACGCGCCGAGGTTGTATGTCAGCGCCCAGACCAGATTCTGGCGAATGATTCTACGCACCCGGGGCGCCTGGTCGAACACTGCGATCAACGGATTCAGGTCCCTGCCCGTGGCCACCAGGTCGGCCTGGGTGCGGGCAATGGCGGCACCCTCGGCGAGTGCAATCGAGATATCGGCGCCGGCCAGCACCGGGGCGTCGTTGATGCCGTCGCCGACCATCGCGACCCTGGCGCCCTGCCCCTGCAATCGCTCGACCAGCGCCAGCTTGTCTTCCGGTCGCATGGCCGCGTGGAACGCCTGAATGTCCAGGGCGGCGGCGACCGGGGCCACGTTGACCTCACGATCGCCCGAGGCCAGAACCACCCGGATGCCCGAATCCTTCAGGCGCTCGATCAGCGCTTGCGTACCGGTCCGGAGCCTGGCCTCCACGCGCAGCCATGCGGGTTCGTCGGCGCCTTCGGCCAGCAATGCCAGCCAGATGCCCTCACCGGGCTCCGACCACCGACCGCCGGCCCGCCCGGATACCCAGTCGGCGCGGCCCAGCCAGTATTTCCGACCGTCGATCACGCCCATGACACCGGCACCCGCGACATTCTCCGCTTGCGCCACCGGCCGGCCGCAATCGAACGGCGCAAGCGCACGCGCGATCGGGTGATTGCTGACCCGCTCGAGCGCGCCGGCCAGCTGCAGGATTTCATCACGCCCCAGGCCCGTACCCGGCCGCACTTCGACCAGGCGCGCGCCGGGCTCGGTCAGCGTACCGGTCTTGTCGAGCACCACATGGGTGATGCCCGGCAACGCTTCCAGGGCGTCGGGGTTGGCCGTCAGCACGCCTTCCAGCGCCAGGCCCCGGGTGGCCGAAGCCAGCGCCGTGGGTGTGCCCAGGGCCAGTGCGCACGGGCAAGCGACGACCAGCATGGCCAGCACCACCGGAATGACGCTGCCCGGGTCGGTCTGCCACCAGTAGATGGCCGCCAGGCCGGTCGAGATCAGGATCAACGCAATGAACCAGGCCGCGACGGTATCGGCAAGCCGGGCCAGGCGCGGCCGGCGTCGACGGGCCTCGCCGAGCAATTCGACAATGCCGGAAAGCACCGTGCCGCTGCCGAGTTTTTCGATTCGAAGCTGCAGCGAGCCGCCGGTGACGAGGCTGCCGGCGAGCACCGCGTCGCCGGCCGCCCGCGGACGCGGCTCCGATTCGCCGGAAAGCAGCGATTCATCCACCGAACCGTCGCCCTCGATCACGACCCCGTCGGCCGGAACCACGTCGCCGTCGGCCACGATGACGCGATCGCCGACCTGCAGTTCGACCAGTCCGACCGCTTCGCTGCCCGTCGTCGTCAGCCGGCGCGCCTGGCTGGGCAGCGCCCGGGCCAGCGCGCTGTGGACGGCGCCGGACTGCTGGCGCGCAAGCATCACCGCGAAGCGCCCAAGAAGCAGGAAGAAAACGAACATCACGACCGAATCGAAGTAGACCTCACCCTGGCCGAACAGCGTGATCAGCACGCTGGAAAAAAGCGCCAACAGGATTGCAGCCGCCACCGGCACGTCCAGGCCCAGGTGGCGCTGGCGCAGGTGG
>CAYYZR010000456.1:0-1627 GCA_964476005.1 uncultured Halomonas sp.
CCGCCGCCATCTTCGACATGGACGGCCTGCTGATCGATTCCGAACCGCTGTGGCAGGACGCCGAGATCGCGACCTACGCGCCCTGGGACGTGCCGGTTACCCGAGAGCTCTGCCGGGCCACGGCCGGGCGTCGGATCGACGAAGTGCTGTCGCTGTGGCACGAAAGCTTCGACTGGCAGGGCCCACCGGTCGACGAGATGGTCGAGCGGGTGCTCGCCGAGGTCACGCGCCTGATCCTGGACAAGGGCGAAGCGCTGCCGGGCGTGCACCGGACCATGCGCCTGCTGCGCGATGCCGGACTCAAGCTCGCCATCGCCTCGTCGTCGCCGCCGGCGCTGATCGACGCGGTCGTCGGAAAGCTCGAACTGGCGGCGTTGCTGGACCTCACCCACTCGGGCATCCACGAAGCACGCGGCAAGCCCGATCCAGCGGTGTTCCTGACCACTGCCGAAAGGCTGGGCGTGGAACCCGAACGATGTATGGTCTTCGAAGATGCCCCGGCCGGCGTCGCGGCCGGCAAGGCCGCCGGCATGACCGTCATTGCCGTGCCGTCGGTCTTCGAACCCGACGACCCGGGCATCCAGGCGGCCGACCGGGTACTGAACTCCCTGCTCGAAATTCTCGAGGACCATCAAGCGCCTGAATCTGGGCAATAAATTCGCAAGACGGCGTCGCATGGAACAATTTGACTTTCGGCAATTCACAGCCGCCGAATCTAGTGTATCGTCGCGACCAGCGGTGGGATGCTGCTCTAATCAATGACCGATTGATAGCCGATCAAAAATCAGGACCGATGTACCTACGGCGACCGACTCCGACCGTTTTCCGGGCGGGGAACAGGCACGACTTAAACTGGAGAACATGAGAATGCGCAAAACAATGCTTGCCGGCCTCGCGTTGACGGCAGTCACGGTGGGTTGCAATATGGCGATGGCTCAATCGGGGGGAGATCTGAGCTACAGCTACCTTGAAGGTGGCGTTTCGATCGTCGAGATCGACGCTGTTGGCATTTCCGAAACGGAAACCGGATTCAACGTACGTGCCTCTGCCGACCTTGCCGGTGGGGTCTACGTCCACGGCAGCTGGGATCGCTGGGAAGCCGGCATCAGACGACCATTCATCAATTCCGATTTCGATATCGACCTGTACAAGTTCGGCCTCGGCTACCGCTTCAACCTGCAGCCGAACACCGATCTGTTCGTCGAAGGCTCGTACGCAGCAATTGAAATCGGCTCGACTGACGACGACGGATTTCGCGGCGATATCGGCCTGCGCCACGGCTTCAACGACCGTGTCGAAGGCAGGGTCTTCGGCGGCTACCAAAGCGACGGTGACAGCGGCGACGGCATTCTCGGCGCCGACCTGCTGTTCAAGTTTCATCGCAATTTCGGCCTCAGCCTGGGCGTCGAGACCTACGAATTCGACCTCAATATCTATCGCGCCAACCTGCGCCTGAGCTTCTGAGGCACCGATTCAAACTTTCGCGGCGGCCCCGCCGCCGCGGCCTTTGCAACCGGAATCCAAACCAGCTCCCGCGGAAACGGGGAGTCACAGCGCATCCACCGAAAAGCCGTTTTGCCGCAGATTTACGCGGAAAACGCGGATGAAAACCAAAGAGTGAACACAA
>CAYYZR010000457.1:0-1627 GCA_964476005.1 uncultured Halomonas sp.
TCCATCCAGCGACACCTGTCGGCGCTGCGCAAGTTCTTTCGTTATCTGGTCGACCACAGACGGATGGCCGCCAACCCGGCCGCCGACCTCAAGGCGCCGCGCGCCCGGCGCAAGCTGCCGCGCACGCTGGACCCCGACCAGGTACTGCAGCTGCTGGAAATCAAGGGCGACAAACCGCTGGATGTCCGCGACCGGGCCATGCTCGAACTTTGCTATTCGTCGGGCCTGCGGGTCAGCGAGCTGGCCGACGCGCGCTGGGACCGGCTGGATCGGGCGCAGGGCCTGCTGCGGGTGATAGGAAAAGGTGACAGGGAACGCATCGTGCCGGTCGGCCGGCACGCGCTCGCGGCACTGGCCGACTGGCGGCGCGTCTCGGCGACCTTCAGCCGCGGCGACTCGCGCTACATCTTCACCACCGCCAAGGGTACGCCGCTGGGCATTCGCGCGATCCAGAAGCGGATTGGCGAACGCGCCGTCAGCCAGGGTCTGGGCCAGCACGTGCATCCGCATCAACTCAGGCACTCGTTCGCCTCGCATATCCTGGAATCGTCCGGCGACCTGAGAGCTGTCCAGGAACTGCTGGGCCACGCCAACCTGTCGACCACACAGATCTACACCCATCTCGACTTCGCACACCTGGCCGAGGTCTACGACAAGACCCACCCGCGGGCGAAAAATTCCAAATCCGAACCCTGAAGCACGGAGCCGGCAGACCCCGGCCGGCTACTCTTCCTGTTCGAGGATCTGCATCAACTCGGAGTAAACCGTTTGGGCGCGCCGCGCGTAGGGTTCAGGCACCTGCACGCGAACGGCGCTGTAGCTGCTCTGGACACCCAGCAGCGTCGCGAAGCCTTCGGACCCCAGGTGGACGGGAATGTCCTCGGACTCGAATTTCATCCGCACCATCTGGGCCAGCGCGATGTCGTGAAGTTTGGCGATCGTGACCAGTGCCATCAGCCTGAATTCCGCATCCAAAGCTGCACTTTATCTGAATCGACCCCGGAAACCGTCAAGACCGATCCCTTTGCGTTCATTCACCGGTTTCAACAATTGCGCTTCGGCTAACATGAAGCCTGTTTCCTGCGCTCGGAAAAACCAGTGACCCATGACTCCATCCTGATCGGAAAAGGCGCCCGGCAGCTTCGCCTGGACGCCCGCTACGCCAACCGCCACGGCCTGATCGCCGGCGCCACCGGCACCGGCAAGACGGTGACCCTGATGCTGATGGCCGAGGGCTTTTCGCGCATGGGCGTGCCGGTATTCATGGCCGACGCCAAGGGCGACATCGCCGGACTGGCCGCGGCCGGTACGCCGCACCGCAAGATCGACGAGCGCATCGAGACCATCGGCATCGAGGGCTACGTGCAGCAACCCAATCCGACCGTGTTCTGGGACCTGTGGGGCAGCGGCGGCCACCCGGTCAGAACGACCGTGACCGAAATCGGCCCGATCCTGCTGTCGCGCATGCTGGAACTCAACGACACCCAGGAAGGCGTGCTCAGCGTCGCATTCCGGGTCGCCGACGAGGCCGGCCTGCTGCTGCTGGATCTCAAGGACCTGCGCGCGCTGCTCAACCACGTCGCCGAGAACCGCCAGGAGATCAGCGCCATGTTCGGGCTGGTCAGCA
>CAYYZR010000458.1:0-1620 GCA_964476005.1 uncultured Halomonas sp.
TTCAGCGCGATGATGGTGGACGGCACGAACCGGCCCACCTCGATGGTGCTGATGGTCTTTCGCGATACGCCGATCGCTTCGGCCAGGTCGGCCTGGCTGAGCCGGTGTTCGGCACGGAAAACCCTGATCCTGTTTTCCAGTTCGCTAGTCATCGATGCTGCCCGCTCTTGTGTACAGCAGGAAGAAGACACTGAACAACAGCAGCATGAGCGCCAGGACACTCTTGATGACGATTTCCAGCGGCATCAGCGGCAGCCGCGCGAGTACAAGGTTGTCCAATGCCTGCAGTACGGTCAGGATGACGAAGCTCAGCATCCACGACTTCGCCATGGCTTTCTGAAAGCCCACTTGCAGAAACCCGTCCTCTGCCAGGCTCTCCCGCAGCCGGCCGGTGCTCATCGGTCGAAATTTCCAGAAGTACAGCAGACCCATCAGCCCAAGGATGGCAACCCCCAGCACCTTGACGGCAATGTCGATGATCGCGGCGGCCGACTCGCCTGCAAAGAACTCGGCGACGGACAGGCAGAACACGAGGGCAACCGCGAACATTGAACAGACGAGAAGCTGCAGGCTGCGATCGGCCAACTCGGCGGGAGACGGATTCGAATGTGTGCTCATTGATGTTCTCCGAATATGTAAACGCTAGTTCAGGGTTTCAGAAAGTAACTTAGAGGTTATTTATTGATACCTATAGGTTATATTATTGCCCGGGTTGATGCGTTTGTCAAGCGAGGCTTCTCTAAAGCGTTTGAGGGCGGTGTTATAGTTTTTGAGGTCACGCGCAAAGGAAAACTCGGCGGTGGATGAACAGACTATCGACCGGCTGGTCGAGCGGGCAACGGCATTCTATGAGTTGTCGCTGGACTACCTGAGTTCGCCGGAGATCCTTTATCAGCTTGGCATCATCGTCGTGGCCGTGGTCCCGGGCTGGCTTCTGGCCGGTCTGGTCGAGAAAAAAATAGAAGGCGCGGTTCGACGCATACACGGCATGCGCGGATTGCTGCGCGTCATCGTCGCGTTCCTGCGTCGGCTGCAATGGTTCTTCATGGCGCTGTTTCTGGGCATCGCCTACATCGCGACCCGCATTTCCGGCTGGCCCGAGAGCAATTACCTGGTCTACGCGACCATGCTGCTTTCGACCGCGTGGCTTGTCATTTCAGCCGTTTCCCGCATCATCCGTCACAGGAGTATCGCGAAACTATTCGCGCTCGTGGCCTGGGTATACGTGGCGGCGACGCTGCTCGGCATTACCGACGACATCCAGGCCATCCTGGACAGCGCGGCGATTCCGGTACTGAAGATTTCGCTGTGGCAGGTCATGACCGCGTTGATTGCCGTCGGGGTCCTGCTGTGGCTGGCGCTGAAGCTCGGCAACATCCTGGATTCCCGCATCCAGAAGACCGAAGACCTGACACCGTCCCTGCGTGTGCTGCTGGGCAAGATCACGCGAATCTCGCTGATGGTCTTCGCCGTTCTCATCGGCATGCAGCTGCTCAATATCAACCTCACCGCATTGACCGTGCTGTCCGGCGCGGTCGGCGTCGGCATAGGTTTCGGCCTGCAGAAGGTGGTATCGAACTTCATCTCCGGCATCATCATCCTGCTCGATCAGTCGATCAA
>CAYYZR010000459.1:0-1609 GCA_964476005.1 uncultured Halomonas sp.
GGCACCATCGCGATGTTCCTGGTCGGCGGCGGGATCTTCTCGCACAGCATTCCCCCGATCGAGCACCTGTTCGGGAGCTGGGCGGCACTGACCGGGCCGCTGGAGGCGGTCACGCCGCTGCTGCTCGACGGACTGCTGGGAGCGGCGATCGGCGCCGTCATCGTCGCGATCTTTGCGGCAGGCACCAGGCTCCGGGGCGAACGCGAGCATCCGAACCCCGAGCACTGAGTTTGCAAATACCGGACCCTGGCCCGGCGCCGTCCCTCTGCCCTTGAATGTCGGCTCAGGCGGGTTTTGCGGCCGGGGATTTCCTGTACGCGGTCACGAACCGCAGCACGGTCACCAGCAGCGCCGGCAGGAACGTCAGCGTGACCAGCGTGGCAAACAGCAGGCCCGAGAGCACCACCACGCCGACGCCGCGGTAAAGCTCGGTGCCCTCGCCGGGAATGAACACCAGCGGGGCCAGGCCGAACAACGTTGTGATCATCGACATCATGATCGGGCGAATGCGGCTGGCCACCGCCTCGCGCACCGCCTCGTTGATGTCGTGCATGCCTTCGCGCAGGTTGGACAGGGTGCGATCGACGATCAGGATCGGGTTGTTGACCACCACGCCGAGCAGGATCAAAAAACCCAGCATCGTGATCATGTCGAACGGCTGGCGCACGCCCACGGCGTTGAGTGCGACGAGGCCGGCGACGCCCCCGGCGATGCCCAGCGGCACGGCGGTCAGGATCACCAGCGGCCAGCCCCAGTGCCGGAAGATCGCGACCATGACCAGGAAACTCAGGATGATCGCGACCACGTAGTTGCCGCCCAGCGCTTCGCGCGTCTCCGTGAGTTGATCGCTGGCCCCGGAGATATCGATGGACACCGATTGCGGCAGCTCGCCTTCGGCGCGCATCTTGTCGATGACCTCGACGCGAACCCGCTCGACGGCCGTCTCCAGCGCCGTCGAGCGCGGCGGAATCACGTTCAGCGTCACCGTGCGGCGGCCGTTGAGGCGTCGCACCGAATCGGTATCCACGGTCTCGACCAGGTCGGCGACGGCCGAAAGCGGAACGACCTGACCCGACGGCGTGTAGACCGGCAGATCCTCCACCCCGGCCAGTTCGCGATCGCTGCCGGCGCTGGAGAACACGAACATGTCGATCTTGTCATCGCCGCGGAAGTACTCGTCGACGAACGCGCCGTCGGTGAGCGCGGCGACGGCGAAGCCCAGTTCGTTGGCGCTGAAGCCCAGTTCGGCCGCGCGCGCCCAGTCGGGCCGCACTTCGATCAGCGGCTGGTCCAGCGAAAGCGAGCCCGGCGACGAGCCGATCTGCGGATTGTCAAAAGCCTGCTCGGCGTAGCGCATCGCGGTGCGGGCCACACCGTAGATTTCGGCCAGGTTGCGACCGCTGATGTCGAGGTTGACGCTGCGTGTGCCGCCTTCGTTGCCGGATATGATCGAGCCGCGATTGGCGAACGCGCGCATGCCGGGAAACGCTTCGAAATACTCGGTGACGATGCCCATCAACTCGTCGATCTGGTCGGGATCGACCGTCTCGGCAATCATGAAGATGCTGCCCGGGCTGACCGACATCAGCAGATAGGCCAGCGCCGGCAC
>CAYYZR010000460.1:0-1606 GCA_964476005.1 uncultured Halomonas sp.
GCCATGCATCCAGCGCTTCGACGTCGAACGCGTCCTCGTCGCGCAACGCGCGCGGTTTGTCGATCAGGTTCTCGCTGGCAGATTGAGACATGGCTTGTTTGAGGTCTTCGGTTTAGGGTTTAGGGTTTAGGGCAAATCGGTAGTCGGTGGTCGGTAATCAGTGGTCTGAAAACCCGGACCGACTTCCGACTTCCGGAAACCGTCGAATCTTACCTGTACTTTCCGAATTCGAACCGCGCCACCAACATCTTGTGCACCTCGTCGGGCCCATCGGCAATCCGCAGCGAGCGCGCCCCGGCCCAGGCCTGGGCCAGCGGAAAGTCTTCGCACATCCCGGCGCCGCCGTGCAACTGCATGGCCATGTCGATCACGTCCAACGCCATGCGCGGCACCGCGACCTTGATCTGGGAGACCTCGCTCATTGCCCCGCGAATGCCCTTCTCGTCGAGCGTCCAGGCGGCCTTGAGCACCAGTAGTCGAGCCTGTTCGATCGCGATACGCGCATCGGCAATTCTCTCCGCGTTGCCGCCCAGCTTTGCCAGCGGCTTGCCGAAAGCCTCGCGCGACAGCGAGCGCTTGCAGGCGAGTTCCAGCGCCTTCTCGGCAAGACCTATCGAGCGCATGCAGTGGTGGATGCGTCCTGGCCCGAGCCGGCCCTGTGCGATTTCGAAGCCCCTGCCCGCGCCCGCGATGATCGACGATTTCGGCAGGCGGACGTCGGTGAACGAGACTTCGCCGTGGCCGTAGGGCGCATCGTCGAAGCCCATCGCATGAAGCATGCGTTCGATCTTCACGCCTTCCGCGTCAACCGGGACGACGACCATTGAATGCCGCCTGTGGCGATCGGCGTCGGGATCGGTCAATCCCATGAATATCAGCACCTTGCAGTCGGGATGTCCCAGACCAGTCGACCACCACTTGCGGCCGTTGAGCACGACTTCGTCACCGTCAATGGCGGCGGTCGCCTCCATGTTGGTCGCGTCCGAAGACGCCACGTCAGGCTCGGTCATGCAGAACGCCGAACGAATCTCGCCGGCCAGCAGCGGCTTCAGCCAGGTTTCCTTCTGCTCGTCCGAGCCATAGTGATACAGCACTTCCATGTTGCCGGTATCCGGCGCGTTGCAGTTGAACACCTCGGGCGCGATCAGCGAGCGGCCCATCACCTCGGCCAGCGGCGCGTACTCCAGCGTATTCAGGCCCGCACCCATCCTCGCGTCGGGCAGGAACAGGTTCCACAGGCCCTGGTCGCGGGCGTCGTTCTTGAGCTCGGCCATGCCGTCGGGCACTTGCCAGCGGTCCGCGCCCTGCTCGATGCGCTGCTGAATCTCGCGCTCGAAGGGCTCGACCCGCTCGGAGACGAAAGCCTCGAGTTTGCGCTGGAGTTCACGGGAGCGTTCGGTCTGGGTCAGGTTCATGATCTCGGTTTCCGGTTTCGGGGTTCGGGTTTCCGGGAAAAGCTCACGGCGGCCATCAAGCAACACGGCCGCGAGCGCGATTCCGGATTGCACAGACACATTGTAGATTGCCGACGGACTGAAACGGAACGCCGACCGCCGGATCGAAGCCGGCGGTTTACGGTTTACGCAAGTACGGCATTGGCTCCATA
>CAYYZR010000461.1:0-1599 GCA_964476005.1 uncultured Halomonas sp.
GGGACACCTCCGCCTACCTCCACGTCGCATGCAAAGGAGAAGTCATGAACGACGTAAATTCCTGCAAACTCCCGCCCTCTTGCTGTAGACCAGCCCGTTTTCTGTTAGCCGGCCTGCTCGCCTTGGTGATGATCCCGGCTCTCACATCCGCCGCCAATTCTTCGGGTGACTCGACATTGTCGGTTGCCGATGTCGTGCAGCAAGCCGAAATGAACGGCGTCGATGTTCACGAACATTTCTTCAGCGACCAGCCTTACGAAGGCACCGCGTCGTGCCTGCAGTGCCACGAGGAAGCCGGCACCCAGATGCTGGATTCCGGGCACTTCAAGTGGGCCGGCAAGGTCGAGAACATCGATGGTCTTGAAGGCATGATTCTCGGCAAGCGCGATCTGATCAACAATTTCTGTATCGCCACCGACACCAATGAAGCGCGTTGTACGCAATGCCACGTCGGTTACGGCTGGAAGGACAACAGCTACGATTTCACCAACCCGGAAAACGTCGATTGTCTGGTCTGCCACGACCAGTCCGGCACCTACAAGAAGGGCAAGACCAGTGCCGGCATGCCGGACCCGAGCGTCGATCTGAATCTCGTGGCGAAAAGCATCAGGGTCGACTCGGTGCCCACGCGCAAGAACTGCATCGGCTGCCACGCCTTTGCCGGCGGCGGCGACAACGTCAAGCACGGCGACATTTCCAGCGCGATGATCGATCCAAGCGCAGACCTGGACGTCCACATGGGCCGCGACGGCGCCGACTTCGAATGCGTCGCCTGCCATGCCGCCAATCATGATCCGAAGACCGGTGCGGTCAATCACGGTATCGCCGGACAGGAGCTTCATTCCGTCCACGAAGGCGAAATGAAGGAGTGCACCGACTGCCACGGCTCCCAGGACGTCGTTCACGACGGAACCGCATCCGAGCACACGCTGTTCTTCGCCAACTGGCACGAGCGTCTCGCGTGCACGAGCTGCCATATTCCGGCAATCGCCAAGGCGGTTTCGACCAAGACCGAATGGTACTGGTCGGACGCCGGCCAGAACATCAGCCCGATCCCGATCGACGCCGATACCGGCCGCCCCGCCTACGACAAGAAGAAGGGCACGTTCAACTGGGAATTCAACGTAAGGCCGGTGTTGCGCTGGTACAACGGAAAATGGGATCGCAAGGTGGTCGTCGTCAATGACAAGTACGACGAAGTTCCCATCCCGTTGGCCAACCCGCTGGGCGATCGTAGTGACCCCGACGCCATGATCCGGCCGTTCAAGCTGATGATCGGCGACCAGGCGGTTGATCCGGTCACCAAGACGGTGTCGGTACCTCACCTGTTCGGCACCGCCGGCGGCCCGAATCCCTACTGGGGCAAGTTCGACTGGAACCTGGCGCTGGAAGATGGCGCGCTGTATACCGGCCAGGAATACAGTGGTACTTACGAATTCGTGGAGACGACAATGTTTCTGACCGTCAATCACCAGATCGCCCCGGCCGACCAGGCGCTGGGCTACGGCGGTATCGTTGATGGATGCATGGACTGTCACGATCCCGGAAACGAATACGTGGAATGGGATGAACTCGGCTGGACCGGGGATCCGCTGAGGG
>CAYYZR010000462.1:0-1598 GCA_964476005.1 uncultured Halomonas sp.
ATCGGCGCATCCGGGTTGGAGCAGTCGATGCCTAACCGCACTGCGAGGCGCTCCCAGGTTCCGATTTCACCATGCTTGTCGAGCATTTTCACGAAATTCCGGGCGCTGGATTCGTCGAAATTTTCGAGTTCATTAGTCAGCGCCGTCCCGCGGCAAGTGTGTACGGCGTTCTCAAAGATCTTGCGCTGCTCGATACTCGCGACCGTCGCCTGGTCATCGCGCGCCTCGGCACGGGATGACGCCAGGCTGAATCCAATCAACTGACCGATCAACGTCTGCGAATCGGCGATCATCCGTTCGGCGATTCGACCGCAGGCCCGATCGAGTTCGCCGCCGGGCGTGATTTCCGCGCCGCACGCCTGAGTCACCGGCTGATAAGCGGGTATCCCGTAAGCCATGCTGAGACTGAAGGCGGCGACCAGTTTGTCATAAGGCCTCTTCAACAGGCCGGCACCAGGGCCTTCGTCAAGCGCCTCGAACCACACGGCCGTCAATTGGCTGACGTAGTTCTGGGTGCTGTCGGCTTCGATGATCAATCGGTCGCGCGTCTCGCCCTGTGCACCCGGAACCAGCGTCAGGCGGCTCATCAGGTTGGCGCCGTCGTGCCGGACGATCGCATCGTCCAGCCCGGCGTCGATACAGAAGGACTCGATATCGGCCGTTGCGCAGGCGGTCGCAAGCCACGCCAGCGCCGCGCCGTCGGTGGTGGTCCGAATCGCCTTTTCGAATCGGTCGAGCAGTTCGGCGGGCTCGAATGTGCCCAGGTCGTCGTCCCTGGCTTCGGCCCGGGCCAGCGCGTCCAGCGCCGCCTGACGGATCGACTCATGGTCTCGATACCGGTCGTCGGTTGCCATTCGCTCAACCAGCTCCGCTTGCGCGTCCAGCCTGATTCCGGCATCGACGCGGTACAACAGGCCGGCAGCGCGCTTGCGCCGGTCGCTGTGCTCGAGCAGCCATTCGGATACGCGCGGGAGTGCCTGTTGGAACCTGCGGTTTTGTTCCTCCGCCGCCGCGATATCCGGGTCCGGTTCCGCCGTCGTCGGGTTCGCATCGTCGGCGAACACCGGTCCGCCGATGGACGTCAGAGAAACGATAAGAACTAATGTGACAAGCCTTTGCATGATCGAATCCCCGTATCTGCCAGTTTCCATGCTAGCACGATGGAAATCGGTCGCGCCAATGCCCCAGACTCAAGGACCAACGGGCTCTCTGCGTGTCCTTCGTGCCTTCTTCGTGCTCTTCGTGTCCAGCTTTGCCCTGTTGCCTCTTGTCTGTTGCCTTTTGCTATTCGTCAGCGCTTTCGGCACTCACCGGTCAAGCCGGCTCGATGCTGCAATCGAGCTTGTGCAGACGCCCGTCGGCCAGCGCGTAGATCATGCCGTGTATCTCGACCTTGTGCTGGTTCGCCCAGGCGCTTCGCAGGATAGGCGTTTCGGCGATGCGTGCCACGCTATGGACCACGTTGAGTTCGGCCAGCCGGTCGCGCCGCGCCTCAGGATCGAGCGCGTCGAGTTGCCCGGCGTGCAAATGGTTCAGGCTGCGGATCGGTTCTATCCAGTGATCGACCAGGCCGTGTTCACGATCCTCGCAGGCCGCGT
>CAYYZR010000463.1:0-1593 GCA_964476005.1 uncultured Halomonas sp.
CAGCGCCTCGAACAGCTTCCGCGCGCCCACCGTCAGCCAGATCGGCTGGTCGCGCAGGGACAACACGTTTTCGACCCAGGGCGCGCGGATCTCGTCGCGCCTGGTCGCCGTCGATTCGGCGATCGGGCGGGCGCTGGGCTTTCCGGGGCTGGACGAGGAAACCTCGGTCAACTTCACCCTCGGCACCACCGCCGAGTTGGCGCGCGGGCTGAGCCTGTCGCTGGATGCGTTCCGTATCGTTGTGAATGACCGGATCACGCTGTCGGAAAGCATCACCGACCCGGCGGTGATCGATATCGTCCAGTCGCTGCCCGGCGGGCAGGGCGTGCAGGCGATCAGCGCGTTCACCAACGCGGTCGATACCGAGACCTTTGGGGCCGAGGCGGTGCTCGATTACACCGCCGTGATCGCCGGCGGTGTCTGGACCACGCGTGCGGCCTATACCTACGTCAAGAACCGCATCGACGACCTGGCCGCACCGCCGGCCGAACTGGCAGCGCTGAACCCGTCGTTGTCGCTGGTCGGCGTCGAGGAAGAGAACACCATCGAGACCGCGATTCCGCGCGACCAGGGCGTGCTGAACTCGACCTGGCAGGGCAGCCGCCTGCGCCTGCTCGGCCGGGCCCGGTACTACGGCGCCGTCGAGCGCGTGTTCACCTTTGCCCAGCAGCGCTTCGGCGCCGAATGGGCGTTCGACGCGGAGCTGGGGTACCGGGTAAGACCGCAGTGGCAGATATCGGCTGGGGCCAACAATCTGTTCGACAACCTGCCGGATGCATCGGCGAATGCAAACAACTTCTTCGGCAACTTCGCCTTCGATCCGATCGTTCCGATCGGGGTCAACGGTCGGTTCGTGTATCTGCGTTCGCAGGTCAACTGGTAGCTTTTGCTTGATTATTCCCCCGCTTGCGGGGGTGGGCCCCTTGCTGGGTGCGGTGGTCTTTTCAAATTCAAATTGAAAATCAAGATCAACGTCAACGTCAAAGGCGGTTTCGCCGCCGATCGGTTCTGGATGCCCGGCATCGGACTGTTTTTTGATTTAAAGGCTTCTGTCGCCGCTCGCTTCGCGAGCTGATGCGACTTACTTTTGTGGCGACAAAAGTAAGCAAAAGCGCTCATGCCGCGAAGGCGCCCGGCTGCGCCGGGTTCCCTGCGATGCTCGGTCCGGGCGGGACGCGCCGAACTCGCTCCCTTGCGGTCGCTCAAACATGCGGCGCGTCTTTATCCGCCCGGCCCTGCGCTTCTCGGCGCCATCGAGGCAGAGGGTGTGCCCGCCGAACGTGAGGAGTCGTCAGCAACAACCTCCGAACGTGCCGTGCCCGCACCCCGCCGTCGCCGCCGCCGAGTATCGCAGCCGCGAACGGAGCAGTCCGGTTCCGCATGTCTGAGCGACCGCAAGGGAGCGAGTTCGGAACCGGCCGTTCGCGGCGAGAAACGCAGGGCACCGGGCCGCAGGCCCGGCGGCGTCGCCCGGCAGCGTTTCTTGGTTACTTCTTGGGGCGCCAAGAAGTAACTCGCATCAGCCAGCGCAGCTGGCGGCGAAACCGATTTTCACCAAAAACCCGCTCGATGCCGGGCATCCGGTATCGACCG
>CAYYZR010000464.1:0-1593 GCA_964476005.1 uncultured Halomonas sp.
GCCTGGCTGGGCTACAAGTGGGCCCGCGAATGCTATGCCTCCGATTATTTCCCCACACTCTACGAGTACGCCCTGCACCTGATCGACAGCGGCCTGGCCTATGTCGACAGCCAGGACGCCGATGCGATCCGGCTCCAGCGCGGCACGCTGACCGAGCCGGGCACGCCCAGTCCGCACCGCGACCGGGATTCGGCCGAAAATCGAGACCTGTTCATTCGCATGCGCGCCGGAGAATTTGCCGACGGCGCCCACGTGCTGCGCGCAAAGATCGACATGGCTGCGCCCAATATCAACATGCGCGATCCGGTGTTGTACCGCATTCGCCATCAGACGCATCCGCGCACCGGAGACGAATGGTGTATCTATCCCAGCTATGACTTCGCGCACGGCCAGTCCGATGCCATCGAAGGCATCACCCATTCCTTGTGCACGCTCGAATTCGAAGACCATCGACCGCTTTATGACTGGCTGATCGATCACCTGCCGGTGCCCTCGAAGCCGCAGCAGATCGAATTCTCCAGGCTCAATCTGGATTTCACCGTGCTATCCAAGCGCCGCCTGATGCGGCTGGTCGACGAAGGGTTTGTCGACGGCTGGGACGATCCGCGCATGCCCACGTTCGCAGGCATCCGCCGCCGTGGCTTCACGCCGCGATCGATCCGGAATTTCTGTAACGAGATCGGCGTGACGAAGTCTGAAAGCATCATTCCGTTCGGCGCCATGGAGCGCAACCTGCGCGATGATCTCAATGAACGGGCGCCGCGACGCATGGCGGTACTGGAGCCGCTCAAAGTGGTTCTGACAAACTTCCCCGAAGACGAAACCGAGTGGTTCGAAGCCGCCAACCATCCCCAAAATCCCGAGATGGGCACGCGCAAGGTGCCGATGACCCGCGAAATCTGGATCGAGCGCGAGGACTTCATGGAGGACGCACCGAAAAAGTTCTTCCGCTTGAAACCCGGCGGCGAAGTGCGCCTGCGAAACGCCTTCATTATCCGCTGCGACAAGGTCGTCAAGAGCGCCTCCGGTGACGTCGAGGCGTTGCACTGCAGCTTCGATCCCGAATCGCGCTCGGGCCTGCCCGGTGCCGATCGCAAGGTCAAGGGCACGATCCATTGGGTCTCGGCCGAGCATGCCGTGGAAGCCGAAGTGCGGCTCTACGACCGCCTGTTCTTGGTGCCGCATCCCGGCGGCGACAAGGAACGCGACTTCGTCGACCACATCAATCCCGAATCACTGCAGGTCATGCCGAACGCGCGACTGGAACCCGGGCTGGAGAGCTCACCTACCGGCGAACATTACCAGTTCGAACGCACTGGCTACTTCGTTGCCGACCCCGACAGCAGCAGTGAGAAGCCGGTCTTCAACCGCGCCGTCACGCTCCGCGATACCTGGGCAAAACTGGAAAAGCAGCTGAGAGGGGCTGATCCGCTCGGAACGAATTTACGAGCGTGACAGCGATGTTGTGGCCGCGACAGGCCGCTGTAACCGGGCGCTGTAATTGATTAGACTAGGGACTGACCACTCGGGGAGCATCTGCAATGGAATGGATCGTCCTGGGCGCAATTGCGCTGATCGTCGTATTCGCCGTAT
>CAYYZR010000465.1:0-1585 GCA_964476005.1 uncultured Halomonas sp.
CACCACGCGGTGGCGTGCCGGTGGATCCAGCGTCAGCGCCTCGTCGGGGACCGGCCTGGTGTAGTCGGCCTGCAACGGCCGGATATCCAGTTCAGGAAACTGTTCGGACAACTCGGCCACCGACTGCGCCAGGGCCTCGCCTGAAATCTCGATCGGCGTGTACGCGCGCGGATGCGTGGCTTCCAGGATGATGCGGATCTTGATGCCGGCGCCGGAGCCGAACTCTACGATGTGCGCATCCGGACCGATCGCTTCGGCAATCTCGTCGCGGTGGGCCTCGTGCAACGCGATAT
The DNA here is from genome assembly GCA_964476005.1 of uncultured Halomonas sp. Taxonomy (GTDB): domain Bacteria; phylum Pseudomonadota; class Gammaproteobacteria; order Xanthomonadales; family Wenzhouxiangellaceae. The sequence continues at coordinate 294 of CAYYZR010000465.1, forward strand.
CGGCGCGCGTGACGTAGTAGTCCTCGGTGTCGCAGATGCCCTCGAACAGCTCGGAGCCGCGCTCGTCGTACAGGTATTTGCACGGGATGGACCGGTGCGACGCCGACAGGCCTTCGATGACGTCGTCGGCGAAGTGCAGCTTTTCCTGCTGATTCATTCGATGTCCTTTGCCAGGCGCGCGCCGCTGAATTGCCAGCGGTCGGCCGGGTAGAAAAAGTTTCGGTAGCTGGCCCGCGCGTGGCCGTCGGGCGTGGCGCAACTGCCGCCCCTGAGCACCATTTGATTGGCCATGAACTTGCCGTTGTATTCGCCGATTGCGCCGGCGGCGGGCTTGAAGCCTGGGTAGGGGCCGTACGCCGACGCGGTCCACTCCCAGACGTCGCCGAACATCGCCGCCGGATTGTTGCCGTCGGCAGACTCGGGCGGCGTCGGGTGGAACCGCCCCGATCCGGCGAAGTTGCCGCGGCACGGTTGCCGCGCGGCGACGGATTCCCACTCGGCCTCGGTCGGCAGGCGGGCACTGGACCACTCGGCGAACGCGTGGGCTTCGTAGAAGCTCAGATGGCACATCGTCTCGCCCGGGTCGATCGCGCGCTCGCCGTCCAGCGTGAGAATCCGCCATTCGCCGTCGCGGTGCGTCCAGTACATCGGTGCGTCGATGCCGTTTTCCTGCACCCACGCCCAGCCGTCCGAGAGCCACAGCAGCGGCTCGCGGTAGCCGCCGTCGGCGATGAATTCCAGGAAGTCGCCGCAGTTCACCGGGCGGTCGGCCAGCGCAAAGGCGTTGGGCAGCCAGACCTGGTGGGGCGGGGTTTCGTTGTCGAAGCAGAACTCGCTTCGGTCCGCGCCGATCTTGACCATGCCGCCGTCGTAATCGATGAATTCCGCCGGGCGAGCGGTTGCGCCCGAGGTTCGGCTGCCGGCGCCCAGCTTCGGCGCCAGCGGATTGAACGAGAACGCGTGCTTGAGATCGGTCAGCAGCAACTCCTGGTGCTGCTGTTCATGGTTCATGCCCAATTCGACCAATGGCGCGATGCGTTTCAGGGAGGCCTCGTCGCAGTCCTCGAGAAGCGCTTGCATTGCCGCGTCGACGTGCTCGCGGTAGCGGCCCACTTCCTCGACATCGGGACGAGACAACAGCGCGCGTCTCGGTCGCGGGTGCTGGCGTCCGACCGCGTTGTAATACGAATTGAACAGCTCCTCGAACGCAGGATGGTACGGCCGATAGCCGGGTTGCTCGGCGGCCAGGATGAAGGTTTCGAAAAACCAGGTGGTGTGCGCCCTGTGCCACT
>CAYYZR010000466.1:0-1583 GCA_964476005.1 uncultured Halomonas sp.
AGTTGCGCTACCAGGCTGCGCTACACCCCGGCTAGCCGTCTAGTATCGCCGATTTTCACCTGCAGGGTCAATGTTATTTGGTCGATTTGCCGAAAATTCGCCGATCGACGAGCGTAGAGGCAATCACTCCGGGAGATTCGCAGCGCAGTTTTCAAGCGTTACCGTACTCGTCACCGGCGTCGGTCAGGTAGGTGTTTTTCAGACGTACATAGTGCTCGGCCGAATACTTCAGCATTGCCAGTTCCCGATCGCTCAATCGTCGCACCGGCTGCGCCGGCCGGCCACGAAACAGCCAGCCGGATTCCAGGCGCTTGCCGGGGCTGACCAGACTGCCGGCCGCCAGCATCACGTCGGATTCCAATTCCGCACCGTCGAGCACCAGCGCGCCCATGCCCACCAGGCAGCGGTCGCCGATGGTGCATGCGTGCAGCACCGCCGCGTGACCGACCGTGACGTCCTCGCCGACCACCAGCGGTATGCCGCCCGGCGAGTAGGGGCCGTCGTGAGTCACGTGGCCGATTACCGCATCCTGAATGTTGCTGCGCGCGCCGATCTCGATGCTATTCACGTCCCCGCGCAAGACCACGTTTGGCCAGATCGACACGTCATCGCCGAGTTTGACCGATCCAATTACCGTGGCCGCCGGATCGACCCAGACCCTGGCGCCGAATTCAGGTGCCACCTGGTTGAACGCTCTCAGCGTTAATCCCATCACACTTCCTCCAAATTCCCCGGCACCGGCCGGTAGAGTTTATTCACAATGTCACATGACAGTCAAAAAACAGCGGCTTGGTGAAATTTTGCCAGCCTTTAAATCAGATAACAACTCTAAACACATGATATTCATATATATTTATTATGTGATCTATTATTGACCAATCCGCAACGGCTACGCTGACCAGCGCGCTGCAACGCAAGCAACCCCGCTTACGCACAAGGTTATCCACAGCTTTTGTGGATAACGCACCGGCAACACCCGGAAGCAGGCCCCGGTACAATAACGCACTCCTGAACCCCGGCATTTCGACCAACCCGAGCCATGCGCGCCCACATCGAAGAACTGATCCACCAGGCTGTGGGTTACCTCAAGCGGGAAGATAGGTTGCCCCGCGAAGTCGAACCCGCATTTCAGGTCGATCAGCCGCGCGATCCCGAACACGGCGACTATGCCTGCAACGTTGCGCTGGTGCTGGCCAAGGCCGCGCGCCGCAAGCCGCGCGAAATCGCAGAGATGATCGTGGCCAAGCTGCCGACGTCCAAGCGGGTGCGCCAGGTCGATATCGCCGGCCCGGGCTTTCTCAACTTCTTTGCCAGCGATCATCACCTGCGCTCGGTCGTGCGCGAAGTGCTGTCGGCAGGCAACCGATACGGCCATCTGCAGACCGGCGAAAAGGAAGACGTGCTGGCCGAATACGTCAGCGCCAACCCCACCGGCCCGCTGCACGTGGGACATGGGCGCGGCGCCGCTTACGGGGCATCGGTTTCGTCCATTCTCGCCGCTGCCGGCCACCGCGTGGCGCGGGAATATTACGTCAACGACCACGGTCGCCAGATGGACATCCTGGCGGCATCGGTCTGGATTC
>CAYYZR010000467.1:0-1579 GCA_964476005.1 uncultured Halomonas sp.
CAACGCATGACGACAGCCCATGAATACAGACAAGGATTTACCCATGGATATCCAGACAATCAAGTTCCAGGCAACCGATCAAGCCGCGACCGAAATCGAGACCGGCTGCCTGGTCATAGGTGTCTTTTCCGGCAGGCCGGTGCGCGAACAACTGCCGGAACTCGACGCGGCCACCGACGGCCTGCTGACCGAAATGGCCCAAGAGGGCGAGCTTTCGCTGGGCGCCGGCAAGACGCTGATGATCCACCACCCGCGCGGCATCAAGGCCAGGCGCCTGCTGGTGACCGGCCTGGGCAAGGCGGCCCGATTCGAAGATGCGACCTTCGTGCGTTCGGCCAGGGGCGCCGGCGCCGCACTGCGCCGGTCGCGCGCCTCCGACGCGGTCTGCCTGCTGGCCCGGATCGAGCTGACGGGACGCGACCTGACCTGGAAGACGGTGCAGGCCGCGCTCGCCCTGGATCATGCCGACTACATCTACTCGGCCACCAAGAAGGCCGAACCCGACGCCGCACCCGCCACCGACCGGATTGCATTCCCGGCGGCCGAAGGCGTCGAGAAGGCGCTCAAGACCGCAGCCGGCATCGCCGCCGGCGTTCGTCGTTGCCGCCTGCTCGGCGACCTGCCGCCCAATATCTGCACCCCGGCATACATGGCCGAGGTCGCCGAAGAACTGGCCGGCGAAGTCGAAGGCCTTGAAGTCGAAGTGCTCGAAGACGCCGCGATGGAAAAGCTCGGCATGCGCTCGCTGCTGGCGGTCGCCCAGGGCAGTACCAATCGCCCACGACTGATCCGCCTGCGCTGGCGCGGCGGCAACGCCGACCAGGCGCCGGCCGCGCTGGTCGGCAAGGGCGTGACCTTCGATACCGGCGGCATCTCGATCAAGCCGCGCGATCTGATGGAACAGATGAAGTTCGATATGTGCGGCGCGGCAACTGCAATCGGGGTCATCGAGTCCGTGGCGCGATTGAAACTGCCGATCAACGTCGACGCCGTGGTCGCAGCGGTCGAGAACATGCCCGACGGCAATGCATATCGACCGGGCGACGTCATCGAGACGATGTCGGGCAAGACGGTGGAAGTGCACAACACCGACGCCGAAGGCCGGATGATCCTCGCCGACGCACTGACCTGGACGGCGCGCGAATCCAAGCCTGAGGTCATGGTCGACATCGCGACGCTCACCGGCGCCTGCGTCGTGGCGCTTGGTCACCACGCCAGCGCGGTCATGACCAACGACGACGACCTGGCCGGTGAACTGCTGGGCGCCGGCACCGAGTCGGCCGACCGCGCATGGCGGCTGCCGCTGTGGAACGACTACCAGCAGCAGATCGAGACGCCGTTCGCCGACATGAAGAACGTTGGCGGCATGCCGGCCGGTTCCATTACCGCCGGGTGCTTCCTGTCGCGCTTCACCAAGGGCCAGCGCTGGGCTCACGTCGACATCGCGGGCTCGGCGTGGCAATGGGGCAAGGCCGAAAGCGCCTCCGGCCGCCCGGTCGGCATGCTCACCCAGTGGCTGATGACGCGGGCGGGGAAATAAGCGAGGGACGGTTTCCGGTTTCCGGTTTCCGGTTTCCGG
>CAYYZR010000468.1:0-1575 GCA_964476005.1 uncultured Halomonas sp.
AAATGCTGTTCGATGCCGCGCCGAATCGCGGTAGCCAGTTCCGCCCGGTGCCGGCGCGACCCGAGGTTGGCTTCATCGCTGGGGTTGCTGATGAATCCGACTTCCACCAGCACGCTCGGAACATCCGGGGAACGCAGCACGACGAAGTTGGCGCTTTCGACCTGCTTGCGGTGGTTGCGGCCAATCGCGCCAAGTTCGTCCAGGATTTTTGATGCCGCAGTCTGGCTGTACTCCATTGAGGCATTTTGAGACAGGTCCAGCAGCACCGATCGCAGCATGTCGTCGCTTTGTTCCAGATCGACGCCGCCGATCAGGTCGGCCTCGTTCTCGCTCTGGGCCAGGAGCCTGGCGGCCTGGCTGGAGGCGCCGCTGCGCGAAAGCACGTACACGGAACTGCCCCTGACCCGCCGATCGCGGAAGGCGTCGGCGTGCAGCGAAACGAACAGGTCGGCGCGCGCCTCGCGGGCGCGTTCGAATCGCCCGTTGAGCGGCACATAGTAGTCGCCGGTGCGGATCATCACCGGGTGCATGCCGGGCGCATCCTCGATCTGTCGCTCCAGTTCGGCGGCCAGTGCCAGCACGATGTTCTTTTCATACATGCCGCTGGGGCCGATGGCGCCCGGATCCTCGCCGCCGTGGCCGGCGTCGATGGCCACGATCATGTCGCGATTGTCGTCGGGCAGGCTTCGGGCCACCGAGCGGACGCGTTCCTCGGCCGACGTGGCATTCCTGGGAAACAGGTCGAGGACCAGTCGGTGACCGTAACGACCGGTCGGCGCGAGCAGGAAGCTCTTGACCCGGGCGGCGTCGGCAAGGTCGAGCACGACACGCAGGTCCTCGCCGTCGCGAATGCCGTGGCGCACCTTGCGCACCACACCGCTGACCTCGGGGTCGATTTCGGGATCCAGCGCCATGCTGGTGCGATCGATGTCGACGACAAGCCGGTCCGGGCCTTCCAGCGCGAACACCTTGTACTCCACTTCCCGGTCAAGATCGAGCACCACCCGGGTCTTGTCCGGACCGGCCCAGACGCGCACGTTCTCGACCTCGCCGGCAGCCAGCGGGCCGGCCAGGCAGAGCAGCATCAGGCAGATTGACAGGGCTCTCGAGTCCATGAACAGGGCGTTACGCATTCTCCGGTTCCCTACATTCGATACTATGCACCGAATCAATTCGGTTTGCAAGGTCGAAAACTCCATCTATTTTAGCTAGATACGGGATGAATGTGACCTGAATGCTCATGGTTTCCGGTCAATGATCGTCCCCCCGTTGCGCCGGTGCTTGAATTATTCTTGGTCGGTAGCAACCGAAATCATTATCGACAACCCGCCACAAGGAGTTCGAAACCATGTCCAGTGAAGGTCTGCACGCCCCGCGCGAGCGCTTGAGCAAGAAAACCCTGGCGATGCACCACGCCATCGTGTCGCTGATGGAGGAACTGGAGGCGGCAGACTGGTACCGTCAGCGCGCCGACGACTGCGAGGACGATGCGCTCAAGGACATTTTGCTGCACAACATGCGCGAGGAAATCGAGCACGCCGCCATGGTGCTGGAGTGGCTGCGGCGCAACGACGA
>CAYYZR010000469.1:0-1571 GCA_964476005.1 uncultured Halomonas sp.
TCCTCAGCCGTAGCTATGGCTACTGTCACTCGGTTCGCACCACACGATCTGCGGCTTTTCCGACTGAAACGCGCTCCGCGCAGAGTTGTTCAGAAGTTCCTTGCCCCCGGTAAAATAGCCGGCTCTGACCGCAGCGAACGACCCGATGACCCAGTCTTTTTCCGTGCTCAACCCGCCGCGCGCCGAACCCGGCGAGGGTCAGCAATGGCCATTGCTGGAGGACCTTGCGCTTGCGCTGGCGATCAGCGGATACGCGCGGCGACGCGGCGGGCCTGTGCTGGTCGCGGCCTCCGATGGCTATTCGGCGCGCCGACTCAGGGACGACATCAACCACTTGGACGGACCGCGGGCCGACCTGTTCCCCGACCTGGAAATCCTGCCCTACGATTTGTATTCACCCCATCCCGACCTGGTCTCCCGCCGGCTCGAGGTTCTCGCCGGCCTGCAGGATCGGCGCGAGGGCGTAATCATCGCGCCGATCAACGCGCTGATGCAGCGGCTGGCCCCGACCGGCTTCATCGCAGGGCGCAGCGTGGATTTCAAGGTGAGCGAGGAGCTGGACCTGGCGCGTTTTCGCGAGCGCCTGTTCGACGCCGGCTACGAAGGCTGCGACCAGGTTTGGCAGCCCGGCCAGTTTGCTGTGCGTGGTTCGGTTTTCGACCTCTGGCCCATGGGCATGCCGGTGCCGTATCGCATCGAGCTTTTCGATACCGATATCGAATCGATTCGCTCGTTCGACCCGGAGACCCAGCGCTCCATCGACAAGCTGGATCACGTCGAACTGCTGCCGGGCCGCGAATATCCATTCGACGACAACGCGCGCAACGAATTCCGGCGCCGCTTCCGCAACCGCTTCGAGGTCGACCTCAGGCGCGCCCTGCCCTACCAGGAAGTCGGCGAAGGCCGGCATGGACAGGGGCTTGAGCAGTATCTGCCGTTGTTTTTCGACCAGACTGCGAGCCTGCTCGATTACCTTCCGCGCGAGCATCGACTGGTGATTCTCACCGGCTGCGACGAGGCCGCCGTTGAATTCGCCGAGCAGGTTCGGCAACGATTCGACCAGCGCGCGGGCGATCGTGAGCGGCCGCCGCTCAAACCCGAAGAGCTCTACCTGGATTCGGACGATCTACTGAACACGCTCAAAGAAGCCGCGGCGGTGCGCGTCACCCGTCGCCAGCCGGCAGGCGCGACGTTCCGGCCGCCCGAGGCGCTGGACCTGGACCACGCGCCGGAGCAGGCCGCCGAAAGGTTGCGCGAAGCTTCCGGCAGGATTCTGCTGGCCGCCGATACCGCCGGGCGGCGCGAACTGATTGCGGCTAATCTGAAACGCTACGGCGTCACGCCGCGGCCGGTGGAATCATGGGCCGCTTTCACCAGCGGCGACGACCGGCTGGCGCTGGCGGTGCTGCCGTTTTCGGGCGGCTGCAGCCTGCCCGACGAAGGCGTCACCATCCTGACCGAGTCGGAACTGTTTCCCGGCCATACCCGCACGCGCCGGCGCGACCGGAAAAGCGGCCAGGATCCGGAGAGCATCGTGCGCAGCCTGGCCGACCTGCAGCCCGGCGCGCTGG
>CAYYZR010000470.1:0-1568 GCA_964476005.1 uncultured Halomonas sp.
GGTCGACCAGATAACGAAAGAACTTGCGCAGCGCCGACAGGTGTCGCTGGATGGATCTGGGATCCAGCCCGGCGCGGCCCATGCTGGCGGCGAATCCCCTGAGCGCGGTCGCGTCAAGTGCCTGGATCGAATCGATCTCATGCGCGCGGCACCAGGTTTCGAGCCGCCTCAGATCGCGTCGGTAGGCATCCAGACTGGCCTTCGCGAGACGGCCGCGCGCGCTGCAGTCGGCGAGAAACGAATCGATTGCCGAGCCTATGGAATCGGCCATTGAACCGGCCCGCCGTCGGTCAGGCGCGCTGGCGCCGCTTTTCCTCTGCGGGGTCGTCCAGACCGAGGCGGAATTGCAGGGTTTCGCGCAGCAGCTCGAGGAACAGCGTGCCCATGTCGGGATGGAAGCGATCGTCGGACTTCGAGCCGATGCCCAGCAGGCCCCGGTCGGCCAGCGGCACCAGTGCCGCGGAACCGAGCTCCGCGCCGTGGGCGCCGAACACGGCCTCGCGTTTTTCGCGGGTCAGCCGGCCGCACTGGGGTGTGCCCGAAGCCAGCAGCTTCTGCATCCAGTCGGGCTGTTTTGCCGGCAGCGGTGCGATGTCGGCACCGGTGAATTTCCCGGCCGTTTCCGCATCGAGCAGCAGGCAGACCGCGTCGGCGCGAAAATCGCCGCTCAGGCCTTCGTGCAGGCGCTGGTAGAGCGCATCGAAGGAATCGGTCGCCACCAGGCCCAGCGCCATCCGGTGCAGCCGCTGCATCAGCCGTTCGTTTTCCCCGGCCACGCCGCTGAGATGTTCCAGTTGGCGTTTGAGGCGACGATTGTCGCTGCGCAGGATGTCGACCTGCTTTTCGATCAGCGAGGACGTGCCCGCCTCGTGCGGCACTTCCAGTTCGGCAAACAGTTCGGGCTGCCGGCTGAGGAAATCGGGGTGTTCGCGAAGCCAGGCGATGACTTCGGCTTCGCTGGGGTATTGGTCGGTCATGCAAGTGTTCCCTCGAAAACGACGGAGGCCGGGCCGGCGGTGACGACGTGCCCGGCACGCGAGGCCAAATCTACCACAAGCTTGCCGCCGGGTTGCTCGACCGCCACGGGCAGGTCGGACGGATGACGTCGCCGGACGGTCCAGGCCGCGGCGCAGGCAGCGCTGCCGCAGGCCTGGGTGGGGCCGGCGCCGCGTTCGTGTACGCGCAGCACGGCGCGATCTTCGGAATCGATGTGCATCAAGCCGATGTTGACCCGGCCACGCCACGGACCGTCGTCCAGGATCGCGACGATCCGTGCCAGGTCGGTTGGGGAGGGCGGGCGGTCCGAATTCAGGATCAGGTGTGGATTGCCGAGCGAGACCAGCGCCCAGTCGGTGAAGCTTTCGGGAAGCCGTGGCGCGGGAAGGTCCAGCGCTTCGGGTTCCAGCGCCCGCGGCGGGGGCAGCACCGCGGTGTAGCCGGCGCCGGCGTTGCGTGCCAGTTCCACCGGCCCGGCGGGCGTGGCCAGCCGGGTCCCGTGCGCCAGCTCGCCGCCGCGGTCCAGCCACGCGGCGATCGCCCGCATGCCGTTGCCGCACTGCTCGGCGCGG
>CAYYZR010000471.1:0-1560 GCA_964476005.1 uncultured Halomonas sp.
CGGGTATCGAGGAATACCTCGCCGACCGCGGCGCAGATCTGGTCGGTGCCGACGGTCACGATCTCGTCGACAAGATCGTGCGCCACGCGGAAAGGATGTGCCCCGACCTTGCGCACCGCCACGCCGTCTGCGAACAGGCTGACCGGGCCGATGTCGACCGGCCGACCGGCTTCCAGCGCCGCTTTGAAGTTGGCCGCACCGGCCGGCTCGACGCCGATGATCCTGGTCGCCGGTGCCAGGCACTTGATCGCCGCCGCGACCCCGGCAATCAGGCCGCCGCCGCCGACCGGCACGAACACCGCGTCCGGCGGCGATTGCGCCTGGCGCAGGATTTCGGTGCCCACCGTGCCCTGACCGGCAATCACGTCGAGGTCGTCGAACGGATGGATGAAAACCCGGCCGGACTCGCGTTTCAACTCGGCGGCGCGACGGCTGGCCTCGTCGAATCCGTCGCCTTCCAGCACGACTTCGGCGCCCAGCCGTCGCACCGCGTCGACCTTGATCGACGGGGTGGTGACCGGCATGACGATCACCGCGCTCAAGCCCAACCGGCCGGCTGCCAGCGCCACGCCCTGGGCATGGTTGCCGGCGCTGGCGGCAAGCACGCCGAGTGCGCGCTCGCGCGCGTTAAGCCGCCACATCCTGGCATAAGCGCCCCTGAGCTTGAACGAAAAAACCGGCTGCAGGTCCTCGCGCTTGAGCCAGACCTCCCGGTCCAGCGCTTCGCTGAGCAAGGGGGCGCGTTCGAGCGGGGTCTCTTTCGCGATTTGATGCACCGGTGCGCTGATGATGCGCCTGAGCAGATCCATCAGCGCAGGTGAGGGCGTCATGCGGCCGCCCGGCTCAAGCGCTGGAAGACCGCGGCGCCAGCCGCATCGGTGCCGAGCGTCCCGCCGAGGTCGGCGCTGCACTGGCCGGCCGACAGGCAATCGGCGACCGCACGTTCGACCAGCAAGGCCTCCTCTTCGAGGCCCAGCGAATGGCGCAGCATCATTGCCGCAGACAGCAGCATGCCGAACGGATTGGCACGGTTCTGCCCGGCGATATCGGGGGCCGATCCGTGGATGGGTTCGTAGACTGCGGCGCCGTCATCGCCGAGGGAGGCCGATGGAAGCATGCCCATGGATCCGGTCAGCATCGCGGCCTCGTCGGTCAGGATGTCGCCGAAAAGGTTTTCGGTCACGAGCACGTCGAATTGCGCCGGACGCGAGATCAGGTGCATGGCGGCGGCATCGATCAGCATCGTTTCGAATTCGAGCCCGGGGTATTCGCGGGCAACGAGTTCGGTGGTCACCCGGCGCCACAGCCTGGAAGTGGCCAGCACATTGGCCTTGTCGACGAGCGTCAATTTTCCGCGCCGCCGGATTGTGAGGTCGGCGGCGCGCCGAACCAGGCGCTCGATTTCCTCGCGCCGATAGCTGCACACGTCCTCGGCCCGGTTTGCGCCCTCGAACTTGCGGCCGAAATACAGGCCGCCGGTGAGCTCGCGCACCACGACCAGGTCGACGCCCGCAAGGCGATCCGGCTTGATCGGGCTGGCCGCGAAAAGCGCCGGGTGGG
>CAYYZR010000472.1:0-1554 GCA_964476005.1 uncultured Halomonas sp.
TGGCACACCAACGTCGGCTACGGCACCGACGCCCACTACCTCGGCCTGCTGCGCAACGGTCCGACCGAACACCATCGTCGGAGCTTTGCACCGCTGAACACGATTTTCGCACCCATGGCGATCGCGTGGCATCGCTTCCGCTTCGTCCAAATCGACGTCGAAATCGATCCGGCGGGGGTGGAGCTTTTCTTCCTGCGCAACGACCTGCACGCCGTATTCGACGCCAAGGGCCGTCATGTCGGGATCGTCAAGAACCTGCGCGGCGGATGGACGTTCCAGGCGATCGGCTACGACCCCGACGGTCGCCCGCTGACCGGCGCCGGGCCTTGCAGTCACCATCACGGACTCCGCCTGGATTCGCCGGACCGGCAAGCCCTGGTTCAGCGGCTTTCACCCGATGGTCGGCAAGCGCCCAAAACCCGATCGGCTTGAGCGCCGACGCGCTCGAATGCTAAGCTTCAACAAACCTGTCATATCCGAACCCATGCGGCTCACGCAACGCGCATGGTCCGGACAAGACGGTGAACCGCACGACCGGACCGGGGGCAAGAGGTACTCCAGGGAGGAACGGCACCGGCACGCAGTCGCCAGGACAGGCATTCCAACCGGAGACATACAGAAAAAAGGGAGCCCCATGTCCGTACAAATCGAAGCCCGTTCACCCGCCGTCCGCCGTGGGGCAATACGCCTGCTTGCATTTATCATTCTTGCCCATGCGAGCCTGCTGGTCGCCCAGCAGCCCGACGAGGCCGCATGGATGGCGTTTGCCGAGGGCGAGAGCCGGCCGGCGGTCGAGGTCGTGATCAACGGCAAAAAGACCACTGCGTTGATCGACACTTCCATTTCGGCCAACGCGATTTCGTACCAGTTCGCGCGCGAGGCAGGCATCGAACCGGGGCCTCGATCGCTCAGCCTGCCCGATATCCAGGACGGCGAACAGCTACCGCTGTCGAGCACGTTCACCCTGGAACTCGGCGGCAACCCGGTCGAACTCGACAGCGCGGTGATGATTCCGGCCGAAGATATCGGCCTGATCGTGGGCCGGCCGCTGCTCAACGCGCTGGTGGTGCAGATCGATTATCCGAATCGGCGCCTTCGGTTCATGCCCGCCGATATGGGCCGTTTCGAAGGCAACGTCAAGCTGCGGCGCGGCCGTTTCAACCAGCCCATGGTTGTTGCCCAGGTCAACCGCAAGCGGGTCTGGATGAACCTCGACACCAGCAGCGACACGGTCACCCTGTTGACCGACCGCATCGTCGACAAGCACGGCTGGCAGGGCGAGGAAATCGGCGCCGACCAGCTTCAGGCCGCAGGGCTCACGGTGCGCCCGGATGTCAGGGCCATGCGACTGGACGAACTCGAGCTCGGACCGTACAAGATCGAAGGCGTGGTGGCTGCCGCACCGGTCGAAGGTCGGGAGCGTTCGACCGGGTACGGCGCGCACCGGATCAGCGAGAAATTCGGCGGCGACGGCATCCTCGGACATGAAGTCATGCGCAACTTCCTGGTCACCATCGCCCTGGGCACCGACAACGTGCATTTCTACGCGGAGTA
>CAYYZR010000473.1:0-1537 GCA_964476005.1 uncultured Halomonas sp.
CGCTTCAAGGGGCTCGGCGAGATGAACCCGCTGCAGCTGCGCGAATCCACCATCGATCCGGATTCGCGAAGGCTTTTGCAACTGACGGTGGACGACGACCCGGACACGCACGAACTGATGGACATGCTGCTGGCGCGCAAGCGCGCCCCGGACCGCCGGGCATGGCTGGAGGCGAAGGGCAACATGGCCGAGGTGGAGGTGTGAGGATGGCGGCCGGATCGAGTCGCGTCACTGGTTGAAAAGAAAAGACCCCGAAATTGATCGGGGCCTTTTCTTTTCTCGGCCGCGCCGGGTTTCAGAAACCGAAGTGCAGGGTAATGCCGCCGCGGTAATGATGCGGCCTGTAGCTGCGATAACTCCGCGAATGACCGTGATGTCGTCCTTTGCCGTAACCGTATCGGTAAGCGGGATGAGCTGACCGGTACCCGTGGCGATAGCCTTTGCGGTAGGCGCGATACACGGGCCGATGGTCGGACCTATAGTCGGACCTATAGTCGGACCGATAGCCGTGTCGATAGCCGGGTCTGTATTGGCCGCGGTTATGGTGCCTGTAGGCGGGTGCGTAGCCGTGCCTGCGATAGCCGCCGTAGCTGTAGCCGTGAGACTGGGAATACCCGTAGTGTCCCTGCTTGTGACCATACCCACCGGCATCGGCATCGTGCGCGAAGCCAAGTGCGAGGGCGGCCGGAATCAGAAGTGCGAACCATCTGGCTTTCATGTCAACCTCCTTGGCATGTGCTGACGGTTACACTGTAGAAAACAGACGCTGAACCGGGACTGAATCCATGCTCGATATCCATAATCACGACAACGAGATCCGCGAACTGCGCCTGGCGCGCCCGCCGGTCAACGCGCTGAACCCGGAAATGGTCGAGACGCTGCTGGAGGCCGTCCGCTCAGCTCAGACCGACGGCACCCGGGCGCTGGTGCTTTCGGGCAAGTCCGGCCTGTTCTCGGCCGGGCTGGACGTGCCGGAACTGCTGGAACTCGACCGCGAGGGCATGATCGGCTTCTGGAACGGCCTGTTCGGCCTGCTCGAAGCGCTCGCGCGCTCGCCGATCCCGGTTGTCACCGCGATCACCGGCCACAGCCCGGCCGGCGGCACCGTGATCGCGCTTTTCAGCGACTACCGCATCCAGGCTCAGGGCGAGTTCAGGCTGGGTCTCAATGAAGTGCAGGTCGGCCTCGTCGTGCCGCCGGTGATCCACCAGGCGCTGGTGCGCCTGATCGGCGTCTATCCCGCCGAACGCCACCTGGTCGCCGGCCAGATGATCACGGTCGAGCGCGCGCTGGAAATTGGCCTGGTCGACGAAGTACAGCCGGCCGACCAGGTCGTCTCACGTGCCGTCGAATGGTGCCGCACTCACCTGGCACTGCCGCAACACTCGATGCTTGCGACCCGCGAACTGGCCCGCGCCGACCTGGGCGCCCTGTTCGACGACCCCAAGGCGCTGGACGCCGACGGCTTCGCCGAATTCTGGTTCCGCGCAGAGACCCAGGCGACGCTCAAGGGGATGGTGGAAAGGCTCAGGAAGAA
>CAYYZR010000474.1:0-1530 GCA_964476005.1 uncultured Halomonas sp.
CGAATTCCCGCTTGATGGCCGCGACAAGCTCGGGGTTCTCGTAGAGGTCGACCATGGTCATGGCCAGCGCCTTGGAGGCATAGGTGAGCCCCTTGTGACCGATGGACATGCCGCCCGAGGCGACGACAGCCCACGAATGCCAGGGCACATCCTTGCCCGCGATGGGCGCGCGCAGGCGGATGGTCGGGACGAGATAGCTCACATCGCCCACATCGGTGGAGCCGCCGCTTGGGTTCTCCACGGTCTCGCGTAGCGGCCGGACTTCGGCGTCCATGCCTGTCGGCTCTTTGTCGGTCGCGGCCTGGATTTCACGCGCGAACTGCTGCTCGGCCTCGGTGTACTCGATGCCGCCCAGGGTTTCGAGGTTGGCTTGCATCGCAGCGCCGCCGGTCCGGTTCGGCAGGATCTCGTGAACACCGGAGATCAGCGTGATCTCGTGATCGACATTCGCCATGATCGCCGCGCCTTCGGCCATGGCCTTCACGCGCTCGAAGACCGGCGTCATGCCCGCGCGGCTGCGATCGCGCACGCGGACCCAGATCTTCGCGTAGTCGGGCACGACGTTGACGACCTTGCCGGCGTCCATGATGTGGTAATGCATGCGCACCGTCGGCTTGACATGCTCGCGATAGGCGTTGATACCGTGCGCATAGAGTTCCAGCGCATCGCCTGCCGAGCGCCCGTTCCAGGGGTCACCGGCGGCGTGCGCGGCCTGGCCGTCGAACTCGACGAGAAAGTCGACCAGCGCGAGGCTGCTTTGCACGTCGGCCTCGAGCTTGTCCGACGGGTGCCAGTCCATCATCACGTCCACCCCGTCGAATGCGCCGGCGCGGATCATCCACAGCTTGCCGAAGAACTTTTCCTCGGCCGGCGTGCCGTAGAAGCGAATCGTGCCCTCGATGTCGCCGGACGCTATGAGTTGCTTGATGGCAATGGCCGCGCCAAGGGAGGCCGATCCGAAGATATTGTGGCCGCAACCGTGACCCGGCGCGCCCGGCTCGACCGGTGAGCGCTCAGGCACCGCGGCCTGCGACAGGCCCGGCAGCGCATCGAATTCGCCCATGATGCCGACCACCGGCTCACCGCTGCCGTACTCGGCAATGAACGCCGTGGGAATCCCGCCGATATTGCGCGTGATCTCGAAGCCATGCGAACTTGCGTGCTCGATCAATGCCTCGGCCGACTCGGTTTCGCGGAACGCGATTTCGGCCGCGCTCCAGATGCGGTCGCTGAGGTCGATCAAGGCATCGGCCTGCGCATCGACCGACGCAATAACGTCCTGTTTCAGTTGCCCGCTCGCGTCGTCCTGAGCCGTGGCGATGGAAGCGATTGACGCCAGCAGCGCCGCGTTCAGCCATTTCATCATGCCGGAAATCCTCTCTTGTAAGTCGTTGCGCCGGTTGCAAGCGTCGACGGCCGAAGATCACGTCGACCGACCGGGAGAGTATAGACGCGTGACCTTTCGAGTTCCAACGGCGCGGGCTGCCGTCGCGCACGCGAGGCAATCCGCTGCGCTCGCGGTTCGCCGTT
>CAYYZR010000475.1:0-1530 GCA_964476005.1 uncultured Halomonas sp.
TGCCGGATCGCGATTCCGACGCCGAACTGAGGCGCGCCTCGCAAATCCGGAAATTCGTCTCCGAATTTGCTGGAAATCAGCCCCTGTGCATCGTATGCTGACCTCCATGTTCGAGGATTATTCACGCAATCGCAGATTCATCGGCTGGTTGGAAACGGTCGCCAAAGACACACGCTCGAGCTACCCGGATCCGGAGACCTTCGCCGACGATACCAGGGCATTTCTCGCTAAATTCGACCGGATGCGATCGGATCAGCGAAAGCTGGACAAGTGTTACCGAGAACTCCTGTCCGGCCTCGGCGAATTTGCGGAAGTGACGCCGCAGACGCAACCACCCCAAGTGCTCGAGGCGCTTCAAGCGAAATTCACCGCGGCCGAGGACGCCGGTTCAAGCCGGAACGCTGAACTGGCGTCCGAACTCGACACAATGCGCGACAACCTTGAAGCAACACGCGCCGAACTCGAGACCGCACAAGCACAGCTTGCCGAGACTCGCGCCGAACTGCAGGGCGAAAAACGAAAGCTGGATCCCGTCTTGCGCTATGCGTACAACCTGCGCCGGCTGGTCCAGAAGATCTACGCCAAGGGTGAACTCACGCCTTCGATTTTCCGCTATATCGAGGAACTGCTCGCAGCCGGCGGCGCTTCGGTCGACGTCGGGACGCAACATGCCGCGTCGGCCCGGTCTTCGAACAGCGCCACCAGCACCATTACCTGACTCCAGTCCGGGAAACCGAGACTGGCACGAGGACACGTGCCGACCGTCGTTGGCCGATAGCAGGCAAAGTCAGGCCGCGTAAGTAGAAAGTGCACACGCGCGCGCGAATCGGCGGCAACAGGCCCATCACGGTGCTGGTCATCAGCGCGCTATCGATGTCTGTGCCTACGCGGTAATGAGCAATCACGCGCACCTGGTTTTAGCCGTGCAGCAGGATGTCGCGGCGGCCTGGGAGGATAAGGAGGTGGCAACGCGCTGGCTCAAGCTGTTCGGCGGCAAGCCGCTGGTCCGCAGTTTCGTCGCAGGCGAGAAACTCTCCGAGGCTCAGCTGAGCGCCTTTCACTCAGTCGAAGTGATCGACGCATTCGCAAATACGCCTGCGCGCTTCTTCATCGCGAAAGCCGCCCATCGCGTACTCGCGAACCGCCTCGCTACGAGCACGGTGTGCCCCGAAGCTTCTGCGAGCCTATCACCAGGCAAGGAAAGCCGGGACAGGCACACCATAGGAAATTTACCTACCGGAATTCGGCCGATTTTCCTATTTTCCAGCGCCGACCGACATTGCAAGCAAGGCAGGCGTTGCGCGGGCAAGCGTATTCAATCACTTCCCGACCAAGCTTTCGATCATGGGCGAGTGGTTCGAACGGTTCACGCATGACGCAATCGACGAAGCGTGCCGCCAAACGGAGAACGGGTTTTGCCGGTGCGCGGCATCGGCTGGCGGCGGAAAAGACCCTCCGCGCCCTGGGCGCTTGAATCAGCCCAACGTCAGCCGCGCCCTCGTGCCCTCGGGCGATGAAGTCAGATCGAAG
>CAYYZR010000476.1:0-1529 GCA_964476005.1 uncultured Halomonas sp.
AGCCGCCCGATCCCGAGCCACCCGAATCCGAGCCGCCCGATCCCGAGCCACCCGATCCCGAGCCGCCCGATCCCGAGCCGCCCGATCCCGAGCTGCCCGATCCCGAGCTGCCCGATCCCGAGCTGCCCGATCCCGAGCTGCCCGAATCCGAGCCGCCTGAACCGGAACTGCCCGAGCCGGAGTCGCCGGAGCCGGACCCGCTGTCACCGCCGGTTGCCGCCGTACCCAGCGCGCGGCAGTTGGACGGCACGTGCGCCGGATCGCCGCTGACGTATTCGCAATCCCAGTCGACGCTGGCGATCGCGGTATTCAGGTCGAGACGAAACTGGATGACCGGATCGTCGGTCGCACCGGTATTCTGCGTTTCGACCACCACGGTGCCGCCGTCGGCAACGCGGATGTCACCGCAATATTCAGTCTGGCTGAAGTCGAAGCCAGCCTCGCTGGAACTGCCGGGCGCTGCGCCGTTGCGCGTCACGCGATCGTTGACCGCGAGCTTCGCCGTCGCGGCCAGGCCGATACATTCGCTGACCTTGGCGCGCACCGAATAATTGGTGTAAGTGGGCATCGCGATGCCGACCAGAACGGCGATCACGGCGACTGCGATCATGAGTTCGAGAAGGGTGAAACCGCGCTCGGAGGAGTAGGTACGCATTTTTGTTTTCCCGGTTTCGCTCGGCGAAATTCCGAGCGGAAATTTGAGTTCAACCAGGGAAATGCAAAACCCGTGCCATACGGGTCCGATCGCGCTCGACAGGGCGCCAGACGAGCCCTACGCGATCCGCGTGGCCCACCCGTCGCAAATTTCGTCACATTCGAACACTCCTGCCCCCCGCAAGCGTCGATCGGCTTCGTTCGGCAACCGCTCCTTGCCGAGCGGCTTCAGGCCCTGCATATGGGCCTATGGGCGTCGGACCCCGTGCCTGCCGGAATCAACGCTTTCCGCCGTGCCGGTCACCGGTCCAGCCGCCGCGCGCAAGAAGCCGCTCGCCGAGCTCGCGCGGCGCCGGCTCGATGTCGGTCGCCATCGAATCGTTCCAGCGATTCAAAAAGCCGTAAAGGCACACCGCGGCCAGCATCTCGACGATCTGCTCGTCGCTCCAGTATTTCTTGAGCTCGCGCATGATGTCGTCGTCGACGCCGTTGGGCACGCTGCCGGCGGCCAGCGCGAAATCCAGCGCGGCACGCTCGGCGTCGCTGTAGAGATCGCTGGTCCGATATTCCCAGATGGCATCGAGCTTGTCCTGGCTCACGCCGCTGATCCCGGCCGCGATCAGCGAGTGCGCCTCGCAGTACTGGCAGCCGGCGGCGCGGCTGGCGAAATGCGCCAGCAGGCGCTTGAACGCCGGATCCACGCTGCCTTCCGGATCCATCACGGCCGCCGTCAACTGGCCGAATGCCTCGACCACGGCCGGCCGGCGCTGCATGGTCAGCAGGCTGTTGGGCACGAAACCCAGGATTTCCCGGAAATGGCCGAAGGTTTCGGCCAGTTCGGGCGTGGCGTCGGGAGAAAGCGGTTCAACGAAAGC
>CAYYZR010000477.1:0-1527 GCA_964476005.1 uncultured Halomonas sp.
GCCCGGCCAGCGGCGTCAGCAGAATTTCGCGGCCGCTGCCCGGCCATCCGGCGACAATCACCGGCTCGGGAAATCCGTCGTCGAACGCGCGGGTATCGAGATCGTTCAACTCGTGCGCCAGCCAGGCGTCGAGCACGCCGGAACCGCGCTGGGCCTCCATCCGCTGCGCGTGCGGCGCGATGCGCCAGCCGCCCTTTTGCCAGTTGGCCCAGGCCAGCGCCTTCTCGTCGGCCTGGTCGTAGCAGTTGGCCAGACGGTTGTGCAGGATCCGGCGGTCCTGGTCGCTGATCGCCTCGCTTGCCAGCAGGTCTTCCAGCGCCTGGCAGGCCGCGCCGAAGTCGCCGGCGTTTTCGCAGATCATGGCCCAGACCAGCACCGCATCGGGCACCGGGGGCTTGCGCTTGAGCAGGGCCGCAATGGGTTCCCGCGCGGATTCGGTGTTTTTCGGTTCGACGTTGGAGCGCATCCGGGCCAGCAGCAGACGGGCCTGGCGATGCTCGCCTTCGGTGTCGGCTTCCACCAGCGGCTCGAGCATGTCGCGCGCGGCCGCCGAATCACCCGTTGCGTCGGCCAGGCGCGCCCGCATCATGACCACCTCCGGATCGGCCTGATCGAGCTTCGACAGCAGCTCGCCGGCCGCATCGGGATCGCCGCCGACCATGGCCAGCTCGGCCTGGCGCAGCGCAATGCTGCGGTCTTCGGGCCAGCGTCTCGTCGCCTTCTGCAGCAGCATGCGCGCCTGGGGCACGTCGCCGATACGCTCGAGACACACCGAGGTATTGATGACCACCTCCGCCCCGCCGAACTGGTTCTCCATCGCCTTGACGTAGTGCTCAAGCGCCTCCTGGTCGCGGTGCCGAACCCGCAGGACGTCGGCCAGGCGGGCATGCAGCTCGCCGTGGCCGGGACGCAATTCAAGCGCTTTTCGGAAGCACTTTTCGGCCATGTCGAGCTGACCCTGGCCGAACAGCACGCGGCCCATCATCTCGAGCGAAACCGGGCTTTCCGGGTCGGCCTGCAGCGCCTTGTTGGCATGCGGGTATGCCTCGTCGAACTGCCCCAGCTCCACCAGCGAACGCGCCAGCGCCGCCAGCGCCGGAATGAAATTTGCGTTGGCCCTGAGCGCGGTCTTGAACTCGCCGACCGCCCGCTTGTAATCACCCGACATCAGCGACACCAGCCCCATGCCGGTGCGCGCCTCGACATGGTTGGGGTCCAGCGCGGTGGCCTGGGCGAACTGCTCGCGGGCGGCCGAGGGCTTGCCCGCATCGGTCAGCAGTCGGCCATAGTAGTAATGCGTGGACGGCTGGCCGTCGCCCAGTTCAACCGATCGCTCGACCCACTTGACGCCATCGTCCCGGTCGCCCTGCGAGACGCGACTGAGCCCCAGCATCAGCGCGAACTGCCAGTTTTCCGGATCCTGCTGCTGCAGGCGCCGGAACAGCTGCTCGGCCTCGCGGAAGTGGCCGGACTGGTAAAGCTTCATCGCCTGCCGGCTCAGGCCGGCGTCAGGTGCTGACATAAATC
>CAYYZR010000478.1:0-1527 GCA_964476005.1 uncultured Halomonas sp.
TTCGAGGATAATCTCCAGGTTGGTCTGGCCCCGCGCAGAATTCTCGATCGTGATGTGTGCGTCGTTAACGATCAGGCAAGCGATTACCACAAGGTCTTCATTCGATGCCTCTACGTTCAATGCGACGTCTATTGTGCCGAAGCCCAATACGTGTTTCGACAAAAACCCGGGAGGACTCTCCACCTTTACACCGTCGATACGCGCCTGCCGTTCACCGATCGAGACATCAGCATCGGCAACGCTGACGGCGACGCCGGCCGCCTCAGTGCCATACGCTTCGATTGCCTTTTCGGTAATCCGGTCGAGATCGATGGTGACCAGCGCAACGGAAATAACGACGACGAGTATGCAGGCGAAAAGTAGCCAGAGCGTTACTTGGGCTGTTTTGCTCATTCAAAATCCCTCGATCAGACGGTCTCGACCGTCCCGGGCGACCCGAACCGCAGAGAGATCCAATCGCGGCCATAGACTACGGGCTCCAGCCAATATATGTCAGTGCAAGAAGTCACGGCCGCTCCTGCTCCAGAATCGGTCTATCCCAGGGGCCGTCTGACAAGTGCATGTGCCGCCTGCCCAGTCCTATCAACATTCTAGTCGCGACAAGCACCAGCATTCCAGTTAGGAAAAGCACAAAAGCATCCATGCGCAATATCTGGCCGATGTAGAAAAGCCGAAATTCGGATTCGCCAGTACGCTAGCCTGGAATATTCGCCACCTGATCGTCGCGAGGCGGCTCCAGACACCGTGACTACGGCGCTTTTGCGACCGAGCGTACTCGCCTGTACGGTGAGGATTCGCGACCGAGTGAAACGCTGTAGGCGCGGGGTCTGGGGCTGCCGCAGTAGATCGGGTGGTGAATAATCCAGGCCAGGCGCCCTGGACAAACTCAAGGCCTACGCCAAACACTTCGAAAAAGCCTTCCTCAGCTCACCTTGTTCACCACTGTGTCGTTGCGAGGGGCTGACAGGTTCTGTGGCCAGAGCGTTTTGCGACCGAGCGCGCCGGAAGCGTACTCGCCTGTACGTTGAGGATGCGCGACTGAGCGAAACGCCCTGGACGCGGAGCATGGCGGCACCGCAGTAGACACCGTGGTGAATAAGGTGGGCTCTTGCGCCAGACAGCGGCGGCAGCGCTATTCTCGCCGGGCCGATAGCCCAACCCAACAATCTTGAACTTCCAAATGGCCTTGCTGCCAGTTTCGGCGTGTCTGAAATCCCGAAATTCCGGAAATTCCTGCCGGAAGCGCGCGAAAATTTCGCCTTTGTCCCGAACTTGGCCAGATTCAGCCGCGCATCGGTCGGAAATCGTCTGAAGACAGTTCTTTTAAGCTGTGCCTGTCCAAATGATCCGGCCGAAATTGATCCCGCGGGTGTGCCTGTCCAAATGATCCCGGTCCAAATGATCCCGTTTCTCAAATTGTGGAGCCTCCGGTAAAGTCGGTACAGTTCAGTGCCTGTCCAAATTGATCCACGTCCGGGTACTGGACACCCATCTCGATTTCATGAAGTTGGGCAAAAATCGACCAAC
>CAYYZR010000479.1:0-1526 GCA_964476005.1 uncultured Halomonas sp.
CCAGCCGCGCATACAGATCGCCCGAAGCGACGCCGTCGGCGCCGCGCGCCAGCCATTGTCGGACCGCGTCGGCGGACCGCCATTCGCGCCATTGAAATTCGCGCCGTTCACCGATCACGAAATCGAAGCGGTAGTCGCCGAGCTGCTCGAGCCGGTCAACGCAGGCCCTTGCCACTTCCAGCGCGCCTGCGACGAACTCCACCGAAAGCGCCGGCACGGGCTGGCTCAGGCCGGCCAGCACCTCGGCCTCGTGCCCTTCGACGTCGATCTTGCAGAAACGCGGCCGACCGTGGGTCGCGATCAGCCGGTCCAGCGTGGTCACCGGCACTTCGACGCGACGATCCCAGCGGACCCCGGAAAACCCCGGGTTGCGCGCGCCGATGGCGCGGGTCCAGCGTTCGTTCAGCGACGACACGGTCGGGGTCGAGCGACTGATCTGCAGGCAGCCGGTACCGACCTCGGCGCCCACGGCTTGCTCGACCACGTCGATTCGCGACTTGCCCGACAGGTTGCGACGCAGCCAGGCCGCCAGCATCGGCTGCGGCTCGAACGCGATCACCCGAGCGCCCAGGCCGGCGAACGCCAGGCTTCTATCGCCCACGTGGGCGCCGACATCGAACACCAGGTCGCCAGCGCCGACGAACGAAGCATAGAGACGCTTGAGGCCGCGCTGCCGCCCGGGCCGCCGGTACAGCCACAACGAACGGGCCAGACCGAGCAGTTCGCGCATCAGGTGCCGCAGAAGGTCTTCAGGACCTGTTCGTCGGGCCCGGCCGGACGCATCAGATCGGCAGCTTCGGGCGCCGCCTCGTACGGTCGCTGCCAGGCCGAGCGGAGCCGATCGAATAGCGAAAAGTCGTCGCCGTCCTCGGCCGCCCGGATCGCTTCCTCGACGCGGTGATTGCGCGGAATCAGTGCCGGATTGGCCGCGAGCAGGTCGGTCGCGACATCGGTCCGATCCCGCCCTTCCGCGTCCAGTCGCGCCCGCCAGTCGACCAGCCAGGCCTCGAGTTCCTCGCGTCCGGAAAAAAGCTCGAACAGTTTTGCGGCGGCGGCACCGGCATCGAGAGCATCGGCCAGGTAACGGAAAGTCAGCGTGAAATCCGCGCCGCCGGCGTGCATCGTGTCAAGCAGCCGCTGGACCAGCGCGGCGTCGCCTTCACGCGCCTCACCCAGGCCGATCTTCAAGCGCATCTGTTCCAGCCACGCCAGGTCGAAGGCCTTCGGAAACGCCTCCAGGGCGGCGTTGGCCGCCTCGACCGCAGCCTGCTGCTCGTCGTCGATCAGCGGCAGCAGCGTCTCGGCCAGCCGCGCCAGATTCCACAGCGCGATTCGCGGCTGATTGGAGAACGCGTAGCGGCCGCGCCGGTCGATCGAGCTCCAGACGGCGTCCGGATCGTAGGCTTCCATGAACGCGCACGGCCCGAAATCGATCGTCTCGCCGGACACCGCCATGTTGTCGGTATTCATCACGCCGTGGACGAAGCCCAGCGACAGCCAGCGCGCCACCAGCGCGGCCTGCGCCG
>CAYYZR010000480.1:0-1523 GCA_964476005.1 uncultured Halomonas sp.
TTCGGCATGCTCTGGCTGGGCAGCCTGAGCTGGGCACCGAAAAAGCCGCCGCAGATCGCGCCGAGCTTCACGCTGGTCGACGCCTCGCCGTATCTGGAAGATCAGCGTCGGGAGCAGCTCGCCGAAGCCCAGGCCGAGGCCGCCGAGCGGCGGCTGGAGCAGGCCAGGCGCGAAGAGGCCGAACGCCAGCAGGCACTGCAGCGGCAGCGCGAGCAGGAAACGCAGGAAGAAGAACGCCAGGCGGCGCTCGAGGCCCAGCGCCGGCGCCAGCTCGAACGCGAAGCCGAACAGGCGCGCCTGGCCGAAGAGCGGCAACAGATCGAGCGCGAACGGCGCGAGGCCGAGCAGGCGCGGCTGCGCGAGCTCGAGGAATTGCGCCAGCGCCGCGAGCAGGCGCAGCGCGAACGCGAGGAACAGGAGCGCCGGCTGGCCGAGATTGCAGAGCGGCGCGAGCAGGAAGAGCAAAGGCAGCGCGAAGAGGCCGAAGCCGAGCGGCTTCGCCTGGCGCGCGAGCAGGCACAGGCGTCAGAGCGGCGAGCGACGCTCAGAGACGAGTACGTCGCCACGATCGCTGAACTGGTGACGCGCAACTGGATCCGGCCGCCAACCACCCAGCCCGGGGTCAGATGCTCGGTGCGCGTGGTCCAGATCCCGGGCGGCGAGATCATCGACCAGGCGATTGCCAGCCCCTGCAACGCCGACCCGGCCACCCGCCGCTCGATCATCGCCGCGGTGGAACGGGCTGCGGTATTACCCTATCGAGGTTATGAGGATGTATTCGAACGTGAAATCATTTTTGAATTTGTTTACAACGGCTAGCCTGGCGGTCCTGCTGCTGGTGGGAAGTGCAAGGGCCCAGCTCCAGATCGAGATCGTCGACGGCGTCGAGGGCGCGTTGCCCATCGCGGTGGTGCCGTTCGACTTCGGCGGCGCCGAAATGCCGCCGGAAACGCCGATCCACGAAGTGATCGCGGCCGACCTGCAGCGCAGCGGCCTGTTCGATCCGCTGTCGGTGGACGACATGATCGACCGGCCGACCCGCCCGCCGGAAGTCAAGCTGGGCACCTGGCGATTGCTCAAGGTCGACTACGTCGCCATGGGCCGCTGGATTCCCGGCAGTGACGGCATTTCCGGCGAGATCGAATACCACCTGGTGGCGGTGCACTCGGGTCGCACGCTGTTTTCGCGCGCCATTGCAGCCGGGCCCGGTGTTTTCCGCCTGCGCGCGCACCAGATCGCCGACGCCATCTACGAAGAGCTCACCGGCGCGCCCGGCGCGTTCGCCAGCCGCATCGCCTACGTTCAGGTCATCGGCGCCGGCACCGATGCCGAGCAGTTCGAGCTGATCGTGGCCGACTCGGACGGTCACAACCCCCAGACCATCGTTCGCCACAGCGAGCCCATCATGTCGCCGGCCTGGGGCCCGGATGGGCGCCGCCTGGCATACGTTTCGTTCGCCACCGGGCGGTCCAACGTCGTGATCCAGGATATCTACACCGGCCAGCGCGACATCATCGCCGACG
>CAYYZR010000481.1:0-1514 GCA_964476005.1 uncultured Halomonas sp.
ACGGCCTGGCGCTGAACCTCGAGCGCGACTCGGTGGGTATCGTGATCATCGGCGATTATGAGCATCTCAGCGAAGGCGATACCGCACGCTGCACCGGCAAGATCCTGCAGGTGCCGGTGGGTGAAGGCCTGCTCGGCCGCGTCGTCAACGCCCTGGGCGCCCCGATCGACGGCGCCGGGCCGCTGGACGCGCAGAGCTCCGAACCGATCGAGAAGATTGCGCCCGGCGTGATCACTCGCCAATCGGTTTCTCAGCCGGTGCAGACCGGATTGAAGTCGATCGACGCGATGGTGCCTGTAGGACGCGGCCAGCGCGAGTTGATCATCGGCGACAGACAGACCGGCAAGACAGCGGTTGCGATCGACGCGATCATCAACCAGAAGGGCACCGGCATCAAGTGTATCTATGTTGCGGTCGGCCAGAAGGCGTCGTCGGTAGCGCAGGTGGTGGCCAAGCTCGAAGAGCACGGTGCCATGGAGCACACCATTGTGGTCGCCGCCAATGCATCGGATTCGGCAGCGATGCAGTACATCGCGCCTTACGCCGGCTGCTCCATGGGTGAGTACTTCCGTGACCGTGGCGAAGACGCCCTCATTGTTTATGACGATCTGACCAAGCAGGCCTGGGCCTATCGTCAGGTTTCCCTGCTGCTCAAGCGCCCGCCGGGGCGTGAAGCCTATCCGGGTGACGTGTTCTACCTGCACTCGCGCCTGCTCGAGCGCGCCTCGCGCGTCAACGCCGACTACGTCGAAAAGGCCACCAACGGCGAGGTCAAGGGCCAGACCGGGTCGCTGACGGCGCTGCCGATCATCGAAACCCAGGCCGGTGACGTTTCGGCATTCGTGCCGACCAACGTGATCTCGATCACCGACGGCCAGATCTTCCTGGAAACCGACCTGTTCAACGCCGGCATTCGCCCGGCCATCAACGCCGGCCTGTCGGTCTCGCGCGTCGGTGGTGCGGCTCAGACCAAGATCATCAAGAAGCTCGGCGGCGGCACGCGCCTGGCGCTGGCCCAGTACCGCGAGCTGGCGGCATTCTCGCAGTTCGCCTCCGACCTGGACGAAGCCACGCGCAAGCAGCTCGAACGCGGTCAGCGCGTCACCGAGCTGATGAAGCAGCAGCAGTACTCGCCGCTGGACGTGGCCGAGATGGCGGTCAGCCTGTTCGCAGGCAACGAGGGTTACCTCGATGATCTTCCACTGCCCAAGGTGGTTCCTTTTGAAAATGCGCTGCGCGATTTCATGAACAACTCACATCCCGATCTGATGAACAAGATCAACGAAACCGGCGACTGGAACGACGAAATCAAGGAAGAAATGAAGAAGGCGCTCGATGAGTTCAAGAAGACGGGAAGTTGGTAGAAGTCCGAGTCTGGTGTGGGAGCGATTTCCATATCGCGATTCGGAGAATCGCTCTCACAGGCACATCTTGAATTGAAATGAAATCGGAAATTGGCGAATGAGTGGATCAAAGGAAATCGTAGGCCAGATCAAGAGCATCAAGAACACGCG
>CAYYZR010000482.1:0-1512 GCA_964476005.1 uncultured Halomonas sp.
CCAGCAGCCGCGCATCGTCTTCCTCGAAGCTGCCGTCGGGCAACGGCGAGCCGTCTCCGTAGTCGGCATAGTCCAGCTGCACGCGCGTGCCCGAGGTCAGCGGATTGGTGCTGTCAAGCACCGTGATGCCAATGCTGTGGACCGCGTTGCTCAGGCCATCGAAACGCAGTGAAATCGGCGTGTCTTCGCGCCGGTACAGGTCGAAAATGCCCTGGCTGATGCCGTCGATGCTGATCTCGACCTCTCCGCTGAATCGATCGGCGAGAAATCCAAGGCCGACCCAGGTCCCGGTGAAGGTGATCTGCGCGGTATCCCCGGTCGTGGTACTGCGCAAGTAAGTGTTTCCGCTGACGCCCTGCAGGGTGATTTCGGTCCAGGTGCCCGCGGTACTCCAGTCCGCATCGTCCTGCTCGATGCGCAGAAAGCCGGGCGCGAACGCGGTCGAGTTGCGGGCCGTATTGGCCGTCCTCGGTAGACCATCGTCCGCCGCTGCAATAGCTGCCGGTTCGGCCGACAGCGACTCCGGATCCGGCGCCCCTAACGCCGGCGAAGTGCCGGCCAGCCCGGCGGCGACCAGCAAACTGAACTTCAGGATTCCGGCCCGGACCGGAGAAGACATTGGTGGAACCATGACAGCCTACCCGTCGATTTTTTCGCGTCTTGATTCCATACGCGAACGGATCGGCCAAACCCGTCACCGTCAAGCTGTCGGCTTGTCCCGGTAAAGCGTCCTTTACTGACTCTGCTTGCGCCGGCAGGTACTCACTTCAACGGCTGCCGTTCTGCTTGCGGGCTGATGCCGAAGCGGTGCCGAGGCAAGCAGCGAAGCGAAAATCCCGCTCAAACCACCTTCAACCGCCGCTCGCGCAGGCGCTGGTACGTCGCGCTGCAGCACGACGCGACATCGCGCGCACGGCCCGTCAATTGCGGCGTCTCTGACGGCGGCGGGCCGAAGCCGGTTGATTTCCACACGCTGCCATACCAGTGCGGCGCCCAGACGCCGTCGGTGTCGCGCGGGCCCGGCGGCCACGACAGCATCGAGTCGCTGAACGGGATGTCCAGCGCATTGCACAAGGCGCGCAGGTACGCCTCGGGGTCTTGCAGAAATTCGGTCGAATCGATCACCGGCGGTGCCTGGCCCAGCTGTTCGGTGACGAACCGGTACATCGCCCACTGCTGCGGCACGCCGATGTCCTCGGCGCTGACCGTGTCGCGCTTTTTCAGGTAGGAGGCGACCACTGCAGCCGGGTCCCGGATGAGAAAGACGTGGGTGAGCTTCGACAGCCAGTCGCGCTGCATCATCTCGGGCAGCAGGTGATGGGTCATGTGTTTCTGGTACCACACCGGCCGGCTGCCGGGCACCGGCCCGGTCAGCATCTCGGTGATCTTCCGCCAGTCGGTCTCCATGGCGGCGACGACCTGGTCGCGCATCGGGTGGTCCTCGCCGGTCATCGCCAGCCAGGCCCCGTACAGCGGCTCGTCGGTCACCGCACAGTCCGGGCGGTTTTCGAA
>CAYYZR010000483.1:0-1507 GCA_964476005.1 uncultured Halomonas sp.
ATAATGTTATCCCGGCTTGCGAGACAAAGCCGTCCGGGCCTAGAATAGCTAGCGGTCGGGTCGAACGTTGATGACACAGCAATGCGCATAGCCGAGTCGGACTGGAAATTATTCAAGAAGGTCAGAGAAAAGGCCCTGGACCGGTATTGTCGGAGGGTCCTGGAGGAATGTGAGCGTATTTGTCGAGACGAAACGCAATCCAGCCATGAAAGATATGGGACGCTCTACGGGTACATACACGCCAGAGACAAGGACATGGCGAATGCATTTGACGATTTCAGCCGTTCCAAAGCGGTGCTGTGTTTGATGCTTATGCACAAATACGACTTGCTGATGGAAGACGAGATACGAGGGTTTACCGACGAAGTGCAGCAATCGCTGGAGGAAGTCAGCAAGAACTGGAATGCCCATTAATCACAGCCATTCTAGAGCTAATACCCCCACGCGTTCGCAGTACTGGTTCAGGGGCCGGTGCTGCAGGCGTTATAGGCCAGAATCCAACTGGATCGCAGTCGTCGCACTTATGGCGGCGATGGCAACAGGCCAGTCGATAACCGCCGAGGCAGCAGAACCGGAAGCGATTGAGATCGTTCCCGCCGAGTTCATCAGAGACCGTGTGTTTGCAACGCCAACAACCGCAGACGGGACGGTATTGCGTTTTTTTACCGATACCGGCGGCGGCTGGAATGCAATCGCCGAGGACGTGGCGGAGCGGCTCGGCCTGGAACGGGCAGATAAAGCGAACGGATCGGAACAACGGTTTGTCGAGTTCCCGCGCTTTGACGGTGGCGAACCGATACCGCGATCGCCGCGATACTATGCCGACGGAAACCTCGTGGTAGTTGCGCGCAGCGAAATCGGGGCCGACGGCTTCCTTGGCGGGCGATGGCACGCGGACCGCGTTTGGGAGTTCGACTATCTCGCCAAGCGCTTGAAACTTCATCCACCGAGCCGGGCGCCCACCTTGGGTGTCGCGGGCGTACCGCTTGGGTTCCAGACGAATTCCGCCGGAGACCGCACGATGCATTTTGCACGGATTGAAGTTTCCGTTGCAGGGGAATCCCATGACATGTTGCTGGATACCGGCGCGACCGCGCACCTGGCCGAAGACGCCGGGCGTCGATTTGGCCTCGACACTGGCACCGAGATCGGTACAAGCTTCGTTACGAAGTCTCTATTCGAGGAATGGGCGAAATCAAACCCGGGCTGGACCGTGCTTGAACGCGGCGACCGCATCCAGGGACAAACCTTTCCAATGATTGAAGTGCCGCGGCTGACGATCGGCGAACACACCGTTGGCCCGGTATGGTTCGTGCAGCGCCCCGATGCATCGTTTCGCGAGTACATGGCTCAAATGATGGATATGCCCATTGACGGCGCTATCGGCGGTTCCGCGCTCAAGTATTTCCGAGTGGTTATCGACTACGCGAACGCCACGGCCTATTTCACGACCTCGGGCACGGAAACGGCGCAATAATCGCAAGGGCCTTTGGGTAGAACAGGGGGC
>CAYYZR010000484.1:0-1503 GCA_964476005.1 uncultured Halomonas sp.
TCTACAATTTCTGGCGCGACGCCGAGCACGTGCGCGGCATCTGGCGCAAGGCCTCGCTCGAGGGCTACCGCGAAGACGAGACCGACTGGGACGTGATTCTCGACCTCGACGCGCTGGCCGAGAGCGAGGACGAAAACTGGGTCTGGGCCGGCTCGGACTGCCGCTACCCGGACTACGACCGGTGCCTGGTCGGGCTTTCCGTCGGGGGCGCAGACGCCGCCGTTCGGCGCGAGTTCGACCTGGAGACGCGGCAGTTCGTCGAAGACGGCTTTTTCGTGCCCGAGTCCAAGAGCGGCATCGGCTGGCGCGATCGCGACAGCGTGTTCTACGGCCCGGCTTTCGAGGCCGAAGACATGACCGATTCCGGCTATCCGCGCACCGTTCGCCTGTGGCGGCGCGGCGAAGCTCGCGAAGACGCCGAGCTGATCTTCGAGGGCGAAAAGACCGACGTGGCGTCCAGCGGCGTTCGCTTCTGGGACGGTGACGACTACTACGACCTGATCATCCGCGTGCCGGACTTCTTCAGCCGTCACTACTTCCGCTATGTCGACGGCGAAGTCCGCCGCATCGAGGTGCCCGAAGATGCCGAGCTGGCCGGCATGCTGGACGGCCAGCTGCTGGTGGAGCTCAAATCCGACTGGGAGGTGGATGGAAAGACCTTTGCCCAGGGCGCGCTGGTGGCCGGACCGATGGCCTCGTTCGAGGCCGGCCAGCCCGATCTCAGCGTCGTCTTCCAGCCCGATCCCCGGTCCTCCATTTCCGGGGTGACCACGACCGAGAACACGGTCGTGGTCAACGTGCTCGACAACGTGGTCAGCCGGCTTCTGCGCTTTACCCACGGCGAGCAGGGCTGGACCTCGACGCCGCTCGACGTCCCGGAGCTGGGCTCGATCAGCGTGGTGACGGCCGACGACAAGTCCGACCGCCTTTTCTACAATTACACCGGCTTCCTGACGCCGTCGACGCTGTTCGAGGCCGACGCGATGGAGAACCGCCACAACGAAGTTCGGTCCGAGCCGGCCTGGTTCGATTCGGCGGGCATGGAGGTGACCCAGTACGAGGCGACGTCGGCCGACGGCGAGCGCATTCCCTATTTCGTCGTCATGCCGAAGGGCTTCGAAGCCGACGGCGAGAACCCGACGCTGCTCGCAGCGTACGGCGGGTTCGAGGTCTCACGCACGCCCTTTTATTCGGGCGTGACCGGGTCGGCCTGGCTGGAGCGAGGCGGCGTCTATGTGCTGGCCAACATCCGCGGCGGCGGCGAGTTCGGGCCCAAGTGGCACCAGGCCGCGCTGAAGGAAAACCGCCAGCGCGCGTTCGACGACCTGATCGCGGTGTCCGAAGACCTGATCGAGCGCAACATCACCTCAGCCGATCACCTCGGCATCCAGGGCGGCAGCAATGGCGGCCTGCTGGTCGGCGCGGTGATGGTGCAGCGCCCGGAACTATTCGACGCGGTCGTCTGCCAGGTGCCGCTGCTGGACATGAAGCGCTACCACAAGC
>CAYYZR010000485.1:0-1502 GCA_964476005.1 uncultured Halomonas sp.
CCGCGCGCCGGCGGGGTGATCAGCACGGCCGACAGGCTTTGCAGCGGCTCCCACGGATAGATGTTGCCGATGTCCGGGTCGCTGCCGTCGAGCAGGATGGCCTTGGCCTGGTCTTCCGTCACCTGGGCGGAGATGCCCGCGGTGGCGAACGGCGGCCGCTGGTTCTGGGCGACGTCGACCGTGGCCGTGGCGATGTTGCTGCGGACCAGCTCGCCGTCGATGCGCAAGCCGTCGCTGGCAAACCAGTCGAAGGTATCGAGGCCAATGAAGTTGTTGTTCGAGCGGTAGGTCACGTAGCCCGTGTCCGGCCCGGTCATCGTGACCGGGTCCGCGGTAAAGATGTGCAGGATGTCCGTGTTGGAATCAAGGACGAAGAAGCTGGTCGAGTTGACCGTGACATCCTCGGCCACGCCGAACTCGCCGACGACGAAGCAGTTGACCGCCTCGCAGTCCGACTGCGCCTGGCCGGCAAAGAACCCTTCGGGCGTGAAGCGCTGGATGCGGTTGTTGCCTCGATCGGCCACGTACAGGATGTCGTTCGGATCGATCGCAAAGCCCTGAGGGCGGCTGAACTGACTCGGCAGGTCGCCCGCGGTCTGGGTCGCGCCGCAGGTCGAGTCGGTGCACGAATAGCCGATGCTGCGCTGGCGCGCCACGTCGCACACGGCGGCATCGCCCGGCGCATTGTCGCTGTCGCAGCGACCCAGCCAGCCGACGAAGTCGCCGGACGTGAAGACCGGGGGCGACACGCTGCGATCGATCGTCGAGGCACCGAACTTGTAGATCCGGCTGTTGCCCCAGTCGCTGATGTACAGCGCATCCATGGAATCGATGTCCATGTCCCAGGCCTGGCCGTAACTACCGGTGCCCGAACTCAGCGGCGCGCCGACGCGATCGAGGAAGGCCAGCGCGTTGCTCGAATTGCGCTCGAGGAAATCGAAGGCGTAGATTCGTCGGGTGTCGGTCACATAGGCCACCCCTTGCAGATCGATCACGGCATCGACCGGATCGCCCTGCGCAGGCGTTCCGGACGGCAGAAAGTCGATGACGATCACCTCGACGCTGCCGCTCAGTTCGGCATCGAGTGTGATCAGCCGGTCGGTGCCGGGGCTGACCCAATACATGAACGGATCGGGATAGCCGGGCAGCCCGCCCGGATGAAACGACAGCCGCTCGACCTGATCCGCGGAACTGCCCGAACCCAGATCGAATTCGGCCAGCAACTCACCGTCGGGGCCGAATCGGGCGATGCGGCTATTGCTGGTATTGATTCCGGAGCCGCTGCTCGTGCATTCGACGATCCGATCGATGACGTAGGTGATGCCGTCGTCGTTGGTCGTGACATAGCGCGGGTCCCAGACGTAGTCCTGCGGCGGCAGGGTCCCTCCGCCCAGACACAGCGGGCGCGGATCGAACTGGGCCTGGACGCGCAGGTCGTCGACAAAGGTCGGCAGCAGCGGCGCCACGAAGAAGCCCTCGTCGGGCTGGCGGTCGATGTAGAA
>CAYYZR010000486.1:0-1501 GCA_964476005.1 uncultured Halomonas sp.
TGCTGGCCGTCCTGTTCATCGTGCTGACCATGCTCAGCAGCATCGTGTTCAAGGGCTGGCGGCTGGACCTGACCGAGAACAACCTCTATACCCTTTCGGAGGGTACGGTCAACATCGCCGAATCGCTGGACCAGAAGATCCGCCTGCGGCTTTACTTCAGCGATTCGGCCAGCGAGGATCTGCCGCAGATTCGCAGCTACGCCGAGCGCGTCTGGGAGCTGATGCAGGAACTGGCCGCGCAGTCCGAAGGCATGATCGAGCTCGAGCGCATCGACCCCGAACCGTTCTCCGAGGCCGAGGACGATGCGGCGCGTTATGGTCTCGAGGCGGTGCCGCTGAACCAGGCCGGCGACGTGCTCTACCTCGGCGTGGTCGGCACCAATGCCGTCGACGGCCTTGAGGTGCTGCCGTTCCTGTCGCCGAACCGCGAGGCGTTCCTGGAATACGACCTGGCGCGCATGGTCTCGACCCTGGCCACCCCGGACCTGCCGCGGGTCGGGCTGATCACGGGCCTGCAGCTGTCCGGCGGCTTCGACATGCAGACCGGGCAGCGCACGCCCAGCTGGGCCGTCTACGACCAGTGGAGCGAACTGTTCGACCTGACCGCCGTTGAGCCCGGCGCGACCGAACTGCCGCCGGACCTCGACGCGCTGGTGGTGGTGCATCCGAAGAACCTGTCGGACGACATGATGTTCGCCATCGACCAGTTCGTGCTCGGCGGCGGACGCCTGCTGGTGTTCGTCGACCCGTACGCCGAGGCCGACCCGGGCGAGAACCCGAACGATCCGGCGTCGCGCTTCATGGCCGAGCGCTCCTCGACCGTGGCGCCGCTGTTCGGGGCCTGGGGCATCGAAATGGACACCGAGCAGTTCGTCGCCGACCTGGGCCGGGCGCTGCAGGTGACCGTCCAGCAGGGCCAGCCGCCGGTGCGCCACCCGGCAATCCTCGGGCTGAGCGATTCGGACCTGAGCGATCGCGATATCGTCACCGGCAACCTGAACACGGTCAACGTGGCCAGCGCCGGGGCGCTGGAAGACCTGGACGAAAGCACCGGCCCGGCGGTCGAGTGGCTGATGCAGTCCAGCGAGCGTTCCGGCCTGCTGGCCACCGAGCGTCTGCGAATGGCCGCCGATCCGTCGGCGCTGATCGACGAGATCGGGCTCGACGATCAACGCTATACCCTGGCCGCCCGCCTGACCGGCGAGGCCGAGACCGCGTTTCCGGACCGCGTCGGCGACGGCGGTCGATCCAGCGGCGTCATCAACGCGATAGTGGTTGCCGACACCGACCTGCTGGCCGACAACATGTGGGTGCAGCGCCAGAGCTTTCTCGGCAGCGTCATCCTCAATCCGTTCGCCGACAACGGCGCGCTGGCCGTCAATGCACTGGAAAACCTGCTGGGCAACGCCGACCTGATCAGCATTCGCAGCCGCTCGACCTCGACCCGTACTTTCGAGCTGGTCGAGGACCTGCGGCGCCAGGCCGAGGCGCGGCTGCGCGA
>CAYYZR010000487.1:0-1493 GCA_964476005.1 uncultured Halomonas sp.
GGCCCTGCGGGAAATTGTAGGTGCGGATGCGCTCCGAGCGGTCGCCCGAGCCGACCTGCAGCTTTCGGTTGGCCGCCTGTTCCGATTGCTGCTGGCTGCGTTCCGCTTCGAGAAGCCTTGCGCTCAGCAGGCTCATGGCGCGCGCCTTGTTCTTGTGCTGCGAGCGCTCGTCCTGGCATTCGACCACGATGCCGGTAGGCATGTGGGTGATTCGGATCGCCGAATCGGTGGTGTTGACGTGCTGGCCGCCGGCGCCCGAGGAGCGGTAGGTGTCGATGCGCAGGTCGTTGGGATCGACCTTGACCTCGTCGACCTCGTCGACTTCCGGCAGGATCGCCACGGTGCAGGCCGAGGTATGGATCCGGCCCTGGGATTCGGTGGCCGGCACGCGCTGTACTCGATGCGTGCCCGATTCGAACTTGAGCTTCGAATACGCGCCGTTGCCGATGACCCTGGCGATCAGTTCGCGCCAGCCGCCGGCCTCGCCCTGCTGGCCGGACAGGATTTCGACGCGCCAGCCCTGCGATTCAGCGTACCGACCGTACATCCTGAACAGGTCGCCGGCGAACAGCGCGGCTTCCTGGCCGCCGGTGCCGGCGCGAATTTCCAGGAACAGGTTCTTGCGGTCGTTCGGGTCGGGTGGAACGATCAGGCGCTGCAGCTGCCGGTCCAGCTGTTCTTGCTCGATTTCAATCTCGGCCAGTTCTTCGTTGGCCATCTTTCGCATGTCGGCGTCGCTTTCGGCGAGCATCTCCCGGGCTTCGGCCTGGCGGGCGTCCAGTCGCTCGATCGCGCGCCAGGTATCGACGATGCCCTGCAGTTCGGAATATTCGCGCGAGAGCGTCGTGAATCGTCTTGGATCGTCAGCCAGTTCGGGCTCGGCCAGCAGGCGCTCGATTTCCTCGAAGCGCTCGACGGCCTGCTCCAGGCGACGCTCCAGGCCGGGGGTCACGACGGGTCGTCCAGCAGCAGTTTGCGCGCGGCTGCCATCAACTCCTCGTCGGTGATTTCGGCCGCCCGCCGCAGCTGCATGCTGGGGGCGTGCAGCAACCGGTTGGTCAGGCGATGGCCGAAGCGCGCCAGCACGTCGTCGGCGTCGCGCCCGGCCGCCAACTCGCGGCGGGCCTGGTCCAGCAGCTTGTCGCGTTCGCCGAACGCCCGATGGCGCAGCGATTTGAGCGTTTCGCCTGCTGCGTGCAGGTTGAGCCAGCGGTCGAAGGCCTCGGCCTGGCCGTCGACGATGCGCGTGGCGGCGTCCAGCGCCTGGGTGCGCTTGCGGTGGCCGTGCTCTGCTATTTCGCGAAGGTCGTCGACGGTATACAGGTAGACATCGCCGAACTCGCCCACACCGGGGTCGACGTTTCGCGGTACCGAAAGATCGAGCACGAACATCGGTTGGTTTCGACGCCGCGACAGCGCTTCGCGAATCATCTCCCGGTCGACCAGCGGCGTCGAGCTGCCGGTGCAGGCGATCACCATGTCGTGATCGGCCA
>CAYYZR010000488.1:0-1490 GCA_964476005.1 uncultured Halomonas sp.
TCGTTGTTGATGCGGTCCTGGTATTCCTCGACCGCGGCGTTGACGCGCTCGGCGCAGTCGGACAGCAGCTCCTCTTCCTTGACCTGATCCCAGTGGCCCTGGTCGGTCAGGTAATTGCGCAACCTCAGCAAGGGTTCTTTCTTCCACGCCGAATCGACTTCGTCCTGATCGCGGTAGCGGCGGGCGTCGTCGGCGGTCGTGTGGTCGGAAAGCCGGTAGGTGAGCATTTCGATCACCGAGGCGCCGCGTCCTTCGCGCGCCGCGGCGATCGCCTTGTCCATCGCCCAGCGCGAGGCAATCAGGTCGTTGCCGTCGACCTGGATCGAGGGCAGTCCGCCGGCGATGCCTTTCTGGGCGAGTGTTCTTGCGGTGTTCTGCTTGGCCCGGGGCACCGAAATGGCCCACTGGTTGTTGACGATGACCAGCACCAGCGGCAGCTTCCAGGCGCTGGCGGCGTTGATCGCCTCGAGGAAATCGCCCTTCGACGATCCGCCGTCGCCGACCACGCTGACCGCCACGCGCGGCTGACCGTGCAGCTTGTAGGCCAGCGCCGCGCCGGCCGCGTGCAGGCACTGGGTGGCGATCGGCACGCACCAGGGAAAATCGTGCTTCGGTCCGGAGAAATCGTTGCCGCGCTCGTCGCCGCCCCAGTACATCAGGACATCCGACATCTTCACCCCGCGGAAGAACTGTGCGGCGTACTCGCGGTACATCGGCGCGAAGCAGTCTTCTTCGCGCATCGCCGAACCGATCGCGACGTGCGCCGCTTCGTGGCCCAGGCAGGATGCGTAGGTGCCGAGCTTGCCGGTGCGCTGCAGCGCCACCGATTTCTTGTCGAACACCCGGGTCAGCGTCATCAGCCGGTACAGGCTTTCGAGCTGTTTCGTGTCGCGCGCCAGCGCGGGAATCTGTACGCCGTCGACCAGTCGTCCCTCTTGATCTAGGAACTGGAAAAAGTCGACTTTGAACGAGGCAATGGTTGCCGCCATGAGAAACCTCAGGATTGAAGGGTTGATTGTTATTCCACTTGGTTTTCCGTTTGACCGTGCCGGAACCCCGAGTCCAGGCGCTGCGGTCGAACGCAGCCAGCGGGTCATTATAACCGGGAGCGAGAGGGGCGTTAAACTGCGGATCGAACCCGATTCCGGATGGAAGACCAATGACCGACCACGACAATGGTCACAGCAATCGTCACGACAATCGCCGCAACCTGGAAGCCGGGATTGAAACCGAGCTGGGCGGCCGGCTCGATTACCAGGGCTACCTAGGACTGGACCGTGTGCTGAACGCGCAGTACCCGCTCAGCGAGCCGCCGCACCACGACGAGATGCTGTTCATCATCCAGCACCAGACCGCGGAACTCTGGTTCAAGCTGATCATCCACGAACTCAAGGCGGCCATCGGCCATCTTGCCGCCGACGACGCCGCACCGTGCCTGAAGATCCTGGCCCGGGTGAAGATGATCCAGCAGCAGCTGTTCGACCAGTGGG
>CAYYZR010000489.1:0-1479 GCA_964476005.1 uncultured Halomonas sp.
GTACTGGAAATGGTCAACGCCGGGGTTGCAGATCACGCGGTTGCCGATGAATACCTGGCCGGATTCTGGTCCCAGGTACTGCCCGATCTCACGGTTCACGACGATATCGTCCTCCGGCGCGAAGCCGATATCGCGTTCGCGGTGCGCCCGGAAAGCCGCGCGCTCAAAGCCGAGCTGGATGCATTCCTGGAGACCCACCGGGCCGGCACGCTGTTCGGCAATATCCAGTTCCAGCGCTTTCTCGAGGACACGCGCTGGGTCAGCAATCCGGCCGGTGAAAAGGAAATGGCGCGCTTCCGCCAGATGGCCGGCCTGTTCCGGGAATACGGCGGCCAATACGACCTCGACTGGATCCTGCTCACCGCGCAGGGCTATCAGGAATCCAGGCTGGATCATTCGGTACGCTCGTCGGCCGGGGCGATCGGCGTCATGCAGCTGTTGCCGTCTACCGGTGCGGAAATGGACGTGGGCGATGTCACGGAACTTGAAAACAACATCCATGCCGCGGCCAAGTACGTCAGGTTCATGATCGACCGGTACTACGACGAACCTGAAATCGCCGAGGAAGACCGGCTGCTGCTGGCGCTTGCCTCCTACAACGCCGGACCGCGCCGGGTGCGCGAGCTCAGGGCCGAAGCCCGCACCGAAGGCCTGGACCCGAACCGCTGGTTCGACAACGTCGAAGTCATCGCCGCGCGCCGCATCGGACGGGAGACGGTCGACTACGTGCGCAACATCTACAAGTACTACGTCGCCTACAAGCTCATCCTGGCCCGCAACCGGCAGGTCGAGCAGCGCGACGGGCTTTGACGTTCAGAACGGAAAGAACAGCGGCACGACGATCAGCGTGGCGATGAGAACCAGCAGCTGCAGCGGAAGTCCGACCCGCGCGAAATCCGCGAACCGGTAGTCGCCGGGGTTGTAGACCAGCGTATTGACCGGCGAGGCCACCGGTGTGGCAAAGGCAGTCGATGCGGCGATCGCGACGGTGATCAGCACGGCGTCCGGATCGATGCCCATCGTGGTCGCGGCGCTCATCGCAATGGGCGCGGCCAGCACCGTGGTCGCGGTGTTGGACACCAGCTGGCTCAGGCCGGAAGTCAGCACGAACACCGCGAGGATCAGCACGTGGGGGCCGTAACCCTGGGCGAACTCGAACAACGCGGCCGCGGCCAGCGCCATGCCGCCGGTATTCTCCAGCGCGGTGGCCATGGGCAGGATGGCGGCGATCAGGATCACGCTTTCCCAGTTGATGCCGCCGAACGCTTCCTCTACCGTCAGGCAGCGGGCGAACAGCATCGCGACCGCGGCCGCGAGAACCGCGATCACGTTCGGCACAAGGCCGAGCGTCATCGTTGCAAGCATCAGCAGCATGATCAGGATCGCCATCGGCGCCTTGCCGGTGCGCCGGGTGCGCAGCGAGAGGTCACCGCCGAGCAGCACCAGGTCGCGCGCGTTCTCGGCCACTCTTTGCAGGGC
>CAYYZR010000490.1:0-1479 GCA_964476005.1 uncultured Halomonas sp.
CGATGCCGTGGTGCAGCGCCAGGATGGTGAAGATGGCCTCAACGCCGCCGGCGGCACCGAGAAGGTGGCCGGTCATGGACTTGGTCGAACTCACCATCAGCGCTTCGGCATGCGCGCCGAAGGTGCCGCGCACTGCCTCGATCTCGGCACGGTCGCCGAGCATCGTCGAGGTGCCGTGGGCATTGACGTAGTCGATGTCGGTCGGAGCCAGCCCGGCATCGCGAATGGCAGAGGTCATGCAGCGCGCCGCACCCTGCCCGCCCTCGGGCGGCGAGGTGATGTGGTGGGCATCGCCAGACATGCCGTAACCCTTGAGTTCGGCGTAAATCCGGGCGCCGCGCTTGCGCGCGTGCTCCAGCTCTTCGAGCACGACGATACCGGCGCCATTACCAAGCACGAAACCGTCGCGGTCCTGATCCCAGGGCCGGCTCGCGCCCTGAGGATCGTCGTTGCGCGTCGACAGCGCGCGAGCTGCGCAGAACCCGCCCATGGCGGTCGGCGTGGTGCCGAATTCAGCCCCGCCGGCGATCATCACGTCGGCGTCCCCGTAGGCAATCAGGCGGGCGGCATCACCGATGTTGTGGGTACCGGTGGTGCAAGCGGTCACGATCGAGACGTTCGGGCCCTGGTAGCCGTAGCGGATCGAGACATGACCGGCGACCATGTTGATGATGCACCCTGGCACAAAAAACGGCGAAATGCGGCGCGGGCCGGAATCGACGTAGGTCTGGTAAGTATCCTCGATCGTCTTGATGCCGCCTATGCCTGAGCCAATCGCCACCCCGTAGCGGGTCGGGTCGTCGGGAGCTTCGGGCAGACCGGCGTCCGCTATGGCCTGCACGGCCGCCGCAATCCCGTAATGAATGAACGGATCGGACTTGCGCGCGTCCTTGGGTGCGATGTACTTCGAAACGTCGAAATTCCGGATTTCTCCGGCAATCCTGCAGCTGAATTTTTCGGCGTCGACTTCGGTCAACGGGCCGATTCCGCTACGGCCGTCGACAATATTGTCCCAGGCCGTGGGAATGTCGTTGCCGACCGGGCTGATGCAGCCCAGCCCGGTCACCACGATGCGGCGTTCACCTTGCATGAATTGATCCCGATCCCTGCATCATTGGCCAGCGGTCTACTTGTCGACCGTGGACTTGACGTAATCGACCGCCTGCTGAACGGTTGTGATCTTTTCGGCTTCCTCGTCCGGAATCTCGCACTCGAATTCTTCTTCCAGCGCCATCACGAGTTCTACCGTATCCAGGGAGTCGGCGCCGAGATCATCAACGAAGGACGCGCTGGGCGTGACTTCTTCTTCCTTGACGCCAAGCTGTTCGACAACGATTTTCTTGACCCGTTCTTCAATGCTGCTCATCAGTCATTTCCTCTATGGGTTGAAGGAAGCGCGCACATTGTAGGTAACAAATGCCGCAGCTTCCAGTTTACCGGACAACCGGTTTTGGGTTGTAACAAGTTGAATTAGATTTA
>CAYYZR010000491.1:0-1476 GCA_964476005.1 uncultured Halomonas sp.
GTGCGCCCAGTGATGCGCCACAGGCTTGTCCTGGGCCTGCGCCTCGCGAGCGACCACCGGCGCGCAAAGCACGATGTCGCCCATGAGTTCGGGCATTTCATCGGGCGGCACGCCGGGCGGCACGCTGCCAGGGAAGCTCAATACATTCGTCGCGTAATCCTTGCCGCGCCACTGCAGGTTCAGCGCCCGCCCTTCGGCCTCGTCGACGATACGGATGCACACCTCCGAGCGCCCCGGGTCGTCGATTGCGGCTTCGGCGTAGCGCGAAAGGGATTGATCGTCGGGAATACCGTCCAGCTCGAGCTGGCGTTGGATTTCAACCGGCATGATTCACCATCCACGTGGCGCGGTAAGCGGACGGGAATGCACAGGGGCGGGCATTGGGCAACGGGGGTTAGCGGGCATGATGATCCGGCGATTCGTTTTCGGAAGCCCGATCATACGCCTCGACGATGCGCCGGACAATCGGATGGCGAACCACGTCGCGCGCATCGAAGAACGTCAGCGCCACCCCTTCGACATCCTTGAGCAACCCGATGGCCTGCTTGAGCCCGGACAACGATTTGGGCGGCAGGTCGATCTGGGTCAGGTCGCCGGTGATGACGGCCTTGGAGCCGAAGCCGATCCGGGTCAGGAACATCTTCATCTGCTCGGGCGTGGTGTTCTGCGCCTCGTCGAGGATCACGTAGGCGTCGTTGAGCGTGCGACCGCGCATGTAGGCCAGCGGCGCGACCTCGATGACGTTGCGCTCGATCAGCCGGCCGACCTTCTCGAAGCCCATCATCTCGTACAGCGCGTCGTAGAGCGGGCGCAGGTAGGGATCGACCTTCTGCGCCAGGTCGCCGGGCAGGAATCCGAGCCGTTCACCGGCTTCCACCGCCGGTCGCACCAGCACGATGCGCTGGACACGATCGGTCTCCAGCGCGTCGACCGCGCAGGCCACGGCCAGGAAGGTCTTGCCGGTGCCGGCCGGGCCGACGCCGAAGTTGACGTCGTCGCGCCCGATTCGCTCGAGATACCGGCGCTGGTTGGGCCCGCGTGCGCGGATCAGGCCACGGCGCGTCCGGATGCCGACGTCGGCCTGGTCATCGTCGGGCTCGTCCAGGCCAGAGGCCTGCAGGCTGAGGTTGACCAGCGCCGAGGTCAGCACCTCGCGCTCGGTCTGACGAAA
Source organism: uncultured Halomonas sp. (assembly GCA_964476005.1). Classification (GTDB taxonomy): domain Bacteria; phylum Pseudomonadota; class Gammaproteobacteria; order Xanthomonadales; family Wenzhouxiangellaceae. The sequence continues at coordinate 1,172 of CAYYZR010000491.1, forward strand.
CAGCTTGCGGATCACGCGTCGGGCCGCGCGGGTGGCTTCGGGGTCGCCCTCGATGGCGAAGATGTTGCCGCGCGAATTGATGTCCACGCCCAGGCGCTTCTCGATCAGCCGCAGGTGCTCGTCGAACGGGCCGCACAGGTTGGCCAGCCGCTGGTTGTCGGCCGGCTCGAGCTCGATGGTGACGGGGGAAGTTGCCTGGTTCATGCGGCCTGATTCATTCAATTAGGCCACCTCGCGCGCGGGGATTCGACCGCGCAGCGAATTGGCCATGGCCGCGGTGATCTGGATATCGGCGAAGTTTCCGA
>CAYYZR010000492.1:0-1474 GCA_964476005.1 uncultured Halomonas sp.
ACGAAGTCCCAGCGCACCGGCTCGATATAGACCGCGTCGGCGATTTCGGGGTCGGTCATGATCGTCGCTGGATTCGAATTGACCAGGATCACCCGGTAGCCTTCGGCGCGCAGCGCCTTGACCGCCTGCACCCCGGAGTAGTCGAACTCGCAGGCCTGCCCGATGACGATCGGGCCGGCGCCGATGATCAGGATCGACTTCAGATCGTTACGCTTCGGCATGAGTGCGGTCCATCATTTGAACGAATTGGTCGAAAAGCGGCCGCAGGTCGTGCGGGCCGGGGCTGGCTTCCGGGTGCCCCTGGAATCCGAACGCCGGCGAACCCTCGATGCGAATGCCCTGGAGGCTGCCGTCGAAGAGCGACTTGTGCGTGGCCGTCACCCTGTCCGGCAGGCTGTTCTCGTCGACCGCAAAACCGTGATTCTGGCTGGTGATCAGCACCCCGCCGGTCGCCAGGTCCTGCACCGGATGGTTGGCGCCGTGATGACCGAACTTCATCTTCACCGTCTTCGCGCCGGCCGCCAGCGCCAGCAGCTGGTGACCGAGACAGATGCCGAAGGTCGGGATCCGGCGCGCGAGGATCTCGCGGATGGTCTCGATCGCGTAGCCGCACGGTTCCGGGTCGCCGGGCCCGTTGGTCAGCATGAACCCGTCCGGCTTCAGCGCGATGGCCTGGTCCAGCGGGTAGTCGGCCGGCACGACGGTCACCCGGCAGCCGGCGTCGACCAGCAGCCTGAGAATGTTGCGCTTGGCGCCGAAATCGTAGGCCACCACGTGGCGCGCATCGTCTTCGATGCGGGCTTCGGGCGTTCGCGACTCGATCGCCGGCGAACACTCGGTCCACCGATAGGCTTCGGTGCACGAGTTCGGCCGCGCAAGGTCCTGCCCGACCATCGGCGGGCAGTTTCGGGCCCGTTCCAGAGCCTCGGCCGGATCGACGTCTTCACCGCTGACGATGCAGCCGTTCTGCGCCCCGCTCTCGCGCAGCCGAACCGTCAGGGCCCGCGTATCGATATCTCCAATTGCGACCACATCCTGGTCGCGCAGCCACTCGGGCAGGCTCTGCGTCGCGCGCCAGGAACTGGTGCGGCGCGGACAATCGCGCACGATCAGGCCGGCGGCACGGACGCGGTCGGACTCCATGTCTTCCGGGTTCACCCCGGTATTGCCGATGTGCGGCATGGTCAGCGTGACCAGCTGGCCGGCGTAGCTTGGATCGGTGAGAATCTCCTGGTAGCCGGTCATGGCGGTGTTGAACACAACCTCGCCGACGGCCGTTCCGGGTGCGCCAAAACCGAGCCCGGAAAACAGCGTGCCGTCTTCCAGTGCCAGAACCGCTTTATGTTGGGACAAATCGCTCTCCAGACATGCGAAACGGGGCGTGGAGGGCCCCGTCCGTCGAATTCCGGGCCCAATGCCCGGCGCTCGAAAGAGAATTGTAATTGAAAACGGTTTCCGGGTTCGGGTTTCCGGT
>CAYYZR010000493.1:0-1466 GCA_964476005.1 uncultured Halomonas sp.
ACCCGGCTGCTGATCGTGCGCGAGCAGAAACATGCGTTCTGGGCGGCCGAGCAGTGCCTCAAGAGCGGCCTGTGCGGCGCGGTCGCGGTCTGGCCCAATGGTAGCAACAGCAGCATGGTCAGCGACCGCGCGGTGCGGAGGCTGCAACTGGCGGCCGAGAACGGCGATGCGCCGGTTTTTCTCTGCTACGCCCCGGGCAGTTCGCCACCGGCTTCCCTGGCCAGCCTGCGCCTGGCGATTCGCTGCGGCGGCCATATCGAAATCCTGCGCAGCCGGGGTGGCGAAACCACCGGAACGATCCGGCTGCACGCCGACAACGTCGTGCCTCTGGTCTCCGGAAGCGCCCGTGCATAATCGATCAGGGGATGCCTGATGCCGGCGGGTGCGCTATGGACCGGCATCGTCTGTCCGCAGGGCGCCTTGCAGGCGGCGCTGCGCCTGCTGCCGGCCATGGCGCCGGCAACCCCGCTGGCGCTGCACGACACGGTCAGCGGTCGTGCGCGGGTTATCGAGATCAACCGCGCTGCACGCGGCCTGGGCGTTCACCCGGGCCAGGCGCTGGCCGATGCCCTGGCGATTGCACCCGACCTCGAAAGCCTGCCGCGCGACCGAAAGGCCGAGGCCCGGCTGCTGGAAGAGCTGGCGCTGGTCGCCTACCGCTACAGCCACCAGGTCGCGATTACCGGCGACGGGGTGGTGCTGGAAACCGGCGGCAGCCGCCGGTTGCACGGCGACCTGGACGCGATGCTGGACACCCTGGCCGATGAAATCTCGGCGATGGGGCTGTACGCAACCCTGGGCACCGCACCGGCGCCGGCCGCTGCCTGCCTGCTGGCGCACACCGGGCAGCACGTGAGCGAGATGAAGACATTGCGCGAAACGCTTTCCGGCTGGCCGATCCATCGCCTGGCGCTTGCGCCGGCAGAACTGCACAAACTCGACGGGCTGGGACTGAAATCGGTGCGCGACGTGCTCGCGCTGCCGCGCTTCGAGCGCGAACGCCGGCTCGGCCGTGCGCTGAGCCGCTACCTGGACCAGATCCACGGCCGCGAGCAGACGCCGCTGGTCTACTGGCAACCGCCGGAGGCCTTCTGCCATCTGCTCGAGCTGCCCGTACCCACCATCCGCAGCGAGGCGTTGCTGTTTGCGCTCAACCGGGTGCTGGAACACCTTCACCAGTGGCTTCGGGTGCGCGACCGCGCGCTGTCGGCCATCGAGATCGAATTGCTGCCGGAGGACAGGGCGCCGAAGATCGAGTTCTCCGCCGGCCTCGGCCAGCCCGGGTTTCAGCGTGACCGGCTTCTGGAAATCCTGCGTCTGAAGCTGGAATCGATACGGCTGAGCTCGGCCATCGAATCGCTGCGCGTGCGCGCCGACAGCACCACCGAACAGCGGCCGCCGCAGGCCGACCTGTGGACCGGCACCAACGTCAACGACGCCTGGCCGGCGCTGATCGACCGGCTGGT
>CAYYZR010000494.1:0-1461 GCA_964476005.1 uncultured Halomonas sp.
AACATCATCAGCATCGGCGGAAACAGCACGGCGCGGAAATCGTCGCTGGCGTCGAACCTCATCGCCTCGTGGGTAAAGAATCGATGGTGCTGCAGCGTATGACGCTCGTAGATCATCCCGAGGCCCGGGCGCCGGCGGTGCATCACGAAGCGGTGGCCGAGATATTCGGCCAGGTTGGCGTACAGGAAAGTCAGCGGCACGGCCAGCCACTCCAGCGACTGAACGTCTTCGAGTCGCAACCCGCCGATCGCCAGCACTGCGGCGACGAAGCCCAGGATCAGGGTGAAATGAAGCCGTCCCGAGTACCCTTCGGGGATCAGGTCACGACGATATCGCTCGCGGTATTCGGCCGTTCTTGCATCGATCATCGGACAAGCCTGCCATGAAGCCAGCGTCCGTACAAGAGGTCTCGGCGCCAGTCCAGTTGAAAGCAGCGCCAGGTCGGCAGCCATTACACTGTTGATCTGGAACAAATGAGCTGAAGGTCATGAGCGAACGAAACGCATCCCGATTGATGGTCGAATGCCTGGAAGCCGAGGGCGTGGACAGGATCTTTGCCGTCCCGGGCGAGGAAAACCTGGACCTGCTCGAGGCCCTGCGCGAATCATCCATCGACGTGGTGGTCACCCGCCACGAACAGGGCGCCGGCTTCATGGCCGCCTGCCACGGCCGGCTGACCGGAAAACCCGGCGTGTGCATGTCGACGCTGGGCCCGGGCGCGACCAACTTCGTCACCGCCGCCGCCTACGCCCAGCTCGGCGCGATGCCGATGGTGATGATCACCGGCCAGAAGCCGATCAAGACGTCCAAGCAGGGCCATTTCCAGATCCTGGACATCGTCGACCTGATGCGCCCGGTCACGCACTTCACGCGTCAGATCGTCTCGGCCGCGACGATTCCTTCAAGGGTGCGCGAAGCGTTTCGCCAGGCCGAAGAAGAGCGGCCCGGCGCGACGCATCTCGAACTGCCCGAAGACATTGCCCGCGAACCGGCCGGGGACCTCAAACCTCTTGCCGCCAGTCAGACGCGTCGCCCGGTGGCCGAGGAAAAGGCCATCTCGCGCGCCGTCGATGCTATCCAGAACGCCAGAAGCCCCCTGATGATGTGCGGCGCCGGCGCCAACCGCAAGCTCACCTCCAAAATGCTTCGGCGCTTCATCAACGCCACCGGCATTCCGTTCTTCACCACCCAGATGGGCAAGGGCGTGGTCGGCGAGCCCAACGATTGCTGGATGGGCACCGCCGCGCTGTCCGACGGCGACTACGTCCACCGGTTGATCGAGAAGTCCGACTGCATCATCAACGTCGGCCACGACGTTGTCGAAAAGCCGCCGTTCTTCATGCACGAAGGCAAGCGCACGGTTATCCACGTCAATTTCTTTACCGCCGAGGTCGACCCCGTCTACTTCCCGCAGATCGAAGTCACCGGCGACATCGCCAACGCCATCTGGCAGTTCAGCGA
>CAYYZR010000495.1:0-1458 GCA_964476005.1 uncultured Halomonas sp.
GCCGCGATTTCGTCGCCGCCTCCGAGCGTCTCGGGCGTCGCGATGACCTTGCCGTCCCCGGCCACCGCCGCTTCGGTGGAGCGCTGCAGCCGCCGAATACGCGAAGACAGCCGCCAGGCGAATGCCAGCAGCACCGCCGCTGCGGCCACGAAGACAGCCAGGCTGACGCCGGCCAGGCGCAGCACCGCGTCGCTGGCCAGCACCAGCATTGCGTCGGCATCGCGCTCCAGCACCAGCATCGGCAGCTGTTCGCCGCCATTTGCCGCTTCGATCCCCAGCGGCATCGCCACTCGGACCCGCGCCCCGGGACGGTCGGCGCCGCGTTCGATCATCCACAGCGGCGAAATTTCACCGCCGCGCGCGGCTTGCAGATCAGGCCCGTGCAACCGGGCCGTGAATGGCTCCGGCGGCGGCAGCCGGGAAAGCGCGTCGCCGGCCAGCCGCTCGAACAGCAGCGTCTGCCAGATCGAGGGTGAGCGATTCAACGCCGACGAATCCCGCCCCGCACCAGCCGACAGCGCGCGATCGGCGCTAGCCAGGACGTACCCCCCCGGGGTGACCAGCCACGCTCGCATGCCGCCGGGAAGCAGTGACTGCAGTTGGCCGGAAAGATCGGAATCGGCGGCCACCAGCGGCACTCGCCCGGCGGTCGAGTATTCCCGAATAGCGGATTCGGCTCCGTCGACGTCGAACACCGAAACGCCGATTCGGTCGGGCCGGTCGCGAAGCGGAATGCGCAGTTCCAGGTTCCAGCCGCGGGCCAGCGCCTGCCAGACCCCGTGTACCACCGGCCAGCCGCCGGGTTCCGCCGCGCGCGTGAAGCGCCCCGGCGCGGTCGGCACGATGCGCAGACTCGACTCGCCGCGGGCACCGGCAAACCTGAGCTCGACGTGGTCGCCGGGCGTCCCGTCCGCGTCGGCGAACCGGGTATCGGCATCCGTGACCTGCAGCAGCAGGTGCAGGCCGGCCGGCGACCGGGCGAGCGCCAGCGCTACCGGCGAACGATCATCCGATTCATTTTCGATTGTCGATGCAGCGGGGTCGGAATAACGCTGCGCGGCCGCTGCCATGGAAGAATGCTGCCGGCGCCCGTCGGGCCCGAGTCTTTCGGTGACGTCCAGCCAGGCCTCCCAGTCGTCGCCGTAGCCGTCGAGCAACAGCGGCTGCCGCGCGGTGTGAACGTACAGCGGGGCAGCTTGCGAACTGTGCGCCGGCGGCCTCGGCACGACGGTGGCCAGCGCCCGCGCGCTGTCGATCAGCGCCTGTTCCTGGCCCTGGCGGAGCAGCTTCTCGACCTGCGCGACGAACTGAAGCCCGAGCAGCGGCAAAACGATCACCAGCGATGTGACCAGCATCAACTGGCCCCGGAGCTTCATTCCGGCGAAGTCCAGCGATAACCGGCACCGTGCACCGTGAGCAAACAGCCGAATTCCGGGTCGTGGTGCTGGAACTTGCGCC
>CAYYZR010000496.1:0-1457 GCA_964476005.1 uncultured Halomonas sp.
CCGGCGCCTTCGACTACCGCCACCGCGCCTGAATTGCGGACCATGAATCGCTCGCCGACGGTGCCCGCGGCGTACAGCTCGCCGCCGGTCGCGCCGTACAGGCAGGTGTTGCCCATGATCGGCGTCTCGCAGGCACGATAACGAATACCCGCGCGGGGCCGCAGCACAATGCGGCCGCCGGCCATCCCTTTGCCGACGTAGTCGTTGGCTTCCCCGGTCAGGGTGATATGCAGCCCCGGCGCGTTGAAGGCGCCAAGGCTCTGCCCCGCCGTGCCTTCCAGGTCCAGCGACAGTGTGTTTTCGCCCAGGCCCGCGGCACCGAATGTGCGTGCGATTCTGCCCGACAGGCGTGCGCCGATCGATCGGTCGTGGTTATGGATATCGAACCTGAAGCCGCCGCCGCTGCCGGACTCGACCGCCTTGGCGGTGGCCTTCTCGATTTCCTCGGCCAGTCGGCCCGGATCGTGTGGCGGATTGCGGTCGACTTCGCAGAACCTTGCGCTGTCGGGTGAAAGTCCGGTCTGCGCCAGCAGGGGCCCCAGGTCGAGCTTGTTCTGGCGCACGGTCAACCCTTCGGCGCGCTCCAGGTACTCGGTGCGTCCGACCAGGTCCTCGAGACGCCGTACGCCAAGCCCGGCGAGGATCTCGCGGACTTCGCGCGCGACGCCGAGGAAGTAGTTCACGACCATGTCCGGCAGGCCGATGAAGTGATGTTGTCTGAGGGTTTCGTTCTGGGTGGCGACGCCGGTCGCGCAGTTGTTCAGGTGGCAGATGCGCAGGTACTTGCAGCCGAGCGCGATCATCGGCGCGGTGCCGAAGCCGAAGCTCTCGGCGCCCAGGATCGCCGCCTTGACGACGTCCAGGCCGGTCTTCAGGCCGCCGTCGGCCTGAACGCGTACGTGACGCCTGAGGTCGTTCTGCATCAGGACCTGTCGCACCTCGCTCAGCCCCAGTTCCCACGGCCCGCCAGCATACTTGACCGACGTCAGCGGGCTGGCGCCGGTGCCGCCGTCGTAGCCCGATACGGTGATCAGGTCGGCGTAGGCCTTGACCACGCCCGCGGCAATGGTGCCGATGCCGGGCTCGGAGACCAGCTTCACCGAGACCAGCGCATCCGGGTTGACCTGTTTGAGGTCGTAGATCAGCTGGGCGAGGTCCTCGATCGAATAGATGTCGTGGTGCGGCGGCGGCGAAATCAGCCCGACGCCCGGCGTCGCGAACCGAAGCCTGGCGATCAGCTTGTCGACCTTGTGGCCGGGCAACTGACCGCCCTCGCCGGGCTTGGCGCCCTGTGCGATCTTGATCTGGATGACCTCGGCATTGACCAGGTAATCCGGGGTGACGCCGAAGCGTCCCGAGGCGACCTGCTTGATCTTCGACGATTTCTCGGTCCGGTAGCGGACCGGATCCTCGCCGCCTTCGCCGGAATTGGAGCGCGCGCCCAGCCGGTTCATCGC
>CAYYZR010000497.1:0-1455 GCA_964476005.1 uncultured Halomonas sp.
CTTCCTTCTGCATCCAGCTCAGCGTGCGCGAGACGGTTTCGATGGTCAGGCTGAGGTAGTTGGCAATGTCGCGCCGGTCCATGGTCAAGCGGAACCGGGCGCCGTCCTCACCGCGGCGCTTGAGCCTGCGCGACATGTTGAGCAGGAAGGTCGCGACCCGGGCGCGGGCATCCATGCGCCCTACGACCAGCAACAATTCGCGGGTCTCGGCCATGTCGGCGGACAGCAGTTTGAGCATCAATTGATTAAGGCTTGGGCTTTCATCGAGAATCTTCTGGAAATCACGAAACGGGATATCGCAGAACCGGCTGTCTTCCAGCGCGACGGCAAATTCAGGGTGGCGACCCTTGCCGATGGCATCCAGGCCGATCAACTCGCCGGGCAGGTGAAAGCCGGTCACGATCTCGTCGCCCTCGCTGGAGAGCTGGTAGGTTTTCACGGTGCCGGACTGCACAACGCAGACGCTGCGGAATTGCTGACCGGCGTGAAACAGGTGCGACTCGCGCTGCAACGGACGCTGCCGCCTGATGATGCGATCGAGCTCGTCGCGCCTCGATTCGGCGACCTCCTGGGCGAAGCACAGGTCGAACAACCCGCACTGTCGGCACGAAACGCTTGCCTGGCCCTTTTCGGTCAGCGAGATGGGTTTGCTCACGATGCGCGTCTCCCTTGATTCAAGTCTGCTAATGCAGAGAGAATAGCAAGAAAAACGTCGCATTGGTCGAATCCGGCGCGCTAAAAACACCGGCGCAAAACGGAACTGCTGGTCAAGAATCGCGAATCAAACGATCCGCGAAAACCGCGAAGACGATGAATCGTTCTCCCGCTTGAGATAGGCGTCGAAGGCCATGGCGATGGCGCGGACGAACAGCAGACCTTCGGCCGTCACCTCGAACCCGTGTTCCGTCCAGGTCATCAATCCATCTTCGACCAGCGGCTGCAGGCGCTCCAGCTCGGTCCGGAAATAGGTCTTGAAGGAAAATTCGTAGTCGCGCTCGAAGGGCCGATAATCGAGCTTGCCGTTGCACATCACGGTGCTGATGATTTCGGCCCGCAGACGGTCGTCGGTGGTGCGCATCAGTCCGCGTGCCACCGGCAGCCGGCCATCGCGCACGGCGATCTGCCAGTCAAGCAGCTTGCGTTCGTTCTGGGCGAATGCATCACCCACCTGGGAAATCGCGCTCGGTCCGAAGGCCAGGAGATCCAGCCCGGCCCAGGTCGAATACCCCTGGAAATTGCGCACCATGGTGCCGTTCCGGCGCGCCTGGGCCAGGTCGTCACCGGGCAGCGCGAAGTGATCCATGCCGATGAATTCGTAGCCGGCATCGAGCAATCGGGTCAGCGTATTGCGGAAGATCGCGAGCTTGATCGGAGGCGCGGGCAGTTCGTCGGACTTGATGCGCTGCTGGGCCTTGAACAGGTGCGGCATGTGAGCATAGTTGAACAGCGACAGCC
>CAYYZR010000498.1:0-1441 GCA_964476005.1 uncultured Halomonas sp.
CCGATTCGCTCGATCTGTTCGACTGCATCGAGTGCGGCTGCTGCGCGCACGTCTGTCCCAGTCATATCCCGCTGGTCGACTGGTACCGCCACGGCAAGGGGGTGTTGCGCGAGCGCGGCATCGAAGACGCGCGGGCGCAAAAGGCCCGACAGCGCTTCGAGGCGCGCGAGCAACGGCTCAGCGAGGAAAAGCAACAGCGACGTCGAAGACGCGAGCAGCGGGAGGAAAAGCTCAGGTCCGGCGGCAATGCAAAGAGCGAAGTCCAGGCCGCCATAGAACGCGCGCGGGCGAAATCGACCGGGCCGGACAAGGAAGGGGATTGATGAAGCTGACCCTGGCCGGCCCGCCTCACTTGCCCCCGATCAATACGGTCTCCGGGGTCATGAAGCAGGTGCTTTATGCACTGATACCCGGCATCGCGGCGCACGTCTGGTTCTTCGGCTTCGGAATCCTGTTCCAGATCGCGCTGGCGGTCGGTTTCGCGCTGGCCCTGGAAGCCGTGATGCTCAGGCTTCGCGACCGACCGCTCGAGCCGTTCCTCACCGACTACAGCGCGGTCGTCACCGCGGTGCTGTTCGCGCTGTGCATGCCGCCGCTGGCGCCGTGGTGGATCGCCCTGACCGGCATGGTATTTGCGATCGTGGTGGCCAAGCATTTTTACGGCGGGCTGGGCCACAACCTGTTCAACCCGGCCATGGTCGGTTTTGCCGCGGTGATCGTCGCGTTTCCGCTGGATCTCTCCCAGTGGCTGGCGCCGCGCCAGCTCTCGCCCGGACTGCCGGGTCTGTGGCAGACCGCGCAGGCGATCTTCACCGGCAGCCTGCCCGAGGCGCTCACCTGGGATGCGCTCAGCCAGGCCACGCCGCTGGACGCGTTGAAGACCGGCGTGGCCGAGAACCGCCTGGTCACCGAGATCCGCGATGCGCCCATCTTCGGCGATTTCGGCGGCCTGGGCTGGGAATGGATCGCCAATTTCTATGCCCTGGGCGGCTTCTGGCTGCTCTACCGACGGGTCATTTCGTGGCATGTGCCGGTCGCGTTGCTGGCCACGGTCGTCGTGATCACCGTGCCGATGTGGCTGATGGGGCCCGACATCAATCCGTCGCCCATGCAGCACATATTTTCCGGGGCATTGGTGCTGGCCGCGTTCTTCATCGCCACCGATCCGGTATCCGGCTGCTCGACCATGAAGGGACGACTGGTGTTCGGTGCCGGCGTCGCCATCCTGACCCTGGCCATCCGGCGCTTCGGCGGCTACCCCGACGGCGTGGCATTCGCGGTGCTGCTGATGAACATGGCCGTACCGCTGATCGACCGGTTGACACGACCCAGAACCTACGGGCATTGAAAACCCCGGTTTCGGGTTTCCGGGTTCCGGTTTCCGGCAAAACAGTGGTCAGTCGTCAGTCGCCGAAGAATTCGAAACCGGTTTTTCCGACTT
>CAYYZR010000499.1:0-1432 GCA_964476005.1 uncultured Halomonas sp.
AAGTACCCCTGCTGTTTTTTCTGCTCCATGGACGCCGCGGCGTCCTTGTCGATCGCCCGGCCCTGACGCTCGGAGGAACGCGCCAGCAGCATCTCGCGGATGATCTCCGGCAGCGTCACTGCATCGGACTCGACCGCGCCGGTCAGCGGGTAGCAGCCCAGGGTGCGGAAGCGGATGCGCTTCATTTCGGGCGTCTCTCCAGGCTCAAGGGGCATGCGATCGTCGTCGACCATGATCGTCAGTCCGTCGCGCTCGACCACCGGGCGTTCTTCGGCAAGGTAGAGCGGCACCACTTCGATGCCCTCCAGGTCGATGTATTGCCAGACGTCCAGCTCGGTCCAGTTCGACAGCGGAAACACCCGGATGCTCTCGCCGGCATGCACGCGGCCGTTATAGATGTTCCAGAGCTCGGGCCGCTGGTTCTTGGGATCCCAGCGGTGCTGGCGGTCGCGGAACGAGAACACCCGCTCCTTGGCCCGGGAACGCTCCTCGTCGCGCCGGGCGCCGCCGAAGGCCGCATCGAAACCGTGCTCGCTCAAGGCCTGCTTGAGCGCCTGGGTCTTCATGATGTCGGTGTGCACGGCCGAGCCGTGGCTGAACGGGTTGACGCCCTGCGCTACCCCCTCCTTGTTGACGTGCACGATCAGGTCGAGATCCGGATCCGCGGCGATATTGTCGCGATAGGCATACATGTCCCGGAATTTCCAGGTCGTATCGACGTGCAGGAGCGGAAACGGCAGGCGGCCGGGATAAAAGGCTTTTTTCGCCAAGTGCAACATCACCGCCGAGTCCTTGCCCAGCGAGTAGAGCATAACTGGATGCTCGAAGGTCGCGGCCACCTCGCGGATGATATGGATGGATTCTGCTTCCAGCGCTTCGAGATGGGTCAGCCGCGTAACGGCTTTGGCATCAGACATTATCTTGGTTCCGAGATTCAGGGAGTCTGCGATTCAGGTATTCGGCAAAGGTTTCACCGAGTTCCGGATGCTTGAGTGCGTATTCGACCGTGGCCTCCAGGTAGCCCAGCTTGTTGCCGCAGTCATAGTGCTTGCCGGTGAACTCCCAGGCGTCGACCCCCTGCTCGTCGAGCAGCGCGGCGATCGCGTCGGTCAGCTGGATCTCGCCCCTGCGATCCGGTGCGGTTGTTTCCAGCAGCTCGAAGATCCGAGGGGTCAGCAGGTAACGACCGACCACGGCGAGGTTGGACGGCGCATCGGCCGGGTCCGGTTTCTCGATGATTGCGCGGATGGGGGCCAAAGGTCCCGCTTCGTCGCCGATATCGACCACGCCGTAGCGATCGGTACGTTCCTTCGGCACGCGCTCGACGCTGATCACCGAACGCCCGGTGCTCGAAAACCGCTCGGCCAGCTGGCGCATCACCGGCTTGTCGCCGCCGTCGATCAGGTCGTCGGCCAGGATCACGCCGAACGGC
>CAYYZR010000500.1:0-1431 GCA_964476005.1 uncultured Halomonas sp.
AACCGGGGAACCGGGGAACCGGGGAACCGGGTTTTAACCCCTTTTCAAACCCCCCGACGTTGTTCGTTGATGAAGGATATCTTCAATCAACAACCGGAGCATCGTCATGAAAAAGCAATGCACAAGAACACCGGCCTTCCTCGCCGCCTTCGCCTTCACCCTGCTGCTGGGCGCATGCGCCCCGCAAGATCCCGAGGACCAGGCGCAGACAGTTGAAGTGGACAAGCATCCGCAGACCACCCAGCCCATCCCGGAACTGCGTCAACCGGCTGAAATGGAACCTGCTCGGCGCGAAAACGATACCATCAAGGCTTACGGCATCGTCGCCGAACAGGCCGCAGTCGGCGACCGCGCGATGCAGAACTTCAACCCGCTGCCGGCGAGCATCCGAATGCCGGATCGCCCAATCGACCGGGAGAACTACGCACCCTTCGACGACAACCCGCTCAAGCTGGTCGCCGAGCACCCGGTCTCCACCTTCAGCATCGACGTCGATACCGGCAGCTACAGCAACGTCCGCCGGATGCTGCGCGAAGGCCGGCTGCCGCCCGAGGATGCGGTGCGGGTCGAGGAGCTGATCAATTATTTCTCCTACGACTACCCGGTGCCCGACAACGCCGACACCCCGTTCAGCGTCAGCGTCGAGCAGGCGGTCACGCCGTGGAACCCGAACACCCGGCTGCTGCAGGTCGGCATCCAGGGCTATCGGCCCGACCCCGAATCCATCCCGGCGTCCAACCTGGTGTTCCTGCTCGACGTCTCCGGGTCGATGAACAGCGAAGACAAGCTGGGGCTTGTCAAGAACTCGCTGAAGATGCTCACCCGCCAGCTCGACGCCGACGACCGGATCGCGATTGTGGTCTATGCCGGCGCCACCGGCGTGGTGCTCGACTCCACGCCCGGCGACCGGCATGCGACGATTGTCAGCGCGCTCGACCGGCTGTCGGCCGGCGGCCGCACCAACGGCGCGGCCGGCATCGAACTGGCCTATGCGCAGGCGGCCCAGGGCTTCATCGAAGGCGGCGTCAACCGCGTCATCCTGGCCACCGACGGCGATTTCAACGTCGGCACCGTCGACTTCGAAGCGCTCAAGGACCTGGCCGAACGCAAGCGCGAAACCGGAATCGCGATCACTACGCTGGGCTTCGGCACCGGCAACTACAACGATCACCTGATGGAACAGCTGGCCGACGCCGGCAACGGCAATTATGCCTATATCGATACGCTTTCCGAAGCGCGAAAGGTGCTGGTCGATGAAATGAACGCCACGCTGATGACGATTGCCAAGGACGTCAAGATCCAGGTCGAGTTCAACCCGCGGGTGGTCGCCGAATATCGCCTGATCGGCTACGAGAACCGGGTCCTTGCCCGCGAGGACTTCAACAACGACGCGGTCGATGCCGGCGATATCGGCGCCGGACACAGCGTCAC
>CAYYZR010000501.1:0-1425 GCA_964476005.1 uncultured Halomonas sp.
ATGAAGCACGCGATCGCCTACGCCGATACCGGCCACCTGTGCCTGTCGACGCTGCACTCGAACAACGCCAGCCAGACCATGGACCGGATCATCAACTTCTTTCCCGACACCGCCCACCACCAGCTGTTCGTCGACCTGTCCGAGCACTTGCGCGCCATCGTCAGCCAGCGGCTGGTGCCCACCGTCGACGGCGGCCGGGTGCCGGCCGTGGAAGTCCTGGTGCGCACGCCGTATGTCGCCGACCTGATCGCCAAGCGCGACCTGGACGGGCTCAAGGAAGCCATGAAGGACGGCGCCCAGGCCGGCATGCAGACCTTCGACCAGTCGTTGCTCAAGCTCTACGAGGAAGGCCGGATTTCCGAGGAGCAGGCGCTGGCCCACGCCGATTCGCGCAACGACCTGGGCCTTGGCATTCGGATGACGCGCAGCCACGGCACCCAGGACGCGCCGACCGGCCTCGACCTTCAGCAGTGGGAATGACCGCCTGCTGATCGGCGATCGGCCCGTGGTCAATGGGCAGTCAACTGGTCGTAGTCGGCGAAAATCAAGGCGAAAATCAACGATAATCGCCGCCCATGACCTCTTCCAGGCACCATTCGGGCTCCATCGCGCTGGTCACCGCCGGCGCGGTGATGATCAGCTTCGCGGCGGTATTCGTGCGCCTGGCCGACGTGGCCCCGACCACCTCGGGCTTCTACCGGATGCTGTTCGGTTCCATCGGGCTGCTGGTGCTGATCGGCGTGCAGCCGCGCCTGCATCGCGGGTTCGCCGACGGCTGGCTGGGCTCGGCGCTGATCGCGGCCTTCTTCACCGCAGACATGTGGTTCTGGCACCGCTCCATCCTGTACATCGGGCCGGGACTTTCGACCTTGCTTGCGAACTTCCAGGTGTTCGTGCTGGCCGCCATCGGCGTGTTCTGGTTTCGCGAGCGGGTCGGTTTTCGCTTCGCCGCCGCCATAGCATTGGCCGCCGGCGGGCTGTGGCTGCTGTTCGGCCAGGAGTGGCGCGACCTGCCGCCCGAATACCGCGCCGGCGTGATCCTCGGCCTGCTCACCGCGCTGGCCTATTCCGGCTACATCCTCAGCCTCAGAGGCCTGCAGATCCGCCAGCCGCACACGCGGGTCGAGGCAAGGCTGGCGCAGGTCACGATCCTGACCGGGCTGATGCTGGGCGCAATCAATATTGCCGAGGGCCACGGCTTCGCCATTCCCGATACCCAATCGCTGCTGGCGCTGATCGCGCTGGGCGTGGTCTGCCAGGTGCTCGGCTGGCTGGCCATCACCCGCGGCATGCCCGGCCTGCCGGCGTCGCTGGTCGGCCTGCTGCTGTTGCTGCAGCCCACACTGTCGATGATCTGGGATGCCGCGTTGTTCGGGCTCAGGCTGGAAGTCCTGCAGCTTCTCGGTGCCTTCCTGGCCCTGGTCG
>CAYYZR010000502.1:0-1422 GCA_964476005.1 uncultured Halomonas sp.
ACTTCAAGTTTTCAGATTTAAGTTTTCAGTTTTCAGCAAGCCCGTCTTCTCCAGGTTTTTCTGAAGTCGGTTGTTGGTAGTCGGTGGTCGGGAGTCGGGAGTCGGGAGTCGGGAGTCGGGAGTCGGTGGTCGGAGGTCGGAGGTCGGAGGTCGGAGGTCGGAAAAAAATCGCCGGCGAGACCGGGTCACACACCTGTAGCTGATTTCCAACCAGCAGCCACCACCGAATTCTCTACGGATGTGGGAGCTTGCCTTGCAAGCGATGCTTTTCCCGGAAACCGGAAACCGGAAATCTGAAAACTGAAAACTGAAAACTGAAAACTGAAAACTGAAAACTGAAAACTGAAAACCCAACCCCTGGACTCGAACGAAACATGCCCCAAAGCTCCGAAATGGTCCTCGCCGTCGAAAAGTACCTGCTCGATCTGCAGGATCGAATCTGCGCGGCGTTCGAACAGAGCGACGGTCGGGCGAAGTTCATGGAAGACGCCTGGGACCGGCCCGGAGGCGGCGGTGGGCGCACGCGCGTGATCCAGGACGGCGCCGTGTTCGAGAAGGGCGGGGTGAATTATTCGCTGGTCCACGGCAATGCGCTGCCGGCGGCCGCCAGCGCGCGCCGTCCCGAACTGGCGGGCCGCAGCTTTCAGGCCCTGGGCGTGTCCATCGTCATGCATCCGGTCAACCCCTACGTGCCGACCAGTCACGCCAACGTCCGGTTCTTCATCGCCGAAAAGGAAGGCGAGGCGCCGGTATGGTGGTTCGGCGGCGGTTTCGACCTGACGCCCTACTACCCGCTCGACGAGGACTGCCGCAGCTGGCACGAAACCGCCCGCGAGCTGTGCGCGCCGTTCGGCGAAAATGTTTATGCCGAGCACAAGCACTGGTGTGACGAGTATTTCTATCTCAAGCACCGCGATGAAACGCGCGGCGTCGGCGGGCTGTTCTTCGACGATCTCAACGAGTGGGGCTTCGAACGGACCTTCGCCTACATGCGCGCGGTCGGCGACGGCTACCTGGCCGCTTATCGGCCGATCGTCGAGCGCCGGAAAAATACCGAGTACGGCGAGCGCGAGGTCGATTTCCAGCGCTATCGCCGCGGTCGTTACGTCGAGTTCAACCTGGTCTACGACCGCGGCACGCTGTTCGGGCTCCAGTCCGGTGGTCGCACCGAATCGATCCTGATGTCGTTGCCGGCAACCGCGCACTGGCGCTACGATTGGCACCCGGAGGCCGGAACGCCGGAAGCGGCGCTGGCCGAATATCTCAAACCGAGGAGCTGGGTCGACCCGGCCTGACATCAAGGCGCGGTTCGCGATTGGCGGAAAGCGCCTCCTGGTTACCTACAGAATTCAGCCACTTTTTCAGACAAGCTTTTCCAGCCGCGGATACACGCGGATGCACTCGGATAAAGATAGAATGATT
>CAYYZR010000503.1:0-1417 GCA_964476005.1 uncultured Halomonas sp.
TCGGCGCGCATCATGCGCCAGATCCTGGTCGACAGCGGTCGGCGACGCAGTGCGGCAAAGCGCCAGCGCGACCCCGGTGACGTGCTGCTCGTTCAAGCGGGCGCGCGCGACGATGACACCGTCGACATTCTTGCCCTGGACCAGGCCATGGCGCGGCTGGAGGCGCTGGACCCCGCCCAGGCGCGGGTCGTCGAATTACGCTATTTCGGCGGGCTGAGCATCGAGGAAACCGCTGCTGCGATGGAAATATCGGTCGCTACCGTCAATCGCTACTGGCGCGCGGCGCGCGCCTGGTTGTACCTGCAACTGAATCCGGCCCACGACCCGTGAGCGAGACAGGCAATAAAGGCGCAAATCCCAGCGCGCCCCGACTGCCGGACGATCCGGAGGCCGCTGCGCTGAGGGCGTTTTCCGAATACCTGGAGCAGCCGGACGCCAAACGAGACGCCTGGCTGGCGCATCGGCTCCGGGGACGACCCGAAGTACTCGAGCGCGTTCGACGCCTTGCCGCCGCCGAACGCAGCAGCAGCGGCTTTCTGGAGCACAATCGTCAAGCGGCCGCCCTGGGCGGACGGTCCGGCGATCGGCTGGGTCCATGGGAACTGGTCGAGCAGCTTGCGGTCGGCGGGATGAGCCGCGTCTTTCGGGCCCGGCGCACCGACGGCGTCTACGACCAGGATGTCGCGGTCAAGCTGTTCGACGGGGCGCACCTGGACGATTCGACCGCCGGCCGGTTCGACGCCGAACGGCGCATCCTGGCCGCACTCGACCATCCCGGCATCGCGCGGATCATAGACGGCGGCGAAAGCCTCGACGGAACGCCCTACGTGGTCATGGAGCTTGTCTACGGCGAGCCGATTACCCGCTACTGCAATCGTGAGGGGCTGGGCCTGCCGGAGCGGCTAGGGCTTTTCCAGAAGGTCTGCGTGGCGCTGGAAGTGGCGCACCGACACGGGGTGGTTCATCGCGACATCAAGTCCGGCAACGTGATGGTCAGCGACGCGGGCGAGCCCAAGTTGATCGATTTCGGTATCGCCAAGGTCCTCGCGTCCGGCGGTGTTGACGTGGAGCTGCCGGAAACGCGCCAGGGCAACGCCTTGATGACGCCCGAATACGCCAGCCCCGAGCAGCTGCGCGGCGCCCAGGTGGACGTCACCAGCGATGTCTACTCCCTGGGCGTCCTGCTCTACGAGCTGCTCACCGGGACGCGACCGCACAAGATTGCCGGCCTGAGCCCGGCCGAGATGGAGGCCACGGTCTGCAACACCATTCCGGCCGATCCCAGCGAAATGGTCGAGAGACGCAAGACGTCGCCGCCGTCCGGGCTGGGTGATATCGGTGCCCTGAAACGCCGGCTTCGCGGCGACATCGATCGAATCGTGATGACCGCCATGCGGGTCGATCCGGCAGACCGCTA
>CAYYZR010000504.1:0-1415 GCA_964476005.1 uncultured Halomonas sp.
GGCGGCAGCCGGGCCGCACCGAGACCATCTTCAAGGCGCTGACGAACGTCGCGCCGTCTCAGCTATGCGACACCGACCTGTTCGATTTCGCCGGGCTCGATGCGGCTGCTGGCGCGGCAACGCCGGGCTTGAACGACTGGCTGGTGCCCCGCAAAACCGGAGCAGCTTGATGGCGAGCTTCGCCGCGCATGACTTTCGGGCCTTCTGGCATGGCGGGTGCGAGGGGTATCATGCAGTCTGGTCATTGCATAGTGGGAGCTGAGCCCATGAAGTATCGAATTACTCTGGTTTTCGCCTTGTTGCTGCTCGGCGGCTGTTTCGGGATCAACAGCGATATCGAAATCGGCGACGGCACCAGCGTCGATCGCGGACTGGGCACGGTCAACGGCTCGGTGACGATCGGAAACGACAGCAGCGTCGACGGCGACGTGGAAAGCGTCAACGGTTCGATCTCCCTCGGCGCCAACGCTGCAGTGGCCGGCCATGTCACGACAGTCAACGGCAAGATCACGCTCGGGGCGGGCGCGTCCGCGGTCGAAGTGGCCGGTGTCAACGGTTCTGTCGACATCGGAGAAGAGGCACGAATCGAAGGCAGCGTGGAAATCGTGAACGGCCTGGTCGTGCTGCGCGCCGGCAGCGTCGTCGA
Organism: uncultured Halomonas sp.; assembly: GCA_964476005.1. Lineage (GTDB taxonomy): Bacteria > Pseudomonadota > Gammaproteobacteria > Xanthomonadales > Wenzhouxiangellaceae. Next base: position 647 of record CAYYZR010000504.1, read on the forward strand.
CCAGGATGTGTCTTCGGTCAATGGCCAGATCCGCCTCGAGGGTGCCACGGCCGGCTCGGTGAAAAACAACAACGGCGGAATCGTCCTGGAGCGGGGCAGCCGCGTGCTCGGCGAGCTCAGGGTCGAGAAATCGCGATTCGCAAAAGCCAATGATCCTGTGACCGTGATCATTCACGCCGACTGCGAGGTGACCGGGCCGCTGGTCTTCGAGCGCCCGGTCAAGCTGCAGATTCACGAAAGCGCGACCGTCGGCGAGATCCAGGGCGCCGAACCCGAGTACTTCAGCGATTAAGCGCGTGCATTTCCGGCCCGAGCGTCGGGCTTGGGTGGTTGCTCGGCCGTCTTAGCGCGCCGAGTGCCCCCGCCGGGGCATCAATCGTAGCGCTGGCCCTCGTGTTCGATCCATCCGCCGCCGCCCGGTTGATCGGGATCGCTGAACGTTCGCGAAATGAAGCCGCCGCGAGCCTCCCACTGGTAGTACCCCTGGACGCGTACGATATCGCCGGGTTCGACCGGAACACGGGTCGAATCATCGAGCGAGTGCCGAATTTGAACGGCGATGTCTTCGCGCGGCCGGATCGTGAAGCGTTGCCGCTGGCCGCCGATGTCTTCGTCGCCGAGCAACTGGACGACCGGCGCCTCGGCACTCACCCAGATTCCGGTCCTTCCCTGCTCGAAACTTTCAAGCAGTCTGTCGTTGGATATCGGTGCTTCCCCTTGACCACATCCCCCCAACACCAAGCATGAAGCAATGAACAATAACGAAGCA
>CAYYZR010000505.1:0-1409 GCA_964476005.1 uncultured Halomonas sp.
CGTTTCAGCCCCTGTATTCAATACCCGGCATTTTCGCCGATCATTTTCAAGTTAGAGCTCATGGAAACGGCGTTGCAATTCACACCCTTTCAAGAACAGTGCATCGAGCTCGTCAACAATTCCGACTCAGCCTGTCGTGGCCGCCATTCTCTTAGATGCGCCGTCAATCATCTGAAGAAGGGATGGGCCTTACGAGGCATCGATGATGACATGGCAGTCTTTCGTACCATCACAGCGGAAGAAGAAGCGGTTTCCGGTCTATTTCATGCCCTGAAATTCCGTGGATATAAGAACGCTAACCGACTAAAGCCACACGATCATCGGCACAAAAACGCGGCTATTCCGTTTCTGCAGATACTTGGCTTCTTCTTTGAAGAATTTTTAACTTTTCAGGGCGTCGATCCGAAATTTCACATCAAGGAAGAGGACGGCGAAACCCGGCTACGGATTGCCTTGGCCATTCAGTATCAAGGTAAGGAAGTGTGGGCATATCCGCTGCCGCCGCTGAATTTTGCAATTTCTTCTGATGGGAAGAGCCCGAGCTTCAAACCTCAAATTGAAAGGTTTCTTACTGACCAGAACTCATCTGACATGCTCACGTATGTACGAGAGCAGGCTAATTTACGAAACAAGATTTTATATGCCGGTGCCGATGGTTTTCCTCAGATAACTGATGTAGAAGACAGTTTCTTTGAACTGAGGAGAACCAGAGTTAGCGCCATGATCTGTGGATACTTGTTCATTCAACCGTATGGTCAGCAAATGCCGTTCGTGCAAAATTCACTTGACGCATTTCTCGCTATGCTTAAGATCGTTGAGTCTGAGGTCTTGCACGATGAGCTCTAACAAATCGTTGCAGCGGACATCTGACCCGCCATCCATTATTGCTGCCGCAAAAACGATCGTCGCCTCAAATGCCGCTGAACTCAAATGTTAGTCATCCCCCATGGCAGACGATCAAACTAGATTCAATGAGATATCCGAGGAGCTTAATTCCTCCAATTCCGATCGAGGAGTCGCGGTTCTAGGTGGTGGATTGATTGAGGGACAACTCCAAAGACTACTACTGCATGCTCTCGTCAAATCGAAGGATGTTTCAACCTTTATTAATAGAGCCACATTAAGTAATTTACAGGCCTTGGGGCTGGCTGTCGGAATTCTTCCACCAGACCTATACTCGGACCTGCGCGCTATATCAAGAATTCGGTGCTAAATACACTGACACCCATCGGATTGAAACTCGTGCCGCAGTTCGCCGAGATGTCGAGGACTTGAGAAGAAAAAACGTTTCTTGTCCTGCAACTTGGTGCGCGCTGACTATCTTTTTCCCGAAATCCCGAATTTCAGGTATGCGAAAGCTGGCCTTTCGACCATCAGGAGGGAGTTCTTGATTTGCGGCGGGTTCAGCC
>CAYYZR010000506.1:0-1407 GCA_964476005.1 uncultured Halomonas sp.
GCTGGGGCTGTTCTACCTGCTGCCGTGGATCAACCTCGACGGCCAGCAGATCGTGCTGTTCGATCTGCCGGCGCGCAAGTTTCACGTGTTCGGGCTGGTTTTCTGGCCGCAGGACTTCGTCATGCTCGCGCTGCTGCTGGCGATTGCGGCGATCTCGCTTTTCTTCTTCACCGCACTGGCAGGGCGCCTGTGGTGCGGTTACGCCTGTCCGCAGACCGTCTGGACCGAAGTGTTCTTGTGGATGGAACGCTTTGCCGAGGGCACGCGCAACAAGCGCATGCGCCTGGACAAGGGGCCCTGGACGGCCGAGAAGTTCCGCAAGAAAGGTCTCAAGCAGTTTCTCTTCATCACGTTCTCGCTGTGGACCGGCATCACCTTCGTTGGTTTCTTTACGCCGATACGCGAACTGGTTCCGGCGCTGTTTTCGCTGCAGGCCGGCGGCTGGGAAGTGTTCTGGACCTTTTTCTACGGTTTTGCGACCTACGGCAATGCCGGCTATCTCCGGGAACAGGTCTGCAAGTACATGTGCCCGTATGCGCGCTTCCAGTCAGCGATGTTCGACGACGACACGCTGGTGATTTCCTACGACGAAAAGCGCGGTGAGCCGCGCGGCAAGCGCAAGCGCGACGCCGACAAGGAAGAGCTGGGCCTGGGTGACTGCATCGACTGCTACGGCTGCGTCCAGGTATGTCCGACCGGCATCGACATTCGCGACGGCCTTCAGATCGAGTGCATCGCCTGTGCCGCCTGCATCGACGTCTGCGACGAGGTCATGGACAAGATGGGCTACCCGCGCGGCCTGATCCGGTATTCCACCGAGAACGCCATGGTCGGCAGGAAGTCGCGCATTCTCAGGCCGCGAATCTTCATCTATCTCGGCGTGCTGCTGGCGCTGATCGCGCTTTTCGCCGTGATCCTGACCGGACGCGAAATGGTCGATTTCGACGTGCTGCGCGACAGGACCGCGTTGTACCGAATGGCCGGCGACGGGATCGAGAACCCCTTCCAGTTGAAGATAACCAATCGCACCGAACAGCCCGTCACGTTGTCGGTGCGCGCCACCGGCATCGAGGGTCTGGCCGTGGTCTCGCCGGACCCGGGCTTTGAAGTGCCGCCGGACGAGGTCAGCAATCGCGCAATGACGCTGGCCGTGCCGCGCGACGTGATCGGACCGGGTATGCACGAAGTCGAGATTTCCTTGTCCAATGAACAGACCGGAGAGGTGCTGACGCGGACCGAAACCCGGTTCTACGTGCCGCCGGAAGGGCGATGATGAATTCTTCGAACCCATCGGTTTCCGGAAACCGGAAACCGCCGCTTTTCCCGACCAAACGACCAAACGACGACCCAACATGGAACAACTAGACAACACCCCCTGGTACCGCCAGTTCTGGCCGTGGTTCATCC
>CAYYZR010000507.1:0-1404 GCA_964476005.1 uncultured Halomonas sp.
AGCGCGACCTTGCCGACCACCGCCGACATGATCGCCGCGACCGGGCCGGGCGCATTGCTGTAGGCGTGCGGCAGCCACACGTGCAGCGGGAAGATCGCGGCCTTGACCATCAGCCCGGTCAGCATCAGCACCAGTGCAACGTTGTTGAGCTCGACCAGGCCCGGCTGGTGCATCGCCAGGCTGCCGGTCTGGGCATAGACCAGCCCGACGCCCAGCACGTACATCAGCGATCCGAGCACGGCAAGCAGCAGGTAGCGCATCGCGGCGGCCAGCGCGGCGATGCCGTCGTCGGTCGCGATCAGCGCTACCGCCGCCAGGGTCGTGAGCTCCAGCGCCACGTACAGGTTGAACAGGTCGGCCGCCAGCGTCGCCAGGTTGACGCCGGTCGCCAGGATCAACCACAGCGACCAGAAGGGGCCGGATTCCGGTTTTTCCGGGCTGAACCGTTGCCAGGCGCCGGGCAACGCGGCGATGCCGACCAGCGCGTGTACCCAGAGCACGATCAGACCGAGCGCATCAAGGCGCCAGCCGATGCCCAGCGGCGGGCTCCAGCCACCGAATACCAGGGTCAGCGTCTGCTCGCGCGCAACCGCTATGCTCAGCGGTACCAGCACACACGGCCAGGCCAGGCCGCCGAGCAAAACCGCCCAGCGTCGACGCGCCGGCGGCAGCATGACGGCGACCAGCGCGGTGCCCAGGGGAATGAACACCAGTGCGAGCAACAGGTTGTCGAACCACATCACGGCGCCCGCTCGCGATCAGCCTCCGGCGAATGCCGGGTGTCCCGTCGACCCAGCAGGCCGGGGTCGATATCCGGGTGGATGGTTGCGTGGCCCTGCTTGCGGAACAGGCGCACCATCAGGGCCAGCGCGAAGGCCGTGGTGGATACGGCGATGACGATCCCGGTCAGCACCAGCGCCTGCGGCACCGGATCGGGACGGCCGTCGATGGTCGCCGGAACAACTATGAGCAACAAGAACAGTGCGCTGAGCATCAGGTTGAGCGCCAGCAGCTTGCGCATGATGTGCGCCGAAACCAGCAGGCCGTGCACGCCGAGGCCGAAAATCACGGCGGCCGCCAGCACGAATACGGTGCTGGTCATGAGCCGCCGGCCTTCAGCGACGGACTGCCGGCGAACAGCAGCGTCAGCGTTACGGCTATCGATATCATCATGGCGGTCTCGGCGAACAGCAGCGAGCCGCGCCCCAGGTAAGCCATCGGCCCATCGCCGAGCGCCAAGGGCGCCAGCACCAGCAGGCACAGCGCGCCGACGCCGGCGACCAGCGCAAGCCGGACCAGCGCGCGCGAACGCGACGCCGGCAACAGCGTGCCGGTGAGCAGCAGCAGAACGCCCGAGCCGGCCAGCACCGAGCCGGCCTGGAACGCGCCGCCGGGCTGGTCGGA
>CAYYZR010000508.1:0-1404 GCA_964476005.1 uncultured Halomonas sp.
TGCGCCTCGTCGGGCGCCTTGCCCTCGGTGCGCGGCACTTCCAGTCCCGCCATCGAGGCCAGTTCCTCGATCGCGGCCGGAAATTCCAGCCCGTCGTGCTGCATCACGAAGCCGATCGCGGTGCCGTGCGCGCCGCAGCCGAAGCAGTGGTAGAACTGCTTCTGCGGGCTGACATAGAACGACGGCGTGTTCTCGTCGTGGAACGGGCAGCAGGCCTTGAACTCGTGCCCGGCCGGCTTCAGCGGCACGCGCTGCCCGACCACGTCGGCGATGTCGACGCGCTCGAGCAGGGTTTCGATGAAGGATTCGGGAATCAGTCCGGACATTGCCGAGAGTTTAGCCGCCCCGGGGGTCGAAGCAAACCTCTACCTTGTCAGGTATGTTCCTCGGCCATTTTCCGAGCCGGCGAGACGGGAACTGGCGTTGGCGGCGCATTCGCGCCGAAAAACGCGAATGAAACCATGGAATGAAGATAGCCTGGTGTAGGCCGACGCCACGTCCCCGGGCAAAGGTCTGAAAGCACCTGTGCCCGAGATATTTCCTTCTGCGGTCCGACTATCTGCTTTTATCTGCGTGCATTCGCGTGGATCCGCGGCTAGAAAAGTTTTTCGAAGAACCGGCGGAAGCGAATCGGCAGCCGCGGGCAGGCTGTGCCCGGCGGCGGCCGTCAGGCGAGTTTCGCGCGGACTGCGGCCGACACCTGCTTCATGTCGGCACGGCCCTGGACTTTCGGCTTGAGCTGGCCCATCACCTTGCCCATGTCGGCCATCGACTCGGCACCGGAATCGGCGATCGCCGCGACGATCATCGCTTCGAGTTCTTCCTCGTTCAGCTGTTCCGGCAGGAAGTCGGCAAGGATGTCGATCTCGGTCTGCTCGGCCTCGGCGAGTTCGGGCCGACCGCCGGCGACATACTGCTCGATCGACTCCCGACGCTGCTTGACCATCTTGTCGATCACCGCCAGCACCTCGGCGTCGTCGAGTTCGATGCGCTCGTCGATCTCCTTCTGCTTGATCGCAGCGGTCAGCATGCGCAGCACCTTCAGCCGCGCCTTCTCGCCGCCCTTCATGGCCTGCTTGACCTGATCGTTGATTTGCTGTTTCAGTGACACGGTAAACCCCGGTTTGCTAATTGCGATTTCAAGAACACGTATCAAGGATATTACGCCAATTGCTTTGGCCGGGTGCCGTGAAGCCGGCGGCGAAATCCATGCGGGTGCCTTGATCAGTTGTGAGCGGTGCGCTTCGCTTCGCTCAACGCACCCTACGCGGGACGTGGCGAGGTTCGTAGGGTGCCGTTGAGCCGAAGGCGAAGCGCACCACCGACAAAACGACCAAACGACCACTCCCCGTAGGGTGCCGTTGAGCCGAAGGCGAAGCGCACCGGGCTCTCGCTTGTGAGCGG
>CAYYZR010000509.1:0-1404 GCA_964476005.1 uncultured Halomonas sp.
CCGAGCCGCAATGCAGACGACTCGACCGGAATCGTGACGCCGGTTTGTGTGAGTAGCGACCGAACGTGCGCCGACATGTCGTCGGGGCCCTCGGCCGTGTGACGGTGGCGCGGATCGCCGTCGGGCGCGAGGTCGGAGATCACCGTTTCGAGATCCACCAGCACGTCTGGATCGGCATTCTCGGTGACGACCAGCGACGCCGACGTATGCAGGATGAAAACGTTGCAAAGACCTTCGCCAATGCCGGCGCGCGCGACGATGTCGTCGACCTGGCGGGTGATCTCTTTGAAGCCGCGCCCTGGCGTCGATATTTCGAGCGTCTCGCGATGCATTCAGGCCGCACGCTCGCAGGCATTCGCGTTGTCCATCGCGCCCAGGACGCGTTCGATGACGCCGGCAAGATCGGGCACCCAGCGCAGCACCACGACCAGGTCGTTGCATTCGTCGACATAGATGTAGTTGCCGCCGAAGCCGGCCGCCCAGTAGGCGGATTCGGGTGCGGCCGGAACGGCTTCCCGGTCGGTGTTGAGCCACCACAGGAGTCCGTAGTCGGGTCGTGCCGTGGCGGGTTCGCGGATCATGTCGAACCAGGCGTCGGGCAGTAGCCGGCGATCGTTCCAAAGGCCCCGGTTTTCCATCAGCAGCCCGAATCGGGCGTGATCCCTGGCTGAAATGAACATGCCGCCGCCGAAGTGACCGCCGCCTGAAACCGATTGCATTCTCAGACCGTCGAGCTCCACCCAGGAATTTTCGTAGCCGTGCCAGCGCCACGTGGTCGAGGCGCCGATCGGATCCATGATCTCGCGCCTGAGCACGACCGGCAGGGGTTCCCTGTGGACCTGCAGCAGGCTGTAGGCGAGCAGGTTGATGCGCACGTCGTTGTACTTGAAGTGCGTGCCCGGCGCGTGCATCTCGCGCTTCGGCCACTGGTCGCGGTCGTCGCCTTCGGGCCGGTCGGCCCAGTCCGGCACGTCCCACAGCGTTCCGGACCAGTCGGAGGTCTGGTTGAGCAGGTGGCGCCAGGTGATGGGCGCATTGTGCTCGCTGTCGAACTTGCCGTCGCGCACATATTCGCCGGCACGGTCGTCTATCGAATCGATCAGGCCGTCACTCAGTGCGATGCCGGCGACCGTTGCGAGATAGCTCTTGACGGTACTGAAGGTCATGTCGACCCTGTCGACATCGCCCCATTCGGCCACGATCCGGCCGCCTCGGAGAATGATGCCGCTGTCGCCCTCGCGCGGTTTAGTCGGCCCGAGGACGCGGAAATTCGGCTCGCGCGGCGCAAACGACTCGGTGATTGCCTGGTAAAGGCTGGCAGGCTCGGTCACCGCGGCGTTCCGGGCATGATCCACGGCTTGCTGCAACGCCTCGGCATCGAAGCCGGCGTCCGATGGGGCCAGC
>CAYYZR010000510.1:0-1399 GCA_964476005.1 uncultured Halomonas sp.
TTCGAAAACGTCATGATGGTCGCCGGCGCCAACACCGCCGACGGCAAGGGCAACGTGACCTTCTCGGCCGAGTGGTACCGCCAGGGCGGTCTGCTGGGCACCGAGCGTCCGCGCTTTTCCGGAGGCGAGAACGACGTGTTCTTCGGCACCACGGCCCCGGGCCGCGCCGAGATCTTCCGCGACAACCGCATCAACCTGTTCACCTTCGGCGGCGTTCCGTCCCCGAGTGGCTCGTTCATCGGTTCGTTCGGCGTCGGTCGCTTCCCCGACGGCAACTTCTACCAGTTCGATTCGAACTCCAACCTGGTCGGCTTCACCCCGGGTGTCCCGGGTCCGGGTTCGGCGTTCTTCGCGCTGGGCGGCGACGGCCCCGACTTCTTCGACGAAGTCGAGCAGCTTCAGTCTCCGCTGGATCGCGGCGTGTTCACCGGCCAGTTCAACTACGACCTGACCAACAACGTGCGCTTCTCGTCGGACTTCCTGTTCTCCGACTCCAACGCCACCGAGCTGACCAACCAGGGCGGTTTCCAGACCTTCGCCTTCGGCGGCACCAGTGGCGCGCTCGTGTTCGGTGCCGATCATCCGTTCCTGCCGCAGCAGGCGCGCGATATCTTCGCCCAGAACGGCATCGGCGCATTCACGCTGCACCGCTTCAACAACGACATCATCGATTCGTCCAACGATCGTGACCAGCAGTTGTGGCGCTGGACCGGCGGTTTCGAAGGCGACTTCTTCGTCGGCAACCGTCGTTTCAACTGGGAAGCCTTTGCGGTCCACGGCGAGTCCGATATCGAAACCGAATCGGAAGGTCTCATCGACGGTCGCTTCCTGAACGCCATCGATGTGCGTCAGCTAACCGCCGAAGATCTCGCGGCAGTCGATCCGACCGACTTGAACGCCATCGGCGGCCAGGGTGCGGTGAGTGTCGGCAGCCTCGTCTGTGAAGCGGTCTTCCAGGCCGCCCTGAACCCGGACTTCGGCACCATCTCCGGCAGCGGCGTCCAGACCGACCGGCTGTTCATCGACGGCTGTATTCCGCTGAACCTGTTCGGTCAGAATGCGCGCTCGGAAGCGGCCCGCGAGTGGGTCACCGGTGATCGCATCACCACCAGCAAGATCAAGCAGACCGTCTACAACTTCAACATCGGTGGCGAACTGTTCGACCTGCCGGCCGGAGCGATCGCGGTCAACGTCGGTTACGAAGGCCGTCGCGAGTCGGCGCTCTGGAAACCGGGTCTTGGCACCGAACTGCCGGTTACGCGTTCGGCACCGTTCTCCGAGACCGGTGGCGACTTCGATACCGACGAGTTCTTCTTCGAAGGTGTCGCCCCGATCTTCAGCGACGACATGAACATCCCCGGTTTCCACACCCTGGAAATCAACGGTGCGGTTCGTGAAA
>CAYYZR010000511.1:0-1385 GCA_964476005.1 uncultured Halomonas sp.
TCACCAAGGCGCTCGCCCAGGAAGGCGCGGCCAAGGGCATCACCGTCAATGCAATCGCCCCCGGTTACATCGAAACCAGCATGGTCGCCAAGGTGCCGGATCGGGTGCTGGAAAAGATCGTCGCGGGTATCCCGGTCGGTCGACTGGGCCAGCCGGAAGAGATCGCCAGGGGCGTCGCGTTTCTGGTCGCGCCGGAAGCCGGGTTCATCACCGGGTCGACGTTGTCGATCAACGGTGGGCAACATATGTATTGAGGTTTTTTTGCCTTGCAGGCGGCTTTTGAATTCAACTTCATTTCGCCCCGCGCTTCGCGCTTGCGGGCGACCCACTTTTGTCAGTCGCGACAAAAGTAGGCAAAAGCGCTTTTTACAGGCGGCAGCTGTTCGAGGTGCCGGTCGGAGGGGCCTGGGGGTTAGATGTGTGGCATCGGGCATTGATCCGAGATCTTCTTGCCTGTTCGGGCGTGGTCGGTGTGTGCTCGCGGGCGACGAGAAGATTAAGGCTTCGATAGTTATCGGAGCGGGGTCGACCCGATCGGGGTCATTGTGATCATCGGTGGATGCTGAAGCGGGTTCCAGTTCGGGGCATTGCGGGAGATTCAGGCCTGTTCTCGGTCGACATTCTTGCCCATGGCCGCCCAGCTGACCGATGTTTTGTAGGAGCGGTCTCCGGGCCGCGATTGGGGCCGCCGCCATCGCGGCCTGGAGACCGCTCCTACGAAAGGCCCTGCTTCATGCTGCCGACGGGTTGTTTTTCTGCACTCGCACCGCCCCTGCCATCCGGCACGAACCCCGCCCCGCCCCGAGCCCACTCGAACCAGCACAATGCCGGCCTTCAAGACCTGCCGAAGCCGGGATCAGACACCAAACCCCCAATCCGATGCGGATCGCAGCCAGACGACCTGCCGCCTGTAAAAGCGCTTTTGCCTACTTTTCAGGCGCTTGTGAAAAGTGGGTCGCCCGCAAGCGCGCAGCGCGGGGCGAAACGCTTTTGATTCGAGAGCCTTCCCACCCGGCCACGGTGCCCCTTCACCGCCGCTTCGTCCTCATGGTCGCATCCGCGGCCATCGGATCGTCCGGCCACGGATGCTTCGGATACCGCCCCCGCATGTCCTTGGCTACCTCGGGATAGGCGTTGGCCCAGAAGCTTTCGAGATCGGCGGTGATGGCGAGCGGTCGGCCGGCGGGGGAGAGCAGGTGCAGCACGACCGGCACCCGGCCGCCGGCGATGCGCGGGCTTTCGCGCCAGCCGAACACGCCCTGCAGCTTGACCGGCAATACCGGCTGGTCGCCGGTGGAGTAGTCCAGCCGGATCTCCGGGCCGGCCGGTACGCCGAGGCGCGTCGGGGCGAGCTGGTCGAGTTTTCGTTTCAGCTCGTAGCCGAG
>CAYYZR010000512.1:0-1378 GCA_964476005.1 uncultured Halomonas sp.
TGGCCGGCACCAGGAACAGGTAAAGCCACGGATGGAACTGGAAGAACGACTGCAGGTCGGCAATCTCGCGCTCGTAGAAATTGCCCAGGTAAAAGGTGAACGCGCCGGCCATGATCAGAAATATCACGATGAAGACATAAGCCACCGGCGTGGCGAAATAGCTCGCCAGCTCGCGCCTGAAAATCACCGGAAGGTTGGTGAAACGTCCGCTCATGCCGCTTCCTCCGTTGTTTCGTCGCGGGTGATGCTTCGGAACACGTCTTCGAGCCGGCCGGCCTCCAGCTGCATCCTGGACACCCGCCAGCCGCGATCGCGGGCCAGCTTCGACACGGCCTGGAACAGGTCGCCCTGACCCGACGGAAAGGCGGTGACCAGCCCGCGCCTGATTTCCACTTCGCCGGCCTCGGGCAGTTCGCTCAGCGCCGAGGCCGCCCCCTGCAGATCGTCGCAGGCCAGGCTGACCGCGCGGGCGTAGCGCGAGCGGGCCAGCAGCGAGGCCGGGCTGTCGTCGGCCAGCAGCTTGCCGCGGGCGATGATCATGGCGCGCGAACACAGCGCGTCGACTTCTTCCAGGATGTGGGTGGAGATGATGATGATCTTGTCCGGCGCCATTTCGCGAATCAGCCGCCGCACCTGCTGTTTCTGGTTCGGGTCGAGTCCGTCGGTGGGCTCGTCGAGCACCAGCACCGGCGGATCGGAGATGATGGCCTGGGCCAGCCCGACCCGGCGCTTGAAGCCCTTGGACAGCGTTTCGATGGTCTGCATCCGAACCTCGTCGAGCTGCAGGCGCTCGATGACCTGCTCGACCCGCCTGCCCGCTTCGGCGCCGCGGTAGCCGCGGGCGCCGGCGACGAATTCCAGGAAGCGCAAAACGCTCAACTCACCGTAAAGCGGCGCGCCTTCCGGCAGGTATCCGATCAGACGACGGGCTGCCAGCGAATCGGTCACGATGTCATGCCCGTGGATCGAAGCGCTGCCCGAGGTTGGCGGAAGAAACCCGGTCAGCATCTTCATGGTGGTCGACTTGCCGGCGCCGTTGGGCCCGAGAAACCCCAGCACGGTGCCGGGTTCTACCGTGAAACTCAAGCGGTCCACTGCGGTGAAATCGCCGTAGCACCGGGTCAATTTCCTGGCTTCGATCATCTATTCGTCTCCACGTTTGTTCGTCTCCACGTCCGTTGCGGTACGCACCGGCCGGAGACGCCTCGGCGAATCCGGATTGGGGACAAGGCCACCCAATATCAAGTCGGGTATTGTCATATCCGCGCACCAGATCACTTATGCTGGAAAGGATGCTATCAGAGGATCAAGCCCCGCATATGCAACCCGTCATTCTGGACCACCTGCCTTCGAGGCTGTTGCAGCACCCCGCCACGGC
>CAYYZR010000513.1:0-1376 GCA_964476005.1 uncultured Halomonas sp.
CGCCTTGCCGACGTTCTTGCGCAGCCGCTTGAACAGCTTGTCGGCGTTGTACTTGTTGCTCTGGGCGGGCTCGGCCATCGCTCGCTCCCCGGTAAAAACGCGCATGATACCGGTTGATCGCCGCGAATTCGAACATGCCCGCCCGATGCCGGGCAGGTTTGCTTTTCGCGACAGTCTTGCTAGACTGCAAAATCCGTTCGGTTCCTGCGACTCGCACGGACGGAAACCTGGAGACGCGGGATGAACGAATCCCCAGCTGAAATTGTTGAAATCATTGCCGATTTGCGCAGCCAGCATCGCGATCTGGACGATGCGATCGCCCGGCTCGCCGAATCGCCGACGATGAACCAGCTGCAACTCACCCGGCTGAAAAAGCGCAAGCTGCGCCTGAAGGACCAGATTGCCTGGTGGGAATCGAAGCTGATTCCGGACCTGGACGCCTGATCCAGGCCCGGCGCAGCGCCGTCCGGCAGCGCCAAATGTCACATTGACTGAGGGGTTTGACGGCCCCATACTGTACCGTATGGAAGCGATCAGAAGCCTGAACAACCATGAAGTGCGGCGCCGCCAGATCTGGACCGACGACGGCGTTCGGCTGGACGTCCGTTACCTTGGCCACGAACGCGCGCCGTGTGTTCTGCTGGCACATGGATTCGGACAGACCCAGTTTGCCTGGGCCGAAACCGCACGCCACCTTGCCGCCAGCGGCTGGCAGGCGGTCAGTTACGACGCTCGCGGACACGGCAACTCCGACCGTGCGCCCAGCAACAAGTATCTGTTCGAACAATTCGTCGAGGATTTTCGCCGCGTGTGCTCGTCGCTGCCCCATCCGCCACTGCTGATCGGCGCGTCCATGGGTGGTCTGACCGCACTGCTGGCGCACTCGGAGAAACCCATCGCCGACCTTCGTGCGCTGATCCTGGTCGACATCGCACCTCGCTGGGACGAACGCGGCGTGGACGCCATGATCTCGTTCATGCGCCAGCATCCCGACGGCTTCGCGACGCTCGACGAGGCGCGCGAGGCGGTCCGCAGTTTTCTGCCCCACCGTCGCTCGGCAGCGACCACCGAAGGTCTCAAGCGCAACCTGCGTCAGGCCTCTGACGGGCGCTGGTATTGGCATTGGGATCCCGCCATGCTGGCCCTGGCCGAACGCAGCAAGAACCTGCAGAGCCGGCTGAAGTCGGCTGCGCGCAAGCTCAAGAAGCCCACCCTGCTGATTTCCGGCGGCAAGAGCGAGCTTATTTCGGACGAGCACGTCGAAGAGTTTCTGAAGCTTGCGCCGCACGCCGAGCATGTTTCCGTCGCCGATTCCGGTCATATGGTTGCCGGCGACGTCAATGACAGATTCTTGCACGCCGCCGTGCCATTCTTGA
>CAYYZR010000514.1:0-1373 GCA_964476005.1 uncultured Halomonas sp.
GAATGCGGCGGTCTCGAAAACCGTTAAGGGGTTTACGCCCCTTCGGGGGTTCGAATCCCCCCCTCTCCGCCAGATACGAAGAAGCCCGCCTTGAGCGGGTTTTTTCGTATCTGGCGGAGAGGGATCTCGGCTTCGAACCCAAAAAACCAGAATTCACACCGAGTTCGTCTTACGTGCAGCAGCTGGGACGTATCATTCAGCCTGACCAAAAGGAAGCTGGTTTGAACCGAGCGCAGCGAGCTCACGAGACCGGCCTCCAGGCCGGCGAGCCCGAAGGGCAAGCGGCGAAGCCGCGAAGTAATCCCCCCTCCATCGCACCCGCACGACGCCACCCGGTCCGCTCCCCCGGAAATGCACCAGAACCCAACCCGCCGCCAAGCCCCGGATCGGGGCGAGGATCGGTCGCTGAAGGCCTCGCCACGCGTCGAACTGAAGCGATCGATCCCCGTCCGATCCGGCCTCGAAGCCGGAATACCGGCCGATTACCGAGCTCCCACTCTGATCAGTCCCGGAAAAAGCCGCTGGCCCGGATCGCGTCCGAGGAGACGTGACTGTGAGCGTCTGGTAACGAGGCGACATGAATTGGCCCGGAAAGGTGGATGCGCTTTGCTTATCCACCCTACGGATCGATGGCCCCGAACACATCGGGAGCGACGGCAGGCTGGGCCACGGATCAAGTCCGGGGCGGCATAGAGGTTTGGGTCCGGGGCGGTGGAAGGTGCGGCGCGGTGCGGTGCGCTTCGCTACGCTCAACGCACCCTACGGGTCGGCGTTATTCACCTTCAGCGCCGGCCAGAGGAGTGTCCAGGAATTCGCGATCGAAAAATCGGGTCCCCGGAAATGCACCAGAACCGACCCGCCGCCAAGCCCCGGATGGGGCGAGGATCGATCGCTGAAGGCCTCGCCACGCGTCGAACTGAAGCGATCGATCCTCGTCCGATCCGGTTTCGAGGCCGGGATATTCGTCCAATGCCCGGATTCGACAGCGGCCGGCGCACGAAAAGGCCGCTGGGCCCCGCCCGGATCAAGTCCGGGGCGGCATAGAGGTTGGGTCCGAGGCGATGGAAGGCGCGGTGCGGTGCGTTTCGCTGCGCTCAACGCACCCTACGAACTACGAACCCCGACGGACTATCAATCCTCGCCAGCCAGGTGGGTGTCCAGGAATTCCCGGATCGCCCGGTAGCCCTCGATCTCGTTGGCGCGGTTGCGGAAGCCGTGGCCTTCGTCTTCGAACAGCACGTACTCGACCGGCACGTTGTTGTCTTTCAGCGCCTGGACAATTTCGTCGGATTCGACCTGCAGCACGCGCGGATCGTTGGCGCCCTGGAGCACGATCATCGGCTTGGTGATGTTGGCCGCGTGGAACAGCGGTG
>CAYYZR010000515.1:0-1373 GCA_964476005.1 uncultured Halomonas sp.
CGGCCAGCCTGATTGCAATGAAAGCGGAAATGTCAACATCAGTGATGCCAGTTGCATTGTTTCGCTACTCTGATCGATGATTGTATGTTTCCTACTTCAACCAAATTCCTGAGGATTGCTACGATGCGAACTCTTCTAATTCCAAGCTTTATCGCGCTGACCTCGATTTTCGTGGTTGGAACCGTCCAGGCCGATCAGAACCAGGGGCCTTTCGTTGCTGCCGTTGTTTCGGGTGGTGCCAATTCGGCAGATTTCGGTGCCGACAAGCGTTCCTTGAGACGCGACAGTGGGCCAGCCGGGAATTACGCTGGCGTCGCGGGATCCATCGCATTGTCGTTCGATGCCGGAAACAAGCAGGTATCTGCCGTGCAGTTCCTGATCTCCGCTGACACCGATCTGTCGAAGGCAGACATTTCAGGCTGTGCGGACGCATTGCCGGACACGCACGTCGGCGGTTGCAAGATCAAGGGTGAGAACATTCTGTTTTACGCGTTCAGTCCGGTGAACGCAGCACTGCCAAGCGGTGTGCTCGGGACGATCTCCCTGGGCTCGGTCGGGGTGGCGGGCCAGGTCAAGGTGAGCGAGCCGGTTATGGCCGACGTCAACGGGGTCGAAATGACGTTGGATTGATTTATATTCAGTGAATGTACCGACAAGAAGTTCATAAAACCAACTAGGCGAGGAATTATCATGTTCGATTTACGAAGAATCGCAATCGCGGCGCTCACATTGGGCGCCGCTTCGATCGCGTCCGCTCAGGTCAGCGTCAGTTACCAGGACAGCGTGCCCGCAGTCGCGGATGGCGCGACCCTGGCCACGATGTCTGTCGACTGGGTAAACGATGCCACCGTCGGGACCGGTGGCATTTCATCTCTTCAGATGGAAATGACGCTTCCGGCAGGCGTGACGCTTTCAGCATGTAACGCTGGCGGCGATCTGGGCGCCAACCATGTCATCGCGACCTGCGACGACGGCAACTCCGGACCGGGGTCGTTCACCATCGCCTGGTTCAGTTTTACCAATGCATTTTTGCCCACTGGGGAAATTGCGACACTTGACTTCACCGTTGCCCCGGGAACCGCATTTGGCACGTTGCCGATCGGGCTCACTGATCTGACCGATCAGGGGCTCAATTCAATGGCTGATACCAGCGGAACCGAAATCACCATCAATCCGGGGACCAACTTCAACGGCGATGGCGGTTCGCTCGAAGTGGCGTGCCCTGCAAACGAGAGCTGCTATGCCTCCACGCCGGTCATCGGCTCCGAACTAGCTCTCGGTGCTGCTACCGTGGGGCAAACGACCGCGGACCTTCCGATAACGGTTTCGAATCTCCAGAACGACATGATGACCAGCTTCGACGTCACGAGCGG
>CAYYZR010000516.1:0-1366 GCA_964476005.1 uncultured Halomonas sp.
CCAGCTCGATGAGATCCTGCGCGCCGACCTCACGAAGTACGTCCGTCTGGCTTGAAGGTCCGTGCTTGCGAAATGGGTGTCCGGACTCTGTGCCACGACGAATACCTCGAGCAGGCATCTACATCGACCTGCCCGGTTTGTCGGCACATGGTGGGCCATGAAGTGCTCACGGTGGGCAGGGACGGGTGTGGAGATACGGACCCAAAGGCGCCGGTTCTTCCTGACAGGGCGCTTTTGCCGACTGGCACCGACAAGCCCACCGACACGGCCACCCGGCTGTAAGCGGCTGTCTGAACGGAATGCGCTGAGACGCCGGCATGTACACTGGCGTCTGAAGGCTCCGAGAAATTCTCATGCCGCACCGGGAAGGCTACCTCCATTACGTTCACTACTTCCGTGGCTTTGCGATACTGAACATCGTTGCGATACACGCCGCCGCGTTTGCACAGTTCGTGCCGTCCGGCGGCAACATCGACAGGACGACCGTCTTTTCGGCGATCAATGAATCCCTCTTCCACGACGCCACGCTTTATTTCGCGCTGGTCTCCGGCCTGCTGTTTTCGGTCGTCCTGAAACGCCGCGGCCTGAAGACCTTCTTTCGCAGCAAGCTGCTCAACGTGGTTTCGCCGTACGTTTTTTGCACCCTCGTGTTCTCCTGGGTGTTCTGGGATCTGGACGGTTCCGGTGTGTTTGCGCTGCGCGAAGGTCTGGGCGCCTACGCGGACGTCTTGCCGAAGAACCTGCTTTTCGGCGAAGCCCAGTTCACTTTCTGGTACATCCCGATCCTGCTGATGCTTTTCGCCGCGACACCCGTGCTGTCGGCGTGGGTCGGCAGAGGCGGTTACCGGAGCGTGTTGATCTGGATCATCATGCTGCTCCCGCTCGCCGTATCGCGGGCCGAGTTTGTCGATGGCGGCAACCAGGTTCGCCTGACCACGTTCTTCTATTTCCTGGGCGCCTACACGGCAGGCCTCTATCTCGGAGATCGGCTGGAGGAGCGTCTCGGGGTTCTGAGGGCGTACTGGAAGCCCCTTGCGGCTGTCGTGGTCGCGACCACACTCGCCCTGGTGCTGCTGTATATCAATGATGTCGGACGGATCGGTTGGTTTTCAATCCATGAGTCCCTGTTCTACGTTCAGAAGATCAGTGCTGCGGTGCTCGTGCTGATCTGGTTCAGGCATCTCGATCCAGCCCGGCTGAGGTGGCTTTCTCCGTTCGCGGATGCGGCCTTCTCCATCTACTTCGTGCATGCGTTCTTCATGCTGCTGGTCGCAGAGCTGGCGTTTGCGTTCATCGTGAACGAGACGTACCAGCCCGCATCCATCTATCTCATGACGGGCGTCTATTTCTTCTCCGCGCTTGCCCT
>CAYYZR010000517.1:0-1366 GCA_964476005.1 uncultured Halomonas sp.
GCATGGCTGGATTGCGCTCAGGTTCTGGACAGCCTGAACCGCACACTCGATCAGCGTCACTTGCACGGCTTCGCCGATCGAAGTCGAGGCGCCGGGCGGAACAGTCGAGTACATCGCGAACAAATTGGACAGGCACTTCCCTAGTCGCCGGCGCGTCCCCTGAGACCGCAAATCCTCAGATATGGAAATCGACGCGAAGCCGGCTATCCGGTCCCGCCTGGATGGACGTTTGCGGAATTGTTTCACCTGCCAGTGCCGGCAGTTCCGCCGAAAATCCTCGAAAAAGGCCCGAATACGGCTGGAATGGCAGCGTTCGCAACATCCAGGCGCTTTTGCCGCAAGCGAATTAACAAAGGTTAATGAACACGCCCGGTCGTTGTATTAACGTTGCGTAATAAATGCATCGAATCGATGCGTCAGAGCAGTTAGCTTCGCTCTGGGTTGAAAAATCTTCGTTTTCTAACTCAAGGAGAACAAATGAGATATCGAACACTACCAGCAATGCTTTTCTCGGCAATTCTTGCCAGTCTGGCGATGGCACCCGTTGCCGCCCAGTACGATAGCAACGCTGAGCGAATTGCACAATTGACCTCTCCGACCGATGTTTACCATTTTTTCGAAGGCAGCCGGAAGCAGGTCGTTTCCTACAATACCGATCGCATCGTTCGCGTTTGCCTTGGTGATAACCGCCATACGGTTCCGCTCCGGGTGATTTATGATGACAAGAACGCGACGGTTGCAGCCAACGAATGCATCCGTGTGGAAGGCAAGGAAGTGTTCCTCGAGCCGGCGGAACCGCTCGAGCCGAACACCACCCTTCGTGCCGAAGTGGAAACTCTTAACCAGTAGAAGTTTCTATGTGATTCCTGCACCACACAGTCAGCAGGAAAATCGATACAGGAAATATGCCCCGGCCCGACGCCGGGGCTTTTTTTGCGCCGGATTCAGGATGCCGAAATAAATTGCCGAAATAAATTGGACAGGCACTTCTTAAATCGCGCCTGGATATGGTTTCGCGCAACCTGCTGCCGGGCCTGACTCAGTGCCTGGCCGGCAACGAATGCGCGAATAACTGCCGGCCCGGCAAACAGCAGCGTCCAGCGGCTGGCAACTTCCATTTCGTCCCACTCCAGCGCAACTCTGTTCGTCGATGGCATCTGCTGGCTTGTGGCATGAGCTTAGGTTCCGGTGATCGATGAGCGACCAGCGTAGTCAGTATTGCCGAGTAGGAGAATAGGAAAACTTCCCGGATTTGGGTAGGTAAAGTTCGTGCGTTGTGCCTGCCCCAACCGGCCTGCTAATCACTAGTCGCCTGCAAATCCTTGCGTATACGAACGAACCGCGCAAACCGCGGCAAGCCGGTGGA
>CAYYZR010000518.1:0-1362 GCA_964476005.1 uncultured Halomonas sp.
CCGCGCGTGATCATGGATTGAGGGCGCGCATAAGGCCGCGCGCCTTGGCCTCGGTTTCGGCCAACTCGGCGGCGGGCTCGGAATCGGCCACGATGCCGGCGCCGGTGCGAAAGCGGATGCCGCGCTCGGAGACCAGCATGCTCCTGATCAGGATGTTGAGGTCCATGTGGCCGTCCAGGCCCAGATATCCCATGGAACCGGTATAGAAGCCGCGCCCGGCGGTTTCGAGCTCGGCGATGATTTCCATGCAGCGCACCTTGGGACAGCCGGTGATGGTGCCGCCCGGAAAGCAGGCTCGGATCACGTCGGCGGGAGATACGTCGTCGCGCAAGCGGCCACGGATGTTCGAAACGATGTGGTGCACGTGGGTGTAGCTCTCGACGATCATCAGTTCATCGACCTCCACCGTGCCGGGCACGCAGATGCGACCCAGGTCGTTGCGTTCGAGATCGATCAGCATGATGTGCTCGGCGCGCTCCTTCGGATGGCCCAGCAGTTCCGACGACAGTGCGCGATCGTGCTCGGGCGAGTCGCCCCGGGGACGAGTTCCGGCAATGGGCCGGGCCTCGATGACGCGCCCGTGAACAGATACCAGACGCTCGGGCGACGACGACAGCAGCGTGCCTCCGGGAAGCCGGGCCAGCCCGGCGAAGGGCGCCGGGTTGCTGGCCGACAGGCGCCGGTAGACCTCGACCGGGTCCGGCGCCGATTCGGTCAATCCCTGCCATGCGCGCGACAGGTTCACCTGGAACACGTCGCCGGCCAGGATGTATTCACGGATACGCTCAACGCCGTGCATGAAACGCTCGCCGTCGTCGGGACGCATGACGGGCAGTTCCAGGTCGTCGGCCGAATCGGGGAGCGGCGGGGTGTCGGCCACCTCCTCCGCGATCGCCGCCAGCAGCCCGGGCGCTTCGGCGACGGCATGCGCTTCGCCGGTTTCGTGATCGAGAATCAGGGCCGCATTGCAGCGCCTGGCGAACGCCTGAGGCGTACCGTCGGGTACCGAACGCGGATTCAGGCGAGGTTCGATTTCGCCGATCAGTTCGTAGCCCAGGTAAACGAACCAGCCGCCTTCGAATGGAAGCCGGCCCGCCTGGGCGCATCGTTGGGCATCAAATGCACGATCCAGGCGGGGAAGGAATTCGTCGATTGAATCACGGGAGCCGACGATGGGCGCCTGGTCCGGATCGACTCGCATGAGAATCGACCACCGGCCGAGACTTCCGCCCCGGCTGGCGCTGTCGAGCAGGAATGGCCAGGTGTCCGGGTCGCTGCGGTGAACGGCCAGCAGGTCGGGCCGTCCAGGCAGTCGCAGCTGGTTGTTCACTCGAATTTAGTGAACAGGACCGTGCCGTTGGT
>CAYYZR010000519.1:0-1358 GCA_964476005.1 uncultured Halomonas sp.
TGCTCTTCGTGTCCTTCGTGGTTAATGCTTTTGACTGAAGATCCAATCTGCGCGAATCTGCGTAATCCGTGGTTGGCTTTTCAGGGGTTACCCGTCAACCTCGAACGCATGCCGGATCCACGCCAGTTCGCCGGTGTCGCCCTCGATGCCGACGACGTCGAAGCGGCACGGACGATCCTGCCAGGACGCATGCTTGACCAGGAACATCGACGCGGCCTGGGCCAGCTTGCGCTGCTTGTGCCAGTCCACGCTTTCGGCGCTGTTGGCGAAACCTTTCGGCGTTCTCAGGCGAACTTCGACGAACACCAGGTATTCGCCGTCGAACATCACCAGGTCGATCTCGCCGTGGCGGCAGTGCCAGTTGCGCGCGACGAACTTCAGTCCATTGCGCTTGAGGAATTTTTCAGCCTTGCGTTCGCCCGCATCACCGGTCTCGCGCTTGAACATCAATCGCTCGGCGCGGACTCGTAACGAACCGGCCGGCCTTCCTCGATGCGCGCCCAGGGCAGGTCGCGTTCGAGAACAACGCCATTGGCCAGCCGAAGCCGGCCGACGTTGCCGGCGAAGTAAAGCATGGGATCGCGCTTCATCATGCTCATCCAGGGGACCAGTGCGAACGCATCGCGGCCCAGGGCGTGCAGTTCGCTCAAGGTCGGATCGCCGACGAGGCCGGGATACAAACGCTCCGCGCGCAATCGCTGCCGGGCCGGTTCACCTTCTTGCAGCATCCACGGCGCGACCGGGAACTGGATGCCGTCCAGGTCGCCGCCCACGTTGCCGCCGGGCCAGATATCGGAGGTTGCATAGACCGGACGGGGCTCGACGCCGAGGAAGCGAAGCTGGGGCATGATCTGACGGCCGTCGCCTCCGCGCGCGGCCAGAAAGACCAGGTCGAAGTCGGTCCGGCGCCGTGGCTCCGATGCGATGTCGGATCCCAGAACCTGCTCCAGCCGCGCGATGCGTTCGCGCGACCGATCGATTTCCAGCAGCGCCTCCAGCGTCTCGGTATGGTCGAACTCGCCGGCCACGTATTCGGTGCGAGCCATCACCTGCCCGCCGCCAAGCCGGAACGTCTCACCGAAGCGGTCGGCGACGCGCCGGCCGAAGTCGCTTTGCTGGGCCACCACCACGGCACGATCGAACTCGTTGACCAGCGCGCGCACGGCGGCCAGCTCGGCCTCTTCTTCCGGCGGCAGCGCCAGCATCGCGATCGGCCGGGCGGGGACGGGCAACGCGCCATCTTCGGCGGGCCTGTTGAGCAGCAGCGTCGGCAGCGCAAGATCGGGCAAGGTCAGCAAGGCGCCGACCTGGTTGCGCGCAAGCGGGCCGATCACGAAGTCGCTGCCCCGCTCACGCGC
>CAYYZR010000520.1:0-1356 GCA_964476005.1 uncultured Halomonas sp.
TGCCGATCATCGGCGGCATGATGTCGCAGAACATCCTGAACCTGGTCGATATCGCGATGGTCGGCCGGCTGGGCACCACCGCGCTGGCCGCGACCGGCCTGGGCTCGTTCGCCAACTGGCTGTCGATGGCCTTCATCCTCGGCCTGTCCACGGGCGTCCAGGCCTATTGCGCGCGTCGGGTCGGTCAGGACGCGCATGGCGAAATCGCGGTGCCGCTCAACGGTGGGCTGTTGCTGGCGCTGATCCTGGGCGTGCCGCTGTCGCTGATCGTCATCGTGTTTTCGCCACAGCTGCTGGGCCTGATCAATCCCGATGCCGAAGTCGTGGCCGAGGCCACGCCCTATCTCCAGGTGCGCCTGCTGGCGCTGGTCGCTGTAGGCATGAACTTCTCGTTCCGCGGCTACTGGGCCGCGGTGCATATGACCTGGCTGTACCTGACCACGCTGCTGATCATGCACGCGGTCAACATCTTTCTGAACTGGGTGTTCATCTTCGGCAACCTGGGCGCGCCGGCGCTGGGCGTGACCGGCGCCGGGCTGGCGACCACCATTTCGATCTTCCTGGGCACGCTGATCTACTTCGCGTTCGGCATCAAGTACGCCTGGGTCCAGGGCTTTCTGCACCGCATCCCGACGCGCGCGATGCTGATCGAACAATTCAAGCGAACGCTGCCGGCCAGCCTGCAGCAGCTGTTCTTCGCCGGCGGCATGGTCGCGCTGATCACCATCGTCGGATACATTGGCACGCGTGAGCTGGCCGCGGTGCACGTGCTGCTGACGTTGGGCCTGCTGATCGTGCTGCCGGCCATTGCCATGGGCATGGCGACTTCGACCATGGTGGGCAACGCGCTGGGCCGCAAAAACGCAGAAGACGCGCGGCTGTGGGGCTGGAACGCCATGCTCTACGTCGGCGCGCTGGGCGGCCTGATGGGCATTGGCGTGATTGTTTTCGGGAAACCCATCCTCGGCGTTTTTCTGACCGATCCGGCCACGCTGCAGGTCGCGTATGTGCCGATGCTGATTACCGGCGTCGTCATCGGCATCGATACCGCCGGGCTCGCGATCATGCACGCTCTGCTCGGCGCCGGCGACACCCACAAGGTCATGAAGATCTCGATCGTCACCCAGTGGCTGCTGTTCCTGCCGCTGGCCGCGCTGGTCGGCCCCGTCCTGGGTTTCGGGCTGATCGGCGTCTGGATCCTCTACGCCATCTACCGCGCCGGTCAGACCGTCTGGTTCGCGCTGGCCTGGAAGCACGGCCGCTGGCGCGAGATCGAGCTCTAGTGTACCCCGTCGTTAATCCTGTAACCTTCAGACTGTGACTGAGTCGACAGTGCAAGGCGCGATCCGCAGTGAA
>CAYYZR010000521.1:0-1347 GCA_964476005.1 uncultured Halomonas sp.
AGGCAGCCGCCCCAGACGCAGCCGGAATCCAGGCAGATGGCCTGTCCGTCCTGGTGGTCATGGTAGCCGAGCATGGACCAGTGGCCGAACACCACCGTCCAGTCGCACCAGGATCCGTTCAGCAGTTCGAACCACGGGCGAAAGCCCTTGGGCGGATCGTTCATGTCGCCGCTAGACTTGAAGTCCAGGCGGCCGTCGGCCTTGGCGAACCGCATCCGGGTCAGCACATTGGTGGCAGTTCGCAGCCGGACGAAGCGTTTCTGGTCGGCGGCCCAGCGGTCGGGCTCGTTGCCGTACATGTTGTCGATGAACTTGCCGAATTTCTTGCCGACCAGCGCCTGCTCGACCTCGGCCGCGCTCTTGCGGGCCTGCTCCGGATTCCAACGCGGGTCTATGCCGGCGTGCACCAGTGCGATACGGTCTGTATGGTTCAGCCATAAAAGCGGCTGGGCGCGCAGCCATTCGAGGATCCGGTCACCGTCGGCGTGGTTGAGTATCTTCTCGAATTCCGCATTGGGCTTGCGCACCCTCGGGTGCATGTGGGCGTAGGCCAGTAGATGCAGGTCGTGGTTGCCCAATACCGAGAAATGCGGCTCGCCCAGCGTCACAATTCTGCGTAGCACTTTCAGCGACTTGCCGCCGCGGTTGACCAGGTCGCCGGCCAGGCACAGGCGGTCGGATGCGGGGTCGAAGGCGAGCTTGTCCAGCAGTCGTTCCAGCGGCTCCCAGAAGCCCTGGATATCGCCGATGTAGATGTCCCGGCGCCGGCTCACGGTTTGTCTTCCCGTTTCCTGACCCGTTCGGCCATGCGGTCGAATTCCTCCAGCGACAGCGTTTCGGCGCGGCGGCCGGGCTCTATGTTCAAGGCCTGGAGTTCCTGTTCATCGAGCACGCCCTTGAGGGTGTTTCTGAGCGTCTTGCGCCGCTGACCGAAGGCGGCACGCACGACTTTCTCCAGGAACGGAAGCATTGCGCGCTGCTTTTCCGAAAGCGCCCTGGGCACGATGCGCACCACGGCCGACTCCACCTTCGGCGCCGGCGTGAACGCGCCGGGCGGCACGCGGAACAGCATGGTGACGTTGGCGCGCGCCTGGGTCATCACGCCCAGCCGGCCCCAGGCCTTGTTGCCCGGGATGGCGGCCAGCCGGTCGACGACTTCCTTTTGCAGCATGAAATGCATGTCCGTGACCACGTCGGACTGGTCGAGCAGGTGAAACAGCAGCGGCGTGGAGATGTTGTAGGGGAGGTTGCCGATGATGCGCAGACGCGTGTCCCCGCCATGGTCGGCGGCCAGGGCGCGAAAATCGAACTCGAGCGCGTCGGCCTGGTGGATGACCAGGTTGTCGG
>CAYYZR010000522.1:0-1347 GCA_964476005.1 uncultured Halomonas sp.
AGGCTGGATTTCAGTGGCCTCGCCAAGGGGCTTGCCGTCCGGCGCGTATGCGAGCGGCTCGCCGGCTACGAGATCGGCGCCGCCATGGTCAACGCCGGCGGCGACGTGATGGTCTGTTCGGCCGGCCAGCGTCCCTGGCGGGTTGCGGTGCGCGCGCCCGGCGGCGGCGTGCTGGACACGCTGGAAATCGGACGCCCGCTGGCTGTCTTCACCTCGGGCAACTACTATCGCTATCTTGAATTCGACGGCGAGCGCTATGCGCACATCCTCGACCCGGCCACCGGCTATCCGCTCGACCAGGTCATCCAGGCCACCGCGATCGATCCCGATCCCCTGGTGGCCGATGCCGGCGCAACCGCGCTGGTAGTCGCCGGTCCAGACCGCTGGCGACGCATCGCCGATGCGCTGGACATCGAAGCGGGTATCGTCATCGACGCCGACGGCGGGGTTTCGCGGCTTGACAGCACCGTCGTGGCCGGGCGATAAGGAAGCATCCAATCACGCGTCGGAATTCATCGGCGCAACAACCGGGACTGAACAATGGACATGAATCAGATTTTGAAGATCGGCGCCGAGGCCTTCCAGTCGCAGCTTGGCGAACAACTCGCCGGCTCGCTGTCGCTGGACAAGATCATGAACGCGTTGGCCGGCCTGCTGCCGGGCGAGGGCAAGAACGTCGACCTCAGTGCCCTGGTCGGCAAGATGCAGGGCGGCGGGCTGGCCTCGCTGGCCGAGTCCTGGCTGGGCGACGGCGGCAACGCCGGCATCGGCGCCGAGCAGCTGATGTCGATCTTCGGCAGCGGCGACATCATGCGTTTCGCCGACAAGCTCGGCCTCGACCAGGACACCGCGCTGGAAGGGCTCAAGGGCGCGGTGCCGGAAATGGTCGACAAGGCCTCGACCGGCGGCACGCTCGAGTCGCTGGGCGGCGTCGGCGGCATCATGGGTATGGCCGGCAAGCTGTTCGGGCGCTGATCCGGGCGTCGACCCGACGTTTTTTGGGTGGCGCTCAGCCGGGGTTCGGCGCGCCACCCAGGTAACGCGGCGCGATTGCGCCGAGCCGCTCGCGCTGGTCATCGTCCAGTTCGGCAGTCATCAACTGGCGGAACCACCTCGCGGCGCGCTCGCGCTGAGCCGATTCATCGTCTGCAAGCGCCTCGCACCCGAGCATGCGAACTTCATTGCACTGTGCTGAGTTCGGGAAGCGCTTGAGATAATTGGCGCCGAGCCTGCCGGCCAGCCGGCCGACGTCGCGGTCGCGTGCGGCCCGAATCAGCGCGCGCATGGTTTCCGGGTGTTCCAGGCAGAAATCCGGGTCGACGGCGAGCATTCGCTCGGCCCGGTCCA
>CAYYZR010000523.1:0-1343 GCA_964476005.1 uncultured Halomonas sp.
TGCCTCCACAACTTTTGCAGAGACCGCCGCGGCCTGATGAGCAAGGATGACCTGATCGATCGGCTGCGCATCGAGCCGGCTGTGTCCGACGAACGTTGGCGCCCGGGGTGGCCACTTCTTGTTGCGGCACTTCTGCTGCTGTGCACGGCCGCGGCCGGCTGGGCCTGGTATTCGCGCGCCGCGCTGCCCGAAGTGCGCGTGACGGTGCCCGAAACGGTCGAGGTCGGCGCCGCCGGCTCGCGCGCCAGCGTGCTCGATGCCTCCGGCTACGTGGTCGCCCGTCGCCAGGCCACGGTGGCCGCCGAGGTGACCGGCAAGCTGGTGGAAGTGCTGGTGGAAGAGGGCCTGGCGGTCGAGCAGGGGCAGGTGCTGGCGCGCATGGACGATGCCACCGAGCAGGCCCAGCTGGAACTCGCCCGGGCGCGGCTTTCAGCGGCGCGCAGCACGCTGGCAGAGATCGAGGCCCAGTTGGCCAATGCCCGCCGCACCCTCGCTCGCCAGCGCGAATTGAAACAGCGCGAGCTGAGCAGCCAGGCCGTTCTCGACCAGGCCGAAACCGAGGTGGATGCGTTCGAGGCCAGACTGGGCAGCCAGCGTGAGCAGATCAAGGTGGCGCTGCGCGAAGTTGAACTGCAGCAACAGCGGATCGGGGAGCTGACGATACGCGCGCCGTTTTCCGGCATCGTGATCGCCCGCGCCGCCCAGGCCGGGGAAATGGTCTCGCCAATCTCGGCCGGCGGCGGCTTCACGCGCACCGGCATCTGCACCATCGTCGACATGGATTCACTGGAGATCGAGGTCGACGTCAACGAAGCCTATATCGACCGGGTCGAGGCCGGGCAGCCGGTGGTCGCGCGCCTGGACGCCTATCCGGACTGGGAAATACCGGCACGGGTCAAGGCCGTGGTGCCGGCCGCCGATCGACAGAAGGCCACCGTGCGGGTGCGGGTCGAATTTGTCGACCGCGATCCGAGAATTCTGCCCGAGATGGGCATCAGCGTGCGCTTTCTCGAAGATCGTCCAGACAATGCCGATACCGGGAGCGTCCGGCAGTTGCCGCGTGTGCCCGAGCGTGCAGTGTTCGAAGCCGGCGGGCGAAGCTACGTATTCGTCATCGACGATCGATCGGGCAGACCGCGCCTGGAACGCCGCGCGGTGCGCCTGGGCGCGCAACGCGGCGATGCGATCCTGATCGCGGCCGGCCTGAGCCCCGGCGAACGGCTGGTGGCCGACGTTGCCGCCGGCAACCTGTCGGACGGGGTGCGCGTGCGCGTCGTCGATCCCTGATTTGAACAAGTGCAGGAAAAGCAGATGAGCAAACCAATCGTGACGGTCAGAAACGT
>CAYYZR010000524.1:0-1338 GCA_964476005.1 uncultured Halomonas sp.
CGTTGTCCTTGAGCAGCACCGGGATGCCGTGCAGCGGGCCGGCCCAGTCGCCGGCCGTCAGCCTGGCGTCGAGTGCGCGCGCCTGGGCGCGGGCGGTCGGGTCGATCGCGATCACGGTGTTCAGCTCGGGGTTGAGCAGTTCGATGCGCGCGAGCTGGCGCTCGGTCAGCACCGCCGAGGTCAGTTCGCCAGCGCGCATCGCCTGGTGCAGCTCGGCCACGCCGGGCCAGTCGGTATAGCCTTGCTCCGCGAATGTTTTCGCGGCGGGCAGCGCCAGCGCGCAAAGCGCGGCTGCCGCGACGAGTATTCTGAAATTGGTCTGGAGCATTCTGGCGTTTTCCTGGTTGACGTCGGGGGCCGGCCAGCCCCGGCTGATTATCATGCAGCAAGCCGTCCGGCAATACAACGCGGGCGGTTACCGCGGGGCACGGCCCTGCTATGATCGCGCTATCTGAACGAACACTTTGCGGAAGACTGTCATGCGAATTTCTGGCGCCTCATTCATCACGGTTCTTGCTGCGTTCGCAGTATTCACACCGGTTTCGTCACCGGTGCAGGCCCAGCAGTCGGCGGCCGAATGCGCGGAGCTCGAAGACGACCGGGAACGTCTTGAATGTTTCGATCGATTCTACGGCGGCAGCGTCGAAAGCAACGCAAGCGCCCCGGAGACATCTTCGAGCACCGATTCCCGGTCCGCGGCAACCGACACCGAGCGGGCGCAACGGGAGGCCGAGCAGGCGCGTCGCGAAGCCGATCAGGCGCGTCGGGAAGCTGCCCAGGCGCGCCTGGAAGCCGAAGAGCTGCGCCGGGAACTGGAGCAGGGGCGTCGTGAAGTCGCAGACCTGCGTCGGGAAAGCGACCGGCGCGCCGAGCCCGAGCCCGACCTCGGAACACCGGAAGAGCGGTTCGGCATGGAGAAGAAGGTGCTGGAGCTGGGCGGCGACGAAATGTCCAGCACCGCGCTGGGCGAGTTCCGCCTATGGAACAAGGGCCAGCGCATCGAGCTCGAAAACGGGCAGGTCTGGGAGATCACCAACGACACCAACCTGTTTTACAAGACCACCGATCCGCGCGTGACCATCGAGAAAGGGCTGTTCAGTGCGTTCTATATGCACATCGACGGCGTGTCGAAGAGTTTGAAGGTCAGACGCATCCGGTGAGCCGAACACTCTCGGACCGCGCTCGGTCAGACGTGTAAAGCCCCGGCCACGACCGGGGCTTTCTCGTTCCAACCCGCCTTATGCACCACCCTTCAGCCGCGAGGCAATGCTTCAGGCCCGGACCTGGCCGCTGCCCCGCACGATGTACTTGAAGGTCGTGAGCTGCTCCAGCCCGACC
>CAYYZR010000525.1:0-1335 GCA_964476005.1 uncultured Halomonas sp.
GGCGTCAAGGTCTTCGGCAAAACCGCCGACAAGTTTCTCTGCCGGGTCCAGGCCGGGCGCCACGAACTGCTGGCCGACGAGCCGGAGCGGCACGGGGGCGAGGACCAGGGCCCCGACCCGTACCGCTACCTGGCCGGCGCGCTGGGCACCTGCACCGTAATGACCCTGAACATGTACGCGCGGCACAAGAAGCTGAATGTTGATCGGGTCACCTGCCATGTCACCCACGATCGGGTGCACGCCGATGACTGCGTCGACTGCGAAGATTCGAAACGCAAGGTCGATCGACTGAGTCGCGTCATTACCATCGAGGGAGATCTGGACGAGGAACAGCGTTCGCGAATGCTCGAAATCGCCGACCGCTGCCCGGTGCACCGCACGCTGGAGAATGAAATCCGGGTCGAAAGCCGACTGGCTTGACCCTGTCTTGTTCACCACCCGTTCGTCGCGAGGCGTCGCCAGGGCCTGCAGATGGGACGTTTCGCGACCCAGCGCACCGGAGGCATACTCGCCTGTCCGTTGAGGACGCGCGACCGAGCAAAACGCCACAGATGTGGGGCCTGGCGGCGTCGCAGTAGAACGGGTGGTGAATAAGGCGGGTTTACAACAACCCGGAAAATCTCCGACCAAACGGCCCGGCCGAATCGACCGGGCCGTCGGTAATTCATTCTCCGGATTCGGCGTCCTCGGCGTCCGGGGCTTGCGGTGTCGATTCACCGTCCTCCACCGTCTGGAAATCGCGCAGGATCACGTTGCCGCCGCCGATCGCCTTGTGCAGCCGCGTTTCGAACTGGACGATCTTCTCGAAGTTCCAGCGCGCGTCTCGGAAGAACTGATCGCCCGATACGAAGGTGCCGTCGCGCCCGGTGACGTAAACCGCGCGATTGACGCCGACGCGAGACCCGCCAGAGGTATCCCGAGCCAGCATCCGCTTCATTTCGTTCGATGTTCGGGGTATGGCCACCTCGTCGCCGTATCGCGGCTTCAATTCCTTCTCGAGAATGTCCTTCGCGACCTTTCGGTGATCATCGGTGAACTGATTCCAGATGTCGGCCGCGACCGCAGCGTTCTTGGGATAGCCGCGCTCGGCCGAAAGCTTGATCCAGGCCCAGCCGCGCAGCGGATCGCGCTCCACGCCATCGCCGTTGACGTACATCATGCCCAGGTTGAACTGGGCAAGCTTGTCGGCCCAGTGTGCGGCCAGCCGGAAATTGCCGACCGCCGCGTCGTAGTCACCCTGACGGAAGAACATATTGCCGCGCTCCAGGAACTGCGTGCCCGGCGCGTTCTGAGCGTAGTTGTTGTAGTTGACGACCTGCGCGCCCAGAACACCGG
>CAYYZR010000526.1:0-1334 GCA_964476005.1 uncultured Halomonas sp.
GCTTGCGGTCGATCAGCGCGACCTCGCGGCCGGTGCGCGCCAGCGCCAGCGCCGCTGCGGCGCCGACCGTGCCGCCGCCGATGACCAGTGCGTCGAATGTTTCGGTATCAGGCATTGGATTTCCTGTTTACTTGCGTGTTCCTGGTTTTCCTTCGTGTTCTGCTTTTCAGCCGCTTTGCCTTTCGCTTTCGACTTTCATTCCGCAGATCCGCCGTGGTCGGAACGCTAACGCTCCCGTGCGAGTTTCGATATCGGTTCGCGAAAGCCCATGGCCGAGGTGACCAGGCGTCGCTTGAGCCCGGGCAGCAGCGCGTGTGCGGCAAGGCCGAGTCCCGTGCCGACGCGAAACGGCAGGCTGGGATTGGTGAACGCGCGCGCCAGGGTATCGGTGTAGCGCACGGTGTCGGCCTGGTCGGCCTTGCGCGCCTGGACGTAGCGCGCCATCCAGACCGGCGCGCCGGGATCGTGCGCGTCGGCCAGCACGTCGATCAGCCCGGCGACGTCGCGCAGGCCCAGGTTGAAGCCCTGGGCCGAGACCGGGTGGATGGTGTTGGCCGCGTTGCCGATGCAGACCACGCGCTTGCCGATGGGCACCGGCGTGCGCAGCAGTTTCAGCGGATACCGGGCGCGCTTGCCCGGGCGCGAGAACTTCCTGAAACCGGTCGCGGCGCGCTGTTCCAGCCTGGCGATCAGTTCGTCGTCGCTCCATGCCATGGCCGCGTCGATGCGCTCGGTCGAACCCACCCAGACCGCACCGTACCGGCCTTCGGGCTGCGGCAGGAAGGCCAGCGGGCCCTCCGGCGTGAAGCGCTCGTGGGCGGTGTCGTTCGACGGCGGCTCGGCCATGACGTTGAAGATCATCGCCGACTGGTGGTAGTCGTGCAGCGTCGACGCGATGCCGGCGGACTGCCGGACGCTCGAGCCGGTGCCGTCGGCGGCGACCAGCAGCCAGGTGCGGATCTGCGTGCCGGAGGCGAGTCGGATCGAGACCTCCTGGTTGTCGTCGTCGACGTGGAACGTTTCCAGGCGCTCGGGGCAATATTCGGTAATGCCGTCGGTTTCGCCCAGGCAGTCCAGCAGCCGGTTGCCCAGTTCGCGCGCCACCACCACTGCGCCGAAGTGATCCAGCGCGTGTTCGGCGGCGGCCAGGCGGACGTGGCCGAAGCCGTGGACCCGGGTGACGTCGATGTGGCGGATGGGGCAGCGCGGCAGGCTGTCGTCGAGAATCCCGAGGTTGGTCAGGATGTTCAGCGAGGCGCGGTTGATCACCAGCGTGCGGTCGTCGTAGCTCGGCTGGTGGTCGGCGCTGCGGTCGATGGCCTCGATGATCGCCA
>CAYYZR010000527.1:0-1327 GCA_964476005.1 uncultured Halomonas sp.
CGCCCAGCGAGCGCGAAGAACGCGCGATGGCCGAATTCGCCCATCACTTCGGCGCATATACCGCGACCAATCTCGAGTCTTGCATACACTGCGGGATGTGCGCCGACGCGTGTCATTACTACATCGCCACCGAGGATCCGAAGTACACCCCGATCCTCAAGGCCGAGCCGTTCAAGCAGGCCTACCGGCGGGAATCGGGCGCGTTCGCCCCGTTCTTCAAACTGTTCGGGCTGAAGAAGAAGGTCACCACCGAGCAACTGGAAGAGTGGCAGGAACTGCTGTTCGACAGCTGCTCGCAGTGCGGCCGCTGCAGTCTCATCTGTCCCATGGGCATCGAAGTAGCCGAAATGATCGAGATCGGCCGGCGCGGCATGGCCGCTGCAGGACTCGCGCCCAAGCCGCTGATGGACAGGGCCAGGCACCAGGCCGAAACCGGCCAGCCAGAGGAATCCGACCGGCCCTATTCGGAAGTGCTGCAGGATATCGCCAGGGATCACGACCTGGACGTGGCGCTGGACAAGGAAAAGGCCGATATACTCCTGTGCCTCCCACGTACCGATCTCGAGCAGAACCCGGAATCGGTCGCCGCCATGATCAAGATCTTCAACAAGCTCGGCGTCAGCTACACGTTCCGCAGCGATGCGCTGATCGCCGAGAACTATGGCTACTACGCCGGCAGCCGCGGACTGCAGAAGCGCATCACCAAGCGCATCACCGATGCGGCCAAAAAGCTTGGCGCCAAGCTGGTCATCGTGCCTGAGTGCGGCCATGCCTATACCGCACTCAGATGGCAGGCCGCGGAAATCCTCGGCGAAGAACTGCCCTTCCGGGTCCGGCACGTCACCGAGTTCCTCGCAGAACAACTGGAGACCGGCAAGCTCAAGCTGTCGAAGGTCAACGGCGAGAGTTTCGCATTCCACGATCCCTGCCAGCTGGTTCGCAAGGGCGGCATCGTGGATGCACCACGCCAGCTTATGGATGCCATGGGCCTCAACCTGCTTGAAATGCACAACAAGAAAGGGTTCAGTTTCTGTTGCGGCGGCGGTGGCGGGGTCAACGACCTCGACAGCGCCCGTGAGCTTCGCAGCCGCGCCCAGCAACTGAAACTGCGGGAAATCGACGATACCGGCGCAAAGCGCTTCCTCACCAGTTGCTCGGATTGCCGGGTGTCATTCAACGAAGCCGGCGAGCACTACGACTGGAACAAGAAGACCGAGAGCCTCATCGAGCTGGTCGCCACACAGATAAAGGAGTAGTAATCCATGGCTAATAACACTGTCGTTGTCGACCCGGTCACCCGAATAGAGGGTCACCTGAGGATCGAAGC
>CAYYZR010000528.1:0-1314 GCA_964476005.1 uncultured Halomonas sp.
TTGCAAGACTGCCGTTGCGCCAGCGCCAGGTCTTTCTGCTGCGCGCCTGGGAAGGACTGGACACGGCACAGACCGGAAAGGCCCTGGGCATCAGCGGCGGCAGCGTAAAAACGCATTATTTCCGCGCACTGGGCGCGCTCAGAAGCGCGCTGGAGACCTTCGATGAATGACCACGACACAGACGGCGCGAAGCCGAAAGAATCGCTGGAAGCGCAGATCGTATCCACGCTGGAAGCGAACTGCTCGAAACTGGATCCGCAGGTGCGCCTGCGGCTTGACCGCATCCGTTCCGAAGCCCTGAATTGCGCGCCCGCCGACCCGGCCGGGCGGCGATTCCTCGGTCCGCGCTGGACGTCCATCGCTGCCGGCACCTTCGCAGCCGCCGTCGCGCTGACACTGGTTGTCGCTCTGATCGACCGGTCGCCTGAAGCCGATCCGCCGCCGCTGACCGCAGATCTGGACCTCCTGACCGACCCGCGTTTCGAACTATTCATCGAGGATCCGGCGTTCGTCGCCTGGATTGCCGATATCGAGCCCGAAGAGTCGTCGACGGAGAACTCGGGATGAACTCGAAGTCCCTTTTGATCCTTGCACTTCTGCCGTTCTGCCTCGCCGCCCATGCACAGCAGTGGAGCGAACTGGACGAAGTCGAACGGGCGGTGCTTTCGCCCTGGCGATCGCAGTGGAACGAACTCGACGCGTCGCAGCGCGATCGCCTGCTGCAAGGCGCCGAACGTTGGCAGAACATGACACCCGACGAGCAGCGCCAGGTGCGGCAGCGTCTGAAGGCCTGGGAAGCGATGACGCCCGAAGAGCGCAAGCGCGTGCGCAGTCGAATGCAGCGGTGGGAAGCCATGCCCGAGGACCGCCGCGAAAAGCTCCGGGAGGGGCTGGAACGCCTGCGCGCGCTGCCGCCGGAACAGCGCGAAATACTGAGAAAGCGCTGGCAGGGCATGAGCCCGGCCGAGCGGCGTGCGTTCGCCGAAGGCGTCCAGGCGGCACAGGACGCGCGAACCGCCGGCAACCTGCGCTGGCTGCGTCTGCTCGAACCCGCGCAGCGCCGGCAGCTCCGTCCGATGTTCGAATCCCTGCAGGCGGACCAGCGACAAGCCCTGCGCGAACGCATGCAGTCGCTGGACGACGCCGGTAAAGCCGACCTGGCGCGCGCGCTGCTCAAGGCCGACCCCGAGAACCGTGCGGCGCTGATCACGGGCGATCCGAACGGTTCCGGGCCCCGCTGACTGCTGTTTCGTCGTTTCGTCGTTTGGTCGTTTGGTCGCTTGGTCTTTTTCGTTATCCCGTTATCCCGTTATC
>CAYYZR010000529.1:0-1313 GCA_964476005.1 uncultured Halomonas sp.
GCGCTTCCTGAAGCGCGTTGCAATTGTGTCGTTCGTGCTGGTGCTCGGCATCGCCGCGTTGCTGGCCGCGCTGGTCGCCTGGCCGGCGCCCGAACCGCCCGACCTGAGCACAAGCGGTGACTTCGTGATACGCAACGTGTCGGTCATCGATGTCGAGAGCGGCACCGTGCAACGCGGGCGCGACGTTGTCCTGCGCAATGGCATGATCGAGTCGATCGAGCCGGCCGGTAACGGCATCCTGACAAGCGATGCGGCCGAGATCGACGGTAGCGGCCGCTACCTGATGCCCGGCCTGTGGGACATGCACACCCACTCGAACGCGTTTGCGCCACAGTTCCAGCACCCGCTGTTCGTGGCAAACGGCGTCACGGCGGTGCGCGAGATGTGGGGGTGCATGTCGCGGCCCGACCCATTCATCGCTTGCGCTGAGGATCGACGGGGCTGGAACGACGCGATCGTCGACGGCCGCGGCGTGAATCCGCGCTACGTCGGCCAGTCGAGCTTTCAGATCAACGGCGGTAATGAAGTACCCGCCGGGTACGAGACATTTTTCCGCGCTTCGACGCCAGCCGAAGCGCGTGAGCTTGCGGCGTTCTATGCCGCAAACGGCGTCGACACCCTCAAGGTCTACTCCGAGCTGTCGCCGGACAGCTATGCCGCCCTGGCCGACGCCGCGCGCGCCGAGGGCATTTCCATCGCCGGACATCAGCCATTCCGGGTCTCGCTCGAGCAGGCGATCGGCGCTGGACAGCGCAGCATAGAGCACGGTCGATTGTTCGCAATCGAATGCTTCGCCGGCGCCGACGACTTTCGTGCACTGGATCGACCGATGTCGGCCTACAACGCCGACCTGCGCAGACGGTTGATCGATGAGCACGACCCTACCCGCTGTGCCGCGCTGATGCAGCGCATGGCCGATTCCGACACCGCCTGGACCCCCACCTTGCTTACGCTCCGCATGGAAGGGTTCGCCAACGACCCTGCCTACCGTGACGACGAGCGCTTGCGCTATATCCCCTGGGTGGTCCGTCGCCTGATGTGGTTCCCCGACGCCGATCGCATGGCCGCGAGCGCGATCGACGCAGAAGGCCGCAACGTGCGACGCGAGCTGTATCGCCTGGCCCAGCGCCAGGTCGCCGAAGCCCATGCGGCCGGCGTCGAGATCCTGGTCGGCACCGACGCGATGGACACCTACGTCATCCCCGGTGCAGGCCTGCACGACGAGCTTGAAGCGCTGGTCGAAGCCGGACTCTCGCCTGCCGATGTAGTGCGCGCGGCAACGCTTGGCGCGGCCGAATTCAGCGGTGTGGCGG
>CAYYZR010000530.1:0-1300 GCA_964476005.1 uncultured Halomonas sp.
CGCATCAGCGCGCGATGCTGCGGCAGACCGGCCTGGTTTTCCAGGATCCAGTCGCGCGCGAATCGGCCGTTCTGGATTTCGCCGAGAATTTCGCGCATCCGCTCGTGGGTCGATTCATCGATGATGCGCGGTCCCCGGGTCAGGTCGCCGTAGGCCGCGGTGTCGGAGACGAATTCGTACATCCGGGCCATGCCGCCTTCGTGCAGCAGGTCGACGATCAGCTTGAGTTCATGCAGGCATTCGAAGTAGGCCACCTCCGGCTGATAGCCGGCCTCGACCAGGGTCTCGAAGCCGCGGATGACCAGTTCGGCGGTGCCGCCGCACAAGACGACCTGCTCGCCGAACAGGTCGGTTTCGGTTTCTTCCTGGAAACTGGTATCGATAACGCCGCCGCGCGTGCCGCCGATTCCGTGCGCATAGGACAGCGCGAGGTCCGCGGCTTCACCGCTGGCATCCTGGGCCACGGCGCGCAGGCAGGGCACGCCGCGACCCGCCTCGAACTGGCGTCGTACAAGCGCCCCCGGCCCTTTGGGTGCAATCATGATTACGTCGATATCCGTCCGCGGCGTGATGCTGCCGAAGTGCACATTGAATCCGTGCGAAAAAAGCATGGCGCTGCCGGGCTTGATCGCGCTTTCGATATTGCGATACAGCCCCGGCTGAGCCATGTCGGGTGCGAGCATTGCGATCAGGTCGGCCTCGGACGCCGCATCGCCCGGTTCGACGACGCGGAAACCCTCGCGCTCTGCACGCTGCCAGCTCGGGCCGTTCGGGCGGGCACCGACGATGACGTCATGACCGCTGTCGCGAAGGTTCAGGGCATGGGCGCGACCCTGGCTGCCATAGCCGACGATGGCGA
This sequence comes from uncultured Halomonas sp., assembly GCA_964476005.1. Classification (GTDB taxonomy): domain Bacteria; phylum Pseudomonadota; class Gammaproteobacteria; order Xanthomonadales; family Wenzhouxiangellaceae. Next base: position 860 of record CAYYZR010000530.1, read on the forward strand.
CGGTCTTGCCGTCGAGCGCGTTGCGTTGGTGGTCTGCTTCGGTCAGGATTTTCATGCTTTGTCCTTGTTTTCTGGTTGCATTGGGGTTTCTGGTTGCATCGGCGGTTCTGGTCGGATTTGCCTGGGATCGCTGCTGGGTGCAAATGGAAAAGCGGTGACCGCGCCGGTCGAGGCGCTGGAGACCTGGGCGATGTAGCGGGCGTAAACGCCCTGGCTTGCGGCAGGCGGCCGCGCCTGCCAGCCGGCACGGCGGGGTGCCAGTTCGGCATCGGTATTCAGGGTTTGTGCGTCGACGTCGATCCTCACGGTGTCGCCGTCGTTCAATAACGCGAGCGGTCCGCCGTCGGCCGCTTCGGGGCAGACATGGCCGATCATGAAACCGTGGGTCGCACCGCTGAAGCGGCCGTCGGTGATCAGCGCCACGTCGTCGCCCAGGCCCTG
>CAYYZR010000531.1:0-1300 GCA_964476005.1 uncultured Halomonas sp.
CGTCGGTCGACATCGCGAACGCCTGGTCGACCGGCAGCAGGTCGTCGGGGTTGATCTGGGCGCCGGCGACCGGCGCCAGCAGCAGGGCCGGAATCAACGCGAGCAAATGCATTGTTTTTTTCATGTTCGTCCGTTATTCATGCGGGCCGTTACGGTCGGTCGTTCAAGCATCCTGGCGGCCGGTGACCCAGTCCTGCACCCATTGGATGTAATCGGCATTCCCGTCGACCACCGGAACCGCGAGCAGTTCCGGGACGTCGTAGCTGTGGCGCTCGTTCAGGCGCGCGCGCAGAGCCGCGAACGTCGCCCGGGTCGTCTTGAGGGTCAGCGGCGTCTCCGAGTCGCGTTCGATTTTCCCTTTCCAGGGATAGATCGAGACCACCGGCTGGCCGACGCTGGCGCAGGCGGCCAAACGGCTTTCCACCAGTTCCGAGGCCAGCCGTTCGGCCTCGTCGCGATCGGCGCAGGTGGTGTGGACCAGGACAAGTGAATTTCCGCCTGGTGAGTTTTCGGTTGGCGCCTCGTCGTCGGTCATCTGCCAGCTCCTTGGTCGGCTCGGTTTCCAGGGGTTCGGATCGGCTTCGCGGATTCGTTTCGGGGCCCGGTCGGAGGCCGTACGGAATCCAGACCCGGACGGGGCGAAGCCCATTGCACTCATTCTACAGCGCGCGGCTGCAACGAAATTCGGCACCGGCCCTTGAAATGCCCCGCCGATAGCTCCATTTGCCGAGACATGCTGGTTGTCATGGCCTGCAAACCCGGCGTGCCGGGCAGTGGCGCCATGCACGGCAACCTGAGTCCGTCCCGTCCGGTCACAGCATCGGGCGGGGTGTCAATGATCAAATTATGAATGGAAGGGAGAAGTATCCATGAACCTGCGTCCTTTGCATGATCGCGTGATCGTCAAGCGTGTCGAAGAAGAACGGACCACGCCCGGCGGCATCGTCATCCCCGACAGCGCTACCGAAAAGCCGATTCGCGGCGAAGTCGTTGCCGTCGGCAACGGCAAGATTCTCGAAGACGGCAGCAAGCGCGAGCTCGACATCAAGGTCGGCGACACGGTGCTGTTCGGCAAGTATTCCGGTACCGAAGTCAAGGTCAACGACGATGAGCTGCTGGTGATGCGCGAAGACGACATCATGGCGGTCATCGAGTCCTGATCGCAATCGCTACTGGAAACACCATTAGACGATCGCGAACAACCGAATCCGACTGCACACGAATCAACGCTTTTAAAGAGGAATACCAATCATGAGTGCCAAAGAAGTCCGTTTCTCAGAGGACGCCCGCCAGAAAATGC
>CAYYZR010000532.1:0-1299 GCA_964476005.1 uncultured Halomonas sp.
CGCCGCTGGCGCAGGATGTCGTGCAGGTGATAGAGCTTCTCGCGCCGCGACATCGGAGCTCAGCCGGCCTTTTGCCGCCGCCTGCACCTGCCGCAGGTTCCGTAGACCTCCAGCACCTGGCGCGTGGGCGTGAAATCCGCGTCGCTGGCAAGCCGCTCCAGGTCGTCGGAAAGCCGATTCTCGGCCACCTCCTGAACTGTGCCGCATTCCTCGCAGATCAGGAACTGGCCGTGGTGCTGGTGCTTGGGATGAAAGCAGCTGACGAACGCGTTGAGCGTCTCCAGCCGGTGAATGAAATGATGCTCGAGCAGGAATTCAAGCGCGCGATACACGGTCGGCGGCGCGGCGTTGGGCTGTTCCGATTTGAGCTGGTCGAGCAGGTCGTAGGCCTTGACCGGACCGTCGGCCTCGAGCACCAGTTCGAGTACGCGTCGGCGCGTCGGCGTCAGCCGCAGTTGATCGCGCGCGCAACGCTGTTCGACTTCCTGGATAACGCGGCCGGTCTGCATGCCGATAGTCTAACCCAAAGCCGCCGAGGGCCCTTGCTGCCGGCGGCGACGATCAGCCGCTCGCGGCGGCGCGTTCGGCGATGAATTCCAGCGCCTTGTCGATGCGTTTCAGCGCGCGCTCGCGTCCGACCAGCCACAGCGTCTGATCGATGGACGGCGACTGCCCGTGCCCCATCAGCGCCACGCGCAGCGGCTGGCCCAGCTTGCCCATGCCGATCTCCAGCAGCTCGACCGTGGCGTGTACCGCCTGGCCCAGCGCCTCTGGCGTCCAGTCCACGTCAACCAGCCGATCGCGTAACGCTTCCAACGGCTCGGCGGCAACGGGACGCAGATGCTTTTTGGCCGCGCCCGGCTCGAACCCGTCGAAGTCGGTGTAGAACGGCCGGCTTTGTTCGACGATCTCGACCAGCGTCTCGCAGCGGTCGGCCTGCACGCGCACCAGGTCGGCCGCCGAAGGGCCACCGGAAGGGTCCAGGCCGATCCGCCGCAAGTGCCAGTCCAGTTCCGGCGCCACCCGCGCGGTCGGCGCCGTTCTCAGGTAATGCTGGTTCAACCAGTTCAGCTTTTCGGTATCGAAGCGCGACGCCTTGCGGTTGACGTCCTCGATGCGGAACAGCTCGACCAGGTCGTCGCGGCTGAAATGTTCGCGGTCGCCGTGCGACCAGCCCAGCCGAGCCAGATAGTTGACCATCGCGTCGGGCAGGTAGCCGAGTTGGCGCCACGCCAGCACGCCGACCGCGCCGTGGCGCTTGGACAGCCGCGCACCGTCGTCGCCCAGGATCATCGGCAC
>CAYYZR010000533.1:0-1294 GCA_964476005.1 uncultured Halomonas sp.
AAGCCGAAGCGGTCGAACCAGCGCGCGTTGTTTCTGCCGAACAGCGCCAGATTCTCGCGCTGGTCGCCGGCCAGCAGCGGATTGTAGGGGATCGCCTCGGGGGCGAAGAAAAAGGTCGAGTCCGCGCCCATTTCGTGGGCGTCGACGAACGCCAGCGGGTACCAGTCGAGCAGCGCGGCCACGTGGCCCCTGGTTTCGGGCTGGGTGATCGAAAGCCAGTCGCGGTTGAGGTCGAACAGGTAGTGGTTGACGCGACCGGAAGGCCAGGCCTCGTCGTGTTCGGCGGCCAGTCGGCTGGCCGCCGGCTCCAGGCCTTCGGCCATTTCGAAACCGTGCACGAAGCGCGCCCGGCCGTCGGGGTTCTGCATCGGGTTGATGAACACCAGGGTGTTGTCGAGGATGGCATCGACGACCGGGTCGTCCTGGGCCGCCAGCAGGTGCCAGGCGGTGACCATGGCGCCGTCGGCCGGCGAGATCTCGTTGCCGTGCACCGAGTAGGCCATCCAGACCGTGCCGGGCACGCGCCCCATCGCCGCCTCGATGGCGCCCGAGTCGTGCTCGTCGGGATGGGCGATGGTCTGGATATCGGCCTTGATGTCGTCGAGACTCGAAAGCCGCTCCGGGGTGCCGATCACGGCGTAGAAGAGTTCGCGGCCCTCCCAGCTGGTGGCGTAGGGGACCAGCTGGATTCTATCCGGGTAGGCTGCTTCCAGCGCGTCGAACCACTTGCGTACATTGTTCGGCGAGCTGATCCGCTCGCCGGCCTGGTAGCCGAGTACATCGACGAAGCCGGGCGCGTCGGGCGCGTAGCGCGAACCGGGCAGAAAATCGGCGGCGCCGGCGTGGACGGCTGAAGATAAGAGGACTGCGAGAATGAAGGCAGTAGCGCGCATTGGGGAGCCTAGTTTTTGACAGGGAGTGCGAGGATAGCGAATTTCGGGCCGTGCGTTTGCCCCGGCGCCCCGGCCAAACGTATCCGAAGCTGGTTTACAATTAAGAAATAGCTAATATGGCGAGGATGAAGCATGAGCTACGACATCGGCAAGACACTTGAAACCACCCCCGAGCAGGCGCGCGAGCGCGCAATCGAGGCGCTTTCCGGCGAGGGGTTCGGCGTGCTGACCGAAATCGACGTCCAGGCGACGATGAAGAAGAAGCTCGATCGCGACATGCGGTATTACACCATTCTGGGCGCCTGCAATCCCGAAATGGCCTGGAAAGCGATCGGGCACGAGCCCAGGATCGGCACCATGCTGCCGTGCAACGTGATCGTGCGCGAACTCGACGACGGCAG
>CAYYZR010000534.1:0-1292 GCA_964476005.1 uncultured Halomonas sp.
TCGCGACGATCCCAGCGCATGTAGGTCGCGACCGTATTTTTGGGCGATGCGTTGAGTTGTGTCGACGTTCTGACGGCAGCCGGAGCCACAGCGATGCGGTACCGGTAGTCTTCGACGTAAAGCGCGTCGGGCGACTCGGGGCGATCTCCCCAGAACCGGATTTCATGGCCGGGGCCGAAGGCGGCGTTGCCTTGTCCCGAGCCGCCGTTCTGGCCGACCTTGACGATGTCGCGCGCCACGGGGGCGCCCTTGAATGTCACGGCAATATCGCCCAGAGACGCGCCGTTGAGATCCAGACCGGCAGCTGCCAGTTCTTCGTAGCTGATCGCCTGAAGTCCGGCGGCCTTCACGCGGACGTCGGCGTAGTCGGGACCTGACGGGGCCGCCTGCTTGCCGGCGTTGCCCTTGCCGTTCTGAACGCTATTGTGAATGCCATTGGCACGACCGTGCCTGCTTGCCGCAGCGCGAATGTTTTCCCTGTCGGTTTTCGACGCCTGCACAGCCTGCCACGCTATCGAATCGTATTCGGCGTTCTGGCCGTACGCCGCGCCGGCATCGAACAGCCCATACATGTCCTCGTTGCCCTGGTAGTCCACTGCGGTGATTGCGAGCTTGCCGACCTGACCGGCCAGCGCGTGATCGAGCACCACCGAGTATTTGCGCGGGGTGAGTGCGTCGCCGCCGTCGTCGGCCGCGATCAGTTCGCCGTTGAGCTGTTCCAGCCCTTCGCGTCCGACGCCCAGGATGTGGAAGCCGAGGTTGTGGGTTTCCGAAACCGTGGTCCATTCCACCAGCAGCCCTTCGGTTGTCATCCGCGACTGGAACGACGCGACGCTGACCGGCAGCGAAGAGACGCCCTGCAGAAGATAGTCCTCGACTTCGCCGCTGTTCATGCCCAGGAAATGCGACAGCAGGACCGGATCGAACATATCCAAATCGCTCGAGATACGGAAGCGGAAGAAGAAATTGCCCTCGCGGGCGCGCTCGGCTTCGGCGATGGTCCACGACAGGTCGAAGCTTCCGCCGTTGGTGCCCGTGGGTACGACAACGCAGCTTCTCTCGCCGGTATCTACGGCCGAACCGGAAGCCGGGTCGCCGTTCGGCAGTGTGCCGGCAGGGGATGTATTAGGCGTCGTCGATGTGTTGGGCGTGTTGTCGAGCGTGAAGCTCTGGTTGAAATCGAACCAGCCGCACAGCATGCTCGGGGTGCCCGAGTTGTTGGTGGCGGTCACCGTGGCAGTGTAGATGAACAAACTGCCATCATTGTCGGTCGTCGTGTCGGGCGGCAGGAT
>CAYYZR010000535.1:0-1290 GCA_964476005.1 uncultured Halomonas sp.
CGTCGCCGGCAGCGCGCTCGAGCACCTGCGACTGAAGCACCCGTTCAACGACTACGACGTGCCGGTAATTCTTGGCGAGCACGTGACCACCGAGACCGGCACCGGTGCGGTGCACACCGCCCCCGGCCACGGCCAGGAGGATTTCGACATCGGCCGGGTCTACGACCTGCCGGTGGTCAACCCCATCGACGGTCGCGGCGTGTTTCTCGAAGACACCTCAGAGGTCGGCGGCGAATTCGTCTGGAAGGCCAACGACCGGCTGGTCGATGTGCTGCGCGACAAGGGCGCACTGCTGTGCGCACGCCCGTTTGGTCACAGCTACCCGCACTGCTGGCGACACAAGAGCCCGACCGCGTTCCGGACAACTCCGCAGTGGTTCATCTCGATGGACCAGGCCGGCCTGCGCGCCGATGCGCTGAAGGAAATCGATAACGTGCGCTGGGTGCCCGAGTGGGGCAAGGCACGAATTCGCGGGATGGTCGAGAATCGTCCCGACTGGTGCATCTCGCGCCAGCGAACCTGGGGCGTACCGCTGGGACTGTTCGTCGACCGCGAAACGCAGCAACCCCATCCGGAGACCGTCGACATTCTGGAGCGGTTCGCCGCGCTGGTCGAATCGGAGGGCGTCGACGGCTGGTACGAAGACGACATTGCCGAACGCCTGGGCGTGGACGGCGAACGCTACGAACCGGTGCCGGACATCCTCGACGTGTGGTTCGATTCGGGGGTGACGCACTACTGCGTACTCGATCAGCGTGCCGATCTGACGCGCCCGGCGGAGGTTTACCTCGAGGGATCGGACCAGCACCGCGGCTGGTTCCAGTCGTCGCTGCTCACGTCCGTCGCGATGCACGGCGAAGCCCCCTACAAGACAGTGCTCACGCACGGCTTCACGGTCGACGCCGACGGGCGCAAGATGTCCAAGTCGCTGGGCAACGTGATCGCGCCTCAGCAGATCATGAAAACACTCGGGGCCGACATTCTCCGGCTCTGGGTGGCGGCAGCCGACTATCGCCAGGAAATGAGCGTCTCCGACGAAATCCTCAAGCGCGTCGCCGACGCCTATCGCCGAATCCGCAATACCGCACGCTTCCTGTTGGGCAACCTGCACGACTTCGATCCGGCCGAACACGCTGTCGAAATCGACCATATGCTCCCGCTGGACCGATACGCGTCCGACCTGGCCGCCCGGCTCAACGTCGAGGTCATCGACGCCTACGCCAACTACCGATTCTGGCAGGTCTACCAGCGCGTGCATCATTTCTGCTCGATCGACATGGGCGCGTTCTA
>CAYYZR010000536.1:0-1287 GCA_964476005.1 uncultured Halomonas sp.
AGCCATTTCTGGATGAAATTCTTCGCCTTCGGCCCGGCCGAATGGCTCTGGCGCATGCTGACCTACGGGACCGCTCCAGGGATGCGGCGGATCAAGGCCGTCCCGGCATGAACCATTCACTCAACGCCGGTCCCGTCTCGAACGCCGAGCGCCACCACGTACTGGACGCCCTGCGGGGCTTCGCGCTGTTCGGGATCTTCCTGGCCAATATTCGATTTTTCAGCGGCTGGGAATTTCTTGGCGAGGAACAGCGAGACGCTTTGGCACCCGGCGGTTATCAGCTGATCGAATTCCTGCACCTCGTACTCATCGATGGCAAGTTCTACACGCTGTTCGCATTCCTGTTCGGGCTCGGATTCGCGCTTCAGCTTCAGCGGCTGGAGGGCCGTGGTGCCGCGGCCACACGCATCTATCTCAGGCGCACCACCATCCTGCTGGCTTTCGGCCTGATTCATCTTTTCGCTTTCTGGCTGGGCGATATTCTGACGCCCTACGCGCTTCTGGGCTTTGTTCTTCTGGCCATTCGCAAGTGGTCAGACCGAAGCCTGCTGATCGCATCGGGTATTGCGTTGATTGTGCCTGTGATCGGATACGCGATCTTCTGGACATTCGGGATCGACAACAGCCTCGGTCTGTACAACATAGCCTTTGCCATCGTGCCGCCGGGCGCGGAAAATCCGATGGTTGATCTACGGCTGACCGACTGGGGCGACCGACTGCAGTCTTCCCTTGGACTGGGCGTGCTGCGCCTTGGTTATCTGTTCGACACCTGGCGCTGGCCGAAGCTGTTCGCGATCATGCTGCTGGGCCTTTGGGCCGGTAGGCGACTGATCAACGGCGAGCTGTTCGGCAATACCAGGCTGTTGTGGGGTGTGCTTCTGGTCGGGCTTGCATCAGGCGCCGTGGCCGGCCCGATTCTCGCCTCACTGGGCGGAATCGGGTTCAACCGGCCCTATTCACTCACCGGTTTCTTCGCTGTGGTCGCCTACACCTTTGCCGTCATTCCGCTCGGCCTGGCCTATGCGGCAGCCTTTGCGCTGGCCTGGCGCGGCGCATCGCGCGTCCTGCGCATCCTGGCCGCACCTGGCCGCATGGCCCTGACCAATTATCTCGCCCAGACCCTGGTCGGCCTGACGGTCTTTTACGGCGTCGGCTTCGGCCAGGCCGGCGACTGGTCGATCCAGGCCTTGCTTGCATTCGCTTTTGCCGTTTATGTCGCCCAGGGCACCCTTTCTCATTTCTGGCTCAGGCATTTCAACTACGGCCCGGCCGAATGGCTCTGGCGCA
>CAYYZR010000537.1:0-1285 GCA_964476005.1 uncultured Halomonas sp.
CATCGAATTTGGGTCGCATGGCTGCCTGCATGGTCTTTTCACTGCGCGTATTCTCGTAGCGCAAAGCATACGGCGCGCGGCCGAATCCGCTTTTGACTCGCATCAATTTTGATTGGTTGTCATTCGCAAGGCTCAGGGCGAAACGCAGTCGACCAGGAACTGCACCGCCGAGTGGCCGAAGCGGTGCGCGATCCAGGGGCCGGCGGCCACCAGGAGACCGGTCAAGGCCACCACGCCGGCCGCCGTGCCGCGCAGCCACGGCGCCCGGATGCGACTTCGCATCCGGGCCAGCGCCAGGCCGCCGCCGAGCAGCAGCGGCAGGGTACCGAGGCCGAAGCCCAGCACCATTGCAATGGTCGGGACCGGATCGGCCAGCAGCCAGGCCGCCGCCAGCACGCTGTAAAGCAGGCCGCATGGCAACAGACCCCAGAGCAGCCCCAGGCCGATCGCCTTTTCCCAGCTATCGGCCGGCAGCAATCGGTTGAACAACGGCATCACGCGCCGCGTGATCGGCTGAGCCAACTCGCCGAATGCATCCCGAACGCGACCGGGCAATCCGATATAAACGGCAATCAGGATCAGCAATGCGCCCAGCGCGATGCGCATCACCGGCGCCGCGGCGGCCGGCAGCAGGCGCTCGGGCAACATGCCCAGCGCGGTCAGGGCCAGTCCCAGCAGCAGGTAGCTGGTCAGCCGGCCCGCATGGAACCCGGCGGCCAGCCGGTCGCGGCCGCGCGGCACCTGGCCATGTAATACCGCCATGATCCCGCCGCACATCGCCACGCAATGCGTGGATCCGAACAGGCCGGCGAGCAGGCCGGTGAGGAGAGCGGCGGCGGGGGTCATCGGACTTCACCCGACTGCACCGGACAGAACCCGCGTAGGAGCTTGCCCTGCAAGCGATCGGTCCGGTAGCATGCACCATGGTCAGATCGCTTGCAGGGCAAGCTCCTACGGGGGCTATTCACGGTTTTCAATCTCCCCGCCGGGCTCCTCGTCGTCGTCGAGGATGTCGAGCGCCGGGGTGTCCAGGTCGTCGAACTGGTCGTTCCTGACGGCCCAGAAGAACGCCCAGACCGCCAGGCTCAGGAGCATCAGCGACAACGGTATCAGTACGTAGATGATCTTCATGCGGTTTCCAGCGCGGTGCGCGGCGCGGCTCGAGTACCCGCCGGCCTGCGATCACGGGTCCTGCCCAGCCGGCGGGCGTTGAGCACCACCGCGATCGAACTGGCCGACATGCCGATGGCCGCAGCCCACGGCGGCACCAGGCCGGCGGCCGCCA
>CAYYZR010000538.1:0-1281 GCA_964476005.1 uncultured Halomonas sp.
GGTCGCGAATCCATTCGTCGGACGTTTCCACCAGCGCCTCCAGATCGGCGTTGGTGACGACTTTCTCCGGCAGGTAACGGCCGGTACCGATGATGCGTGCATACATCCTGGACAAGTCTCCTAAACGTTTGCCCAGAGCTGACGCTCGAGTTCGGGCAACATGCCGCGGCGTACTTCCAGCGCGGCGACTCCAATCGCGTGCGCGATTCCCTCGACCGAGGCATGCGCGTGGCTCTTGATCACGATACCACTGATGCCCAAAAGCGAAGCGCCGTTGTGGCGGGCCGGATCATAGGCGCTCTTCATTCGCTTGCGCAAGCTTCTCAGGCCCGGCCCGGCGAACATGCGGCTTCCGGCCTTGTCGATCTCGCCCAGCAGCATCGCGATCGCGCCCTCGGCCGACTTCAGCAGTACGTTGCCGGCAAAACCGTCGCACACCACCACGTCGGCCGCGCCGGCGAATACGTCGTGCCCCTCGACGAAGCCGACCAGGTCGATATCGGTCGCGGCACAGCGCCTGGCCGCCTCACGCACCACGTCTGGCCCCTTGTTCGATTCGCTCCCGATATTGAGCAGTCCGACCCGCGGCTTGCGCTTGAGCAATGCGCCTACCGCGGCGCTGCCCAATACCGCGAATTCGGTCAGTCGCTCGGCGTCGACACTGATATTGGCGCCCAGATCAAGCACCCAGGCCGATCCGCCGACGACCGGGAGCTCCGTCATCAGCGCCGGCCGCTCGATGCCCGGCAGTGTGCCCAGGCGATAGCGCGCCAATGCCATCAACGCGCCGGTATTGCCCGAACTGACGACCGCATCGGCCGCACCTTCGGCGACCCGATCCAGCGCCTGCGCCATGGACGAGGCGCGGCCGTGGCGCAGGGCCTCGGCCGGGCTGGATGCCATAGCGATGAATTCGGTGCTGGCGATGCGTTCGATCCGGGCAGAGAGGCCAGAGGAAAGACCGGCCAGCGCGGGGTCGAGCGCTGCGGCATCGCCGACCACCTGAAGCGTGAGGCGATCGTCCGCGCCGAGCGCCGCGGCAGCCGCTGCGACCGCACACACGGGTTCGAAGTCGGCGCCCATGGCGTCGACGCAGATGCAGATTTCGCGATTGCCGGTGTCGGCATCTCCGGGAACGAGCGCCCCGGAGCTTTCACGGTGATTGCGATTCATCGAATCAGGGGCACGCCCCGGAAACCCCGCGGGCATGCCTATCGCGCCGGGTATGGCGCGTTATTCCTGGTCTTCGACTTCTTCGATTTCTTCGGCCACTTCCACGAC
>CAYYZR010000539.1:0-1278 GCA_964476005.1 uncultured Halomonas sp.
CGGATCGAGGCCGCGAACGCCAACCAGGTGCTCGAATTCCTGGTCGAACTGATCGAATCGGCTGGTCCCGGCCAGGCACGCGGCGAGGACGTCACGGTGATGCAGATGCTCGAGCAGGGCAGACAACGCATCTCGGCCGAAGCAATCTCAGACCCGGCGCTTCGCGCACGCACGCTTTTCGCTTTGGGCAGCGTCTACCGGGCAATCGAAAGCCACGAGGTCGCACAGCAGCTGCTGGGCGAATCGGTGGCGCTGGCGCGCTCGCTGGGGGCAGTCGAGGAAGAGGTTCGGGCTCTCAACGTGCTGGGCATGAGCGCCGTGCTGAACAGCGACCGGCAACTGGCCGAGGAAACGCTTTTCCGCGCCGTGTCGCTGGTGCGGGAGAATCCCGGCATCGAAGCGGGCGAGCGCGCCAGTGCGATCAACAACCTCGGCCTGATGCACATCGAGTTCGACGACGCCGCCAGCGGACGCGAACTCATCGCCGAGGCGCTGACCATGCGCGAGGAGGCCGGGCTGGCCGAAGAGCGAATCGCGACCTCCTACCACAACCTTGCCGAAGCCGAAGACGTGCTCGGCAATCACCGCGAAGCGATGCGGCTGTACCGGCGGGCGCTGGAGATGAAGGAACGCACGGTCGGGAGAATGCATCCGTCCTACGCCAACAGCCTGAACGGACTCGGGTTGGCGTCGCGCAACGTCGGTGAATGGGAGACGTCTCGCGCGGCGATCGAAGAACAGATGGAAATCCGCAAGAAACTGTTCGGCCCCGACGCGCCGATTCTGTATCGCGACTACAACGAGCTGGCCGGGAATCAGCTCGACATGGGTCGCTTTGAACAGGCAATAGAGAACTACCGCCACGCCATGCGGCTGGAAGCCTCCAGCATCGGCGGCGCAACCCAGGAATGGTTGTTCCTGAACAACATCGGCTTCGCCTACAAGGAGATGGGCCTGCCCGAGCGTGCCGAAGAATTTTATCGGCAATCGGTGGCGCTCAGGGCGGCGCGTTTCGGTGACGACAGCACGACCACCGCGCGCGCCCGGCATAACCTCGCGCGGGTTCTGCTGCATCAGGGCCGGCTGGATGAGGCGCGAGCATTGGCCGATGAATCAATGGCGGTTCGCCTGGCCGAACTCGGCCAGGCGCATCCCGATACGGTCGCGTCGCTGCTGTTGTCCGAGCGCATCGATCACGCCCGGGACCCCTCCGCGGAGCGGCTGGATCGAATGGGCGAGCTGATTTCGCAGCTGGCCGAAGCGCGCAGCGAGAACAGC
>CAYYZR010000540.1:0-1273 GCA_964476005.1 uncultured Halomonas sp.
AGATCAACAACAGCCTGAGTCCGATCAAGTCGCTGGCCGAGACCTGGAATTCGCGTCTTCGGGATCCGTCGCGCGACATCGAGCGCGAACAGCTTGCCGATAGCCTGGCGCTGATCGCGCGTCGGTCCGGCGGGCTCAGCCGGTTCGTCGGGATCTACGCGGGCCTCGCGAAATTGCCCGATCCGTCGCGCGAGACGGTCGATCTGCAAGAATTGCTTGAAAAAATCTGCGCACTCGAATCACGCGTTCCGATCAGTCTGGACGGAACACGCGTATCGTTCGACCTGGATCCGGACCAGTTCGAGCAAGCAATGATCAATCTGCTGCGCAATGCGGTCGATGCGGTCGCCGATCGCGACGCACCCGAGGTTCTTATTCGCTGCATCGAGAAAGGGGACGGGCTGGTTATCGAAGTGGTCGACAACGGCCCCGGCCCGCCCGAATCGAAAAATCTGTTCGTGCCGTTTTTTACCACCAAGCCGAACGGCAGCGGGATCGGTCTCCTCCTGGTGCGCCGGATCGCCGAACTGCACGGCGGCACGTTCGATCTGGACGCGCGCGATGACGGAACAAGTGGCGCAGTGGCGCGGCTCTGGTTTCCGGGTCCATGAGATAATGAAGGGTGAACCGCGGATCGCAAGGACATAGTCGTGAAACAGTCAAGTATCGTTTCAGCAACAGCCATCGTGGTCACGGTCATGTTCGCATTTACCCCGTCAGCATCGGCTGGAGCGCCGTCGGGCTGCACGGATCTGGACGGCTTCGCGCCGCAGCAGGCAGTCGACTTCGAATCTCAAATTCAGCCGATCTTCACGAACTGCGCGGGATGTCACGGCGAAAACGGGTCGGCAGGGCTCGATCTGCGCCCGAGCGAGGCTTATGCCAATCTTGTGGCCATCGAATCGACCACCAATCCGCCGCAGGCGAGAGTGCAGCCGTTCGAGCCGGGCGAAAGCCTGCTGCTGTCGGCGGTCAACTGCGCCGTTACCGGCGGTCCGTCGTTCCAGATGCCGGGTACCGACCCGGCCCAGCGCGCCTTGATACGCGACTGGATCGCCCAGGGTGCGCTCGAGCGCCCGGCGCCGCGTCCCGTTCCGGCAACGCATCCGATCGGTCTCGGTATCCTGGCCGCGCTGATCATGCTCGTGCTGTTCGTCTCGGGAACGCCCAGAGTGCGCTCGCGGCGCTGACCGGACGGCGCGGAATCACGAGCGGTAAAATCGGGCCATGTCACTCGATCAGCTCTACCAGTCGAAGATTCTCGAGCACAATC
>CAYYZR010000541.1:0-1270 GCA_964476005.1 uncultured Halomonas sp.
CCGCTGGCCAATACCCACGGCCAACTTTCGATGAGGCTCGAAGAACAGTGCTATCAGGCGGGAAATCGCTGAACAGCCTGCGTCAAACAGCCAAGCCAGCCGGGAACGATTTCGCGGCGACCGCTATTCAACGCCGTTTCAGGCAGGCTGACAAAGCGACAAAAGGTTGCCGTCCGGATCCTTGAACCAGGCAACTCTCGTGCCGTCTGGCACATCCCAGATCCCGGCTTCATCCTGCTCGATTCCGCTGAATCTCTCAAACGCCACGCCACGGGCGGCCAGCTTCCCGACGATCGCGACGATATCTTCAACTTCCCAGCCAATCGACGTGTACGGGGCGGCTTGGACGCGTTCCGCTTTTTGGACTCGAAGGATGACGCCGTTCGAATCGAAAACAATCGCGAAGGGGGTCTCCTCGATCAGATCAAGACCAAGCACGTCGCCATAGAACGTTCTTGCGTCCTCTGGTTTGCTTGTCGCGGTAAAGCTGACGATGTGGGATTGTTGCAGCATGCTGGCCTCTCACCGTTGTCGCCGATGTTCGTATTAATGTGACAGCATAGCTGTTCGCATGCAATTGACTGCCGCAGGCGGATGACGATCTTTCCGGTATGCGCCGCCGAGCGGCGTTGCCGTTCAGGCGCCAGGCCGTTTTTCGTCCCGGGACACTGAATGCTTCATGGAGCGGGACCACGCCGCTCGGCAACGATGAGCCAAATAGGAATGCTTGAAAATACGCCGATGGCACGTCAGCCAGTACCAGGCTTGAAGCCGAAACGCGCGTAATACGCTGGATCACCCACCAATACGCAGCCCGCCGGGCCCCGCTCCCGCAAAAGACGCAGAGCAGCCTGCATGAGGCCACTGCCGATGCCCTTTCTTTGCCGTTCCGGAGTGACGGAAATTGGACCGAGCCCGTACCAGTCTGCAGAGCCGTCCGACATTGAAACTGCGGATACCGCCACATGGCCAACGATTTCGCCGTCCTGCTCAGCCGCGAGCGAGATAGTGAGTGCACCGGCCTTGCGCAAGGCATCAACAATGAAGTGTTCGGTCTGCGCCGTGTGCGGTGCGTCGAGGAACGCTCAGTGCCCGTTGACCTCGCCGCGCGCGAACGGATCTCCCAGGATGCGCTGTTCGGCCTGCTGCATTTCCGGGCTCACCCTGGCCCCTATTGCCTCCAGCCCATCTGCAAGCCGCGGTGTCATCGAGGCGCGGCAGCCGTTGCCGACGCGCTCGGTGAATTCTTCCCGCATCCAGTCGTCAAGGA
>CAYYZR010000542.1:0-1270 GCA_964476005.1 uncultured Halomonas sp.
CCGATGAACGTGCGGTCCAGGTTTGGACGGGCGCCGCGCGGCTGGCGGCCGGCGATGCCGTCTTCGTTGTTGAGGTTCTGGGCCAGGCCGAAGATCTGGATGCGCGGCGTCAGGTCGTAGTGCAGCGAGGCGTCGATGAAAGTCAGCGAATCGGTTTGCTCGAACGGCCCGCAGGAGGCGAATGCGCAGACTTCGTCGATGTAGTTGACGCTGAGGTAGCCGGCCCAGCGCTGCCAGACCACGCCCTGCGAGACGTAGAACTGGTGGTCGGGGATGTAGGGGATCGGATCGCCCTTTTCGACGTCGCCGAAGAAGTTGGTGTCGGCCAGGTCGCTGCGGAACTCGGCGTCGGTCCAGGTCCAGGTGGCTTCCAGCGGAAGGCCGATGCCCGAGGCGTTCGACCAGTCGGTCGAGAAACGGGTTTCGAGGCCCTGCGCGCGCGCCGCGTCGCCGCGGAACACTTCGCCGACGTCGCAGGTAGCGCCGCTGGAGGCCGTGCATACGCCGACCAGGTTTTCGAAGTCGTTGACGAACCCGAGTACTTCAAGCGAACCCAGCGCGCCGTTGTAGCGGAAGCCCGCCTCCCAGTTGGTCGACTCTTCCTCTTGGGTGTCCGGGTCCGAAGAAGGTGCGGAAAAGCCCTTGTGCACGCCGAAGATCAGGTCGAACTCGTCGGTCACGGAGTAGCGGGCACCGATGCCGGGGACTACCACGGTCAGATCGTTGCTGCGCGTGCTGCGCACGTTGTCCGGCGCGCGGGAGGAAGGGTCGTCGGTGCGCGAGATGCGGTCCTCGAAGCGCGTGCGGCTAAGCTCCATGTCCTCGATGCGTACGCCGGGACTCAGGGTCAGCCGGCCGATTTCCATGGTGTTGTAAACCCATGCTGCCAATGCCTCGGCCTGTTCGATGCGGTTGCCGGCGTTGCCGAGCAGCCCGAAATCGTCCAGCACCAGACTGCCGTTGACCTGGGTGTAGGTGCTCTGTCGCTGGTTTCGGTCTTCCTCGTCTTCGTGATAGCGCAGACCCACACGCAACCGGTGCGAAACGGTGCCGGTATCGAAAAGAACAGTGGCTTCGCCCTGCACGCCGCGGGAATAATATTCGCGGTCGTTGTTGCGGATTTCGATTGCGCCCTCCGCGGTATCAAGAGTGCCGTCCAGGATGCCCTGCAGTTCGGCTGCGCTGAGGCCCCCGAGCGATTCCCCGCGGTTGACGGCCTGGATCACGTTGAACCAGCTGGTGCGCGAAAAGTTCTGGGCGTCCGGGCTGC
>CAYYZR010000543.1:0-1267 GCA_964476005.1 uncultured Halomonas sp.
ATCGACTGGCAGCAGCACCGCGCACCGGCCGTGCTGGCCGCGCTGCTGGCGCAGGGCTACCGGGTACAGGCAACGGAAACACCGCTGGAACTGACCGGCACCGACGAGGTCCGGCGCTTCGGCCGCGGCAGCATCGTCGTTCACCACGGCATCCAGCCCGATCACCTGCCGCCTGTCGAGGAAACGCTTGCGGCACTGGGCAAGCGCCACGATGTGGAAATCGCCGGCATCGGCAGCGGTCTGGCGCGCGAAGGCAGCGACCTCGGCAGCCCCTCCATTCCGGTACTGGACGCCCCCAGGCCCATCCTGCTGACGGGCGACGCGGTCAGTTCCTACGGCGCCGGGTACGTCTGGCACTGGTTCGATACGATTCTCGACCAGCCGCTGACGCGGATCGACGCCGATGCGCTGCCGTCGGATCTCGGCGACTACACCCACATCATCATGCCGCCCGGCGCCTGGGGCAGCCTCGGCGACACGTTCGCAGCGACGCTCACCGGATTCGTCGAACAGGGCGGTCAGCTGGTGGCGCTGGGCGGCAGCGCCGAATGGGTGGAATCGCTGGACCTGGGCTGGTCTTTCGAAGAGGCGGACACCGAAGCCGAGACAGGCGCCGACACAGACGCCGAGGCCGGCGCGGCCGAGTCGGCGCGCTATGCCGACTTCGAAAGCGACTTCGCGCGCACGCTGATCGGCGGCAGCGCGCTGGCCATGACGCTGGACACCACGCATCCGCTGGGCTACGGCTACGACGAGGACCAGGTCACCGTCTTTCGCCAGGGATCCCATCTGCTGCGAACCACGGGCAATCGCTATGCCACGCCAGGGCGCTACGCCGGCGAACCACTGGTCGCGGGCTACCTGTCCGAACCGGTTTCGGAAAAACTGGCGGGCACCGCAGCGCTGGCAGCGGACCGTCACGGACGCGGACTGGTGGTGCGAATTGCCGACGATTACCTGTTCCGCGGCTACTGGGTGGGCACCGAACGGCTGTTCGCCAACGCGCTGTTCTTCGGTCAGCTGGTCGACTCGACCCGCATGCCGGACTGAAGGCCGCCGGAAATCGCTGAAAAACACCGGACGCGCGGCGTCCGGTGCCGGGAACGCTTCAGCCGGTGTGGAGCAAAAGATCCTCGTGCTCGCGCCCGGCCGTGTCGAGCAGGCCCTCCTGGTCCAGCAACTGGACCAGCTTGCCGCGCACGGCCAGCATTTCTTCCTTCTGCATCCAGCTCAGCGTGCGCGAGACGGTTTCGATGGTCAGGCTGAG
>CAYYZR010000544.1:0-1267 GCA_964476005.1 uncultured Halomonas sp.
GCGGCGAAGCCGGCGCCGAGGGCGTGCTTGCCGAGTTCGCCGAGGGTTCGGGTTTCGTTGATGGCGTGGATGCCGCCGGCGACCAGCACGGAATCCGACCAGCGGCGGCGGGCGTAGCGGGCCAGGCGGTCGGTGGGGTCGTCCTTGGCCTGCTGCCAGCCGTCCAGCGTCTCGACCAGCGCCGCAACGTCGCCCAGGCCCAGGTTGAGGCCCTGGCCGGCCAGCGGGTGGACACTTCGGGCGGCGTCGCCGAGCAGCGCGATGCGGCCCGAGGCCAGCGGTTTCGACTGGCGTCGGATCAGCGGCAGCGCGTGGCGCTCGCCGGTGGCGGTGAAGGCGCCGAACGGGGGGTCTTCGCAATGCTCGGTCAGCGCCTCGAGAAATTCCTCGTCGCCCAGTTCCATCAGTTTGTCGGCTTCGTCGTCGTGCACCGACCAGACCAGGGAGGAGCGACCCTCGGGCAGCGGCAGCAGGGCCAGCGGGCCGAGGTCGGTGAATCTTTGCCAGGCGGTGCCGGGGTTGGCCTGCTCGGTTTCCAGATGGGCGACGATCGCGCGCTGGTTGTAGTGATGCGCGGTCACGTCGATGCCGGCCGCGGCACGCACCCGGCTCCTGGCGCCGTCGGCGCCGAGCAGCATGCGGCCTGTCAGCGTCTGTCCGTCCGCCAATTCCACGGAAACCTCGCTTTCATCGATGCGAATTTCCTGAACGTCGACCGGCGCGTAGACGGATATGCGGCGGCGCTTTTTCAATTCATGCCACAGCGCCTGGTCGAGCTCGGGCAGTTCGGCGATCCAGCCCAGCGCGGCCAGGCCGTGCTCGGTGGCGCGGAAATGAACCTTTCCCCGGCCGGCGACGACCTGCATGTCCCCGTACGCGGCGATGCGCGCCGGGCGCACGTGCTGCCAGGCGCCGAGCGCTTCCAGAAGCCGCTTGGAGCCGGGGCTGACGGCGACCACGCGCGGGTCCAGCGGCGCGTCGACGGGCCGTTCTTCGGGCTGCTTGCGATCGATCAGCGCGACTTCGCGGCCGGTGCGCGCCAGCGCCAACGCGGCCGCCGCGCCCACCGTGCCGCCGCCGATTATCAGTGCGTCGAAGATTTCGTTGTCTGGCATTGGACTTCCTGTTTACGTAGGCCGTTCCACGATCACGTTGAAGACGGCCACAGATTACGCAGATAAGCGCAGATTACAGGAATGCAAAATCAAAAGCAGGTCACCACGAAGGGCACGAAGGACACGAAGGTGATCAAGGCAAGATCAAAAGC
>CAYYZR010000545.1:0-1263 GCA_964476005.1 uncultured Halomonas sp.
AACACGCGCCAGGCCAACCACTTGACGCCGCTGCCCTGCAGCGGCATCATTTTTTTATGGGTAGCGAGAAAGATATGCCAGTCCACAGAATCGTGGTCGTCGGTGGCGGCAGCGCCGGATGGATTACCGCCGGCCTGATCGCCGCAAGCCATGCCCGGATTCCCGACTCCCCGATCGAAGTCACGCTCGTGGAATCCCCCCGGGTCGGCACCATCGGCGTCGGCGAAGGGACCTGGCCGACGATGCGATCCACGCTCACCCAGCTCGGCATCCCGGAGTCGACGTTCGTCAAGGTGTGCTCGGCCGCATTCAAGCAGGGCACGCGGTTCAACAGCTGGGTCGACGGCGGCAAGCACGACGTCTATTACCACCCGTTCACCGCACCGGCCGGTTACCCCGAGAGCGGGCCCGCAGCCTGCTGGCAGCAAGGCCGCGGCGATCTGTCGTTTACCGACTCGGTCAGCCCGCAGGGCATGGTCTGCGACCGGAATCTCGGGCCCAAGCAGGCCGGAACCCCCGAATATGCCGGCATCCTCAACTACGGTTACCACCTCGATGCCGGGAAGTTCGCGAACCTGCTGACGAGCCACTGTACGCGGACGCTGGGCGTTCGACACGTCCAGGATCACATTACCGCTATCCAAACTGCCGACAACGGCGACATCGAATCGCTGCAGACGACATCGCACGGGCGCATCGCCGGCGACCTGTTCGTCGACTGCTCGGGCATGCGCTCGATGCTGCTGGGCGACCATTTCGGCGTTTCTTTCATCGATCGATCCGACGTGCTGTTCAACGACACCGCGCTGGCCGTGCAGGTGCCGTATTCCGACGACAGCGCGCCGATCGCGTCGCAAACGATCTCGACCGCCCGCGACGCCGGCTGGATCTGGGACATTGGACTCTCGAGCCGGCGCGGCGTCGGCTACGTCTACTCGAGCCGACACGGCGACGAGGATCGCGGGCGCGAGATTCTGGAGGACTATCTGCAGTCGACCGGCGCCCCGGCCGGCGCCGGCGAATCGGCGCGGAGAATTTCATTCTCTCCCGGCTACCGGGAAAAGTTCTGGCACCGCAATTGCGTGGCGGTCGGCATGGCGTCGGGATTCATCGAACCGCTGGAAGCCAGCGCGCTGGTCATGGTGGAGCTTTCAGCGCGCATGCTCGTCGAGGAGCTGCCGGCCAACCGCTCGGTCATGGATATCGTCGCGCGCCGGTTCAACGACAGGTTTCGCTATCGCTGGGCGCGAATCATCGATTTCC
>CAYYZR010000546.1:0-1260 GCA_964476005.1 uncultured Halomonas sp.
TAATGGCCAGCATCCAGTCCGAGGTGGTCAGGTAGACCTGCTTGAGCAGATCGAATATCAGCCGCTCGTTCCAGTCCTCTGAGCGAAAGCGGCGATCGCCGCGCGGCACCCCGGCGGCGGGTTCGGTTTCCCGGCCGACGGCGCGGAATCCGAGATATTTAAGCAAGCCGAAATAACGGCGGGTGAAATCCCACTGGGCCTGCAGGATGCGCTGCGGATGCCGGACCGTATTCAGGGTGGCCTTCCATAATGGACGTTTAAGATTCAGCGTGTCGATTTCCGGCAGCTGAAGCTTGCGCGCCTGGCGCAGCAGCAGCGAGCCGGAGAGCTGGGATATACGCGTCAGTTCGCGGCTCAGTTCCAGCGCGTCCTGCGAAAGTGAAGTCTGTTTATCCTCAGTCATCTGGGCACCTTCCGGAGATTGCTGACAAAATCATAACCCGCGGCTTGTTCATGGCGCCGGCTACAGCCTGAGCGCGCCGTCGATTGCGAAATCGCGGCCGCTGACGTAGTCGTTTTCGAAAATGAAGCGGGCCGTCGTCGCGATCTCCGAGGGCTCGCCCAGGCGCGCCAGCGGCACGCTGGCGGTGATGCGGCCGATGGCCTTTTCGGGCATGGCCGAGACCATCTCGGTGGCGGTGAATCCCGGCGAAATCGAAGCGACGCGGATTTCCTGACGCGCCAGTTCGCGGGCCCAGGTCACGGTCATCGCGGCCACCCCGGCCTTGGCGGCGGCGTAATTGGACTGGCCGAAATTACCGGCTTTCGAGATGCTTGAAATATTGATGATGACCCCTGCCGTGCCGCGGCCGGCCATGCGCGCGGCGGCTTCGCGGCCGCACAGGAACACGCCGGTCAGGTTGACCGCGATGACCTGCTGCCAGTCGGCCAGCGACATCGTATCGACGACCTCGCCGTCGCGCGCCTTCACCAACAGGCCGTCGCGCGTGATGCCGGCATTGTTGATCAGGCCGTCGACCGGGCCGATCGCGTGTTCCAGCGAATCGAATGCAGCCGCAACCGCCGCCTCGTCGGAGACGTCGGCAACGGCAGTTGCATGACCGCTGCCAGGCAGCGACGCGGCAGCCTCGGCGAGCGCGTCGGCGTCCAGGTCGATCAGGCCGATGCGCGCGCCGGCCGCCGCGAGCTCGGCGGCCATGGCAAGGCCCAGCCCGCGGGCCGCTCCGGTGATGATGATGTGCTTGTCGACGATGTCCATGCAGCCCCTCTTGGTTATTTGGTTATTTGGTTATTTGGTTA
>CAYYZR010000547.1:0-1259 GCA_964476005.1 uncultured Halomonas sp.
GGCTCCCTTTACCGCCGCGATCTTGAAAGCCCGCTTTCTCCAGCGATTTGACGAGTTCTTTTACCGTCGGTGGCATTGCCTATCCCATGCTCTGACTGACAATCGCGTAACGCCTAGCTAAGCGGCGCCAGTTTTCTGGCGTCCATTCGAACGCTTTGTTAGCTGGACGAATGCCAGCCATAAAATCAGCAATACGGTCGCCAATCTTCCAACAGTGCCTAGGTTTGGAATCGAGACCGGCAGAACATCAAAATCCAGAGAGCGCTGCCTACCATGGCCAATTGCGATTAAGGTGTAAGATCCAGCAGGTAAATTTCCAATCAATGCCAGATTTTCTCCGCACGCGCTGGGAGGGACGACGCCACAAAATGATTGGAAGTTAAAATCCACCGTTACCACGGATCCTGAGACTTCAATTGTCGGCGCTGAATCACAGACAAGCACATCTTTCCAATTCACCGTAATAGCTGTATTCGCGGTTATTCGTTCGGGCTCAATCAAAAGTGGGCAGTTCCCGCCATTCGCTGCCCCGGCAACTGCGAGTAATAAAATTAAAAAAGCAACTCTGTTCATAGGCTAACGTCTGAGCTAAGCGGCGCGGCGTTAGCCGCGTCCGGTGGAGGCCCGAAGGGCCGTAACGTACTTGAGCGATTTGTTAGGTAATTTCAGGCCCGAAGCCAACACTGCTACCTCCCTTCACTTCTCTTAAAGCGAATGGGAGGCCGGAGAGTATTTGGATCCAAAGCCTTCTCCGGGGCTGGTGTAACCTCCCACCCGCGGTGTTTAGCCCAGGCTTTCAGGGAGGCATCATCGATGCAATTGTGATCGAAGGTTTCCGAGTGAGGACGCGACGATGGAAAGGCAACTGCAACGTTTTGGTACGAGATCAGCAAGTCGGTCGACTCTGCATTTTCAAGTTTCGCTTCAATTTCGGCCCGCCATTCCCGAGCAGCTTCTTCATTCATAGCAACTCCCTTTGATTACCTAACTTTAAAATGGTAGGCGAAAACGCCGGATATGATGCAAAAGCGCAAGGCGGACGCTCGCATTCCATTGGAGAATAACGGGAACGTGAAAATGTCCGGCGGAAATATCCGCCAGTTCCGATGAATAATTTCTGGTTTTTGCTCACGCCGGACTGCCATGTGCCGGTCTGCCTCCACCGCCTTCCCTGTGGGAATCATGCATGAAATTGGGGCGGAGGGCAAATTGCGCGCTGGGACGGGGTCTTGCCCCATGAGGGCCGTGGCCGGCCGCAC
>CAYYZR010000548.1:0-1255 GCA_964476005.1 uncultured Halomonas sp.
CATATCGCATATTCGTAATATGTGACAGCGCATTCATTGTATTCCGGTCATAATCCAAAGGTTAAGCATTTGGACTGCAATTTGAATCGTCATCTACACCGGGGGCATCAGCCGTGCCGTTAACTCGCCTGGGACTTGGCAATCCGGTCGCCGTCGCCGTCGGCTGCATTCTGCTGGTGATCTTCGGGCTGATCAGCCTGTACCGCCTGCCGGTTCAGCTCACGCCCAACATCGATCGCCCCACCATTTCGATTTCCACCGGATGGCGGGCGGCGGCGCCGGCCGAGATCGAATCCGAAATCGTCGAGCCGCAGGAAGAGCAACTGCGCGACGTGCCCGGTCTCAAGCGCATGAACTCCACCGCCAGCCAGGGCCGGGGATCCATTTCGCTCGAGTTCGACGTGGGCGCCGATCTAAACCGCGCGCTGATCGCCGTCATCACCCGCCTCAACCAGGTTTCGAGTTATCCGGTCGACGTCACCGAGCCCAGCGTTCGGGTGGGGTCGGACCAGTTCGGCGACACCATGGCCTGGTTCGGCATCATTCCCAAGGCGGGCAACAACCGCCCCATCATCGAGTACCAGGATTTCGTCGAAGACGTGGTGCAGGAGCGCATCGAGCGGATCGCCGGCGTGGCGTCCGCCACCCCGCGCGGCGGCCGGCCGTTCGAGGTGCGCATAGAATTCGATCCGTTCCAGGCCGCGTCGATTGGCGTTGATCTGGCCCGGATCGGCCGCCAGCTGGGGCAGAACGCCGACGTGTCGGCCGGGTTCGAGGAAGTCGGCAAGCGCCAGTACACGCTGCGGTTTGCCGGCCAGTATGAAATTCCGGACCTCGAAAGCCTGGTGCTGGAATGGCGCGACGGCCGGCCGGTCTACCTCGGCGATGTCGCGACCATCGAGCGGGTCATGCGCGATTCGTCCGGCGGCATGACCCAGAATACCCAGCCGGCAATCATGATGAACGTGGTGGCCGAGCCGGGCGTCAACATCCTAAGCGTCATGAGCGAGGTCAAGGCGGCGGTCGCGGAGCTGCAGGCAACGCACCTGGATCCCGCCGGCCTGCAGATGAACCAGTCCTCCGACGACACGATTTACATCAAGCAGTCGGTGCGCATGGTCGTGACCAACCTGATGATCGGCATGCTGCTGGCCGTCGGTGTCCTGTGGTGGTTCTTCCGGCGCTACCGCGCAACCATGATGGTGGCGCTGGCGATACCGCTTTGCCTGTGCTTCGCGTTCATCGTTCTCGACGC
>CAYYZR010000549.1:0-1253 GCA_964476005.1 uncultured Halomonas sp.
ATCATCCGGAGGCTGATTTACCGCCATAAAACAGGGCCAGCCTGAAGACGGCCCAGGTCACTCCGGTCACGGCGCTTGCCACCAGCACCAGCGCCAGGTCCGGCGAGAACAGCCGCAGCGTCCCGATCGACACGCCGAACAGCTGCGGGATGAGCAATACACAGGTCCACGCCAGCGCGAGCGTCATGAGCAGCGGAAACCAGAGGCTGAACGCCCCGAACAGGCCGGATTTGGCCCGCAACCCAGTGCGCAGGCGCCATGACTGGATCATGCTGAACCCGAAAAGAACGGGCAGCAGCGCGAAGGTGAGGAACAATGCCTTCCGGCTCCAGCGCCCGCCTGCCCCGGCCTCGACAAAATCCAGCCCGAGGGCCTTGGCGGCGATGCCGTTGAAGAGGGTCGACGATTCACCAAACCCCATGCCGCTGCCCGAGTTGATGAGGACGACAGCGCCTTTTTGCTCTGCCGGCATCATGATGGCGAGTGTTTCCACGCCGGGGGTCAGGCCCGTATGCGATACGGTTCCGCGATCCGGATCGACATACCAGCCGAAGCCGTAGAATGGCGATACATCGCCCGCCGGGCGCATCATCTCGGCCTTGCCCGCGGCGCTGATGATGTCGTCCTCGCCATTCATCATCATCGCCAGGTATCGCGTCATGTCGCCGGCACTTGCGATGATGCCGCCGACCGGCGCGGACATGCGATGCGTCGCGGTCTGTTTCACGGGGCGCTTCATGCCAAACCATGGCGTGTGACCTACCGCGATCGTGTCATGGCTTTCGCCGTCGGCGACGAAGCTGTGCGCCATGCCGACGGGTTCGAGGATTTCTTCCTGGATATAGCTGGCATAGTTCCGCCCGCTCACGCGCTCGATGATAGCGCCGAGAACATAGTAGTTTGCGTTGGAATATTCCCACCTGGTGCCGGGCTCATGGGCAGGCGCCCATTGCGCAATCCGTTCAACCTGGCGGCCGAGCCCGTCTGCGCTCCGGCTCGGCTCGATCAGATTGTCATTGCCCTGAAGGGTGGAATAGCCGCTGGTGTGACTGAGCAGTTGCCGGACCGTGACCGTGCGGGCCGGGCCGTCCTCGAACATCTCGAGATATGCAGACACTGGCGAATCCAGCTCGACCTTGCCGGCTTCCACGAGCTGCATCATGGCCAATGCGGTAAAGCTCTTGGCAATCGAGCCGATCACGAACGGCGTATCCGCCGTAATCGCCCTGCCGCTTCCGAGCAGGACCTCGCCG
>CAYYZR010000550.1:0-1246 GCA_964476005.1 uncultured Halomonas sp.
TTTTTTGGTCAGCGGTTGATTTCGTGAAGCCGGTCTGATCAACGTCTACCCCGAAGCGGCGTTGCGGTTACCCTCCGCGCCGTTTTTCCTTCGGCCCGCCTCACTTGGCGGGCCTTTTTTTCGGCTGCTGTAATGTCGTTCGGCGGGGGTGACTTCTCGCTCAGGCGCGGTTCAGAAAATCTCCGGATAATAGGCGCTTCAAACAATCGCACAGGAAAGGAACTGGAATATGCATGCACTTATTCGTGGGGTGGTCGCCGGCGCGATCGTGCTGGTTCTGGGCGGCTGCAGTATCCACGTTACCGGTAAAGACGGAGCCGACGGTCGTGACGGAGGTCTGGTGGAATTCGAACGCGATAATCGGCTCGCGATCGAATCTCTCAGGCTCGGCATGGGTTTGCCCGAAGTCCAGTCGGTGATGCCGCATGAATCGGACTTCAGCGAGGCATTTACCGTCGGAGGTGCGTCGTACCGGGTGTTGTTCTATCGCACGCAGCGGGTCGCGCGTGACGGCGTGACTACGCGTGACGAAACCACGCCGCTTGTATTCAGGAACGGCGAATTGATGGGCTGGGGGGAATCCGCGTGGTTCGAACTGACTGGCCGCCCACTGGCCAGGCAGTAACGCCCGAATGCAGTCCGGACCGTTTCTGAACTACAGTCCGATCGCCCCGGGACGGAAAAAGAAAAGGCCCGTGCCGACTGTCGGCACGGGCCTTTTTTTCAACACGTATTTGCGTCAGGCGATCAGAAGATCACCGTGACGTTGTCGGAGCATACGCTGCTGCCGGCTTCGCAGACCTGGTAGGTCAGGCTGCCGCCACCCTTGAACTCCGTCGCGTCGGTGTAGGCGCCGTCGTTGGCGGTGGTGGTCAGCAGGCCGCCGTCGCGATAGATGTCGACGTTGGTCGTGGTCGCGCCGTTCCAGCTCAGATCAGTGGTCCAGCGACCCTTGTTCTTGTAGCCGTTTGCCGATAGCGTGACGTCACCGGTGGATGGCTCGCTGACCGTGACGGTCTGGCTGCTGGCGTCGGTCGCACCGGCGTCATCGGTCACCGTCAGCGTGACGGTGTAGGTGCCGCCGGCCGCGTAGCTGTGGCTTGCGGTCGAACCGCTGCCCGTGCTGCCGTCGCCGAAGTCCCAGGCGTAGCTGGCAATCGTACCGTCGCTGTCGCTCGAACCCGAACCATTGAACGAGCAGCCGAGATCGGCGCACGACGATGTGAACGACGCGGTCGGCGCCTGG
>CAYYZR010000551.1:0-1244 GCA_964476005.1 uncultured Halomonas sp.
CCCGAGTAGACGATGGTGACGGTCTCGAACCCGCGATGCGGATGCTCGCCGACGCCGCGCGGGCGCTCGGCCGGGGCGAATTCCATCGGCCCGGCATGATCCAGCAGCAAAAACGGGCTGACGTGCTTGCCGTGGCTGTTGTAGGAAAACATCGAACTGACCGGAAAGCCGTCGCCCACCCAGTGGCGCGGCGGGGCGCTGTAGATGCCGAGAATCTTCTTCATGTCGTACTCCTGGACATATTGTCCTGAAAATATTGCATGGACACATTCTGGGCCCGGGACAGCGCTGCGGCTAGTGGGCAGAATTCGCACTCACCGTTCCATTTGCGGAACGATGATTTGCGAGCGACAATTGGCGGGCAATGATTGGCGAAACGACGATTCGCGCAACGAAACCTCGCGCAAGGACAAGCCGGTGCACGATCTCAACGATCTCTATTATTTCGCCCAGGTGGTCGACCACGGCGGCTTCGCTCCGGCCGGCCGTGCGCTGGGCGAACCCAAGTCAAAGCTCAGCCGGCGGATCGCGGGGCTGGAAGAGCGGCTGGGCGCGCGCCTGCTGAACCGTTCGACCAGGCACGTGATCGTGACCGAGATCGGGCGCATCTTCCACGCCCACTGCAAGGCCATGCTGGTGCAGGCCGAGGCGGCCCAGGAAGCGATCGACGCGATGCGCGCCGCGCCCTGCGGCACGCTGCGCATCAGTTGCCCGGTGGCGCTGCTGGAGGCGCGCGTGGCCGGCATGCTGGCCGAGTTCCAGCGGCAATATCCGGACGTTACGCTTGAGCTGGACGCGACCAACCGGCGGGTCGACGTGATCGAGGAAGGTTTCGACATCGCCATCCGCGTGCGGCCGCCGCCGCTGGAAGACAGCGACCTGGTGCTGCGAACGCTGACCGACCGGGGCCAGTGCCTGGTGGCCAGCCCGGGTCTGCTGAGCGAGCTCGGCAAGCCCGACGGGCCGGCCGACCTGGCGGCGTATCCAAGCCTGGCGCTGGGCCGACCGCAGCACCGGCACAGCTGGCAGCTGATCGGCCCGGACGGTTCCCAGGCGCGGGTCGCGCATCACCCGCGGCTGGTCACCCGCAGCATGAGTGCACTTCGAATCGCCGCGGCGGCCGGCATCGGCATCGTGCAGCTGCCCACGATGATGATGAGCGAAGAGCTGGCCGACGGTCGACTCGTTCGGGTGCTGGAAGGCTGGGCGCCGCCGCGCGAGATCGTGCACGCGGTGTTTCCGTC
>CAYYZR010000552.1:0-1244 GCA_964476005.1 uncultured Halomonas sp.
GCGCCGATCAGCCAGAAGGAAGCCGACATGATCCTGAACCGGGTGGCCGAGGGCGTCGACAAGCCCAAGCCCAAGGTGTTGTTCGAGCCCGGTGAAATGGTCCGGGTCATCGATGGTCCGTTCAACGATTTCAACGGCACGGTCGAGGAAATCAACTACGAGAAGAGCCGGTTGCGCGTGGCGGTCTCGATCTTCGGCAGATCGACGCCCGTGGAACTGGATTTTCAACAGGTGGAAAAACTGTAGCGCTGCTGCGGCTTTTCCATCCTGGACGCGCGAAGCGCGATCCTGGAGCCCGTTCGGCGTGCAGAGCGTTGCAACGGGTGTAAAGCCGGAGGCGCAAAGCGCAATCCGGCAAGACGACAGTTGGCTCCGGCAGATGCGCTCGAGCAGGCTGAAAACCGAAACAAGCCCTGAAACGGGGAGCCGAGGCAGGATTTGGCCCGGCGTATGAACCCGAAGGAGAAATCAAGTGGCGAAGAAAATCAATGCGTACATCAAGCTGCAGGTGCCGGCCGGGCAGGCCAACCCGAGCCCGCCGGTAGGTCCGGCGCTGGGCCAGCATGGCGTCAATATCATGGAATTCTGCAAGGCGTTCAACGCCGCCACCCAGTCGCTCGAGCCCGGCCTCCCGACGCCCGTGGTCATTACCGTGTATTCCGACCGCAGCTTCACGTTCATCACCAAGACGCCTCCGGCGGCAGTGCTGCTGCGCAAGGCTGCCAAGATTGCAAAGGGCAGCGGCGAGCCGAACACCAAGAAGGTTGGTTCGGTCACGCGCGCTCAACTCGAGGAAATCGTCAAGATGAAGGAGCCTGATCTGACCGCTGCTGATATGGACGCGGCCGTGCGGACCATCGCTGGCAGTGCGCGGAGCATGGGCTTGACTGTCGAGGGGGCTGAATAATGGTTGCGCAAACGAAAAGACATCGGGCGATTCGCGAAAAGATCGAGCCAGGCAGGCAGTACGCCGTCGACGAAGCCTTGAATCTGCTCAAGGATCTGAGCAAGGTCAAGTTCACTGAAAGTGTGGATGTAGCCGTTCGACTCGGCGTGGATCCGCGCAAGTCCGACCAGGTGGTGCGCGGCTCCACCGTGCTTCCGCACGGCACCGGCAAGGATGTTCGCGTGGCCGTATTCGCCCAGGGCGAGAATGCCGAAAAGGCCAAGGCTGCCGGCGCCGATATTGTCGGTTTCGACGACCTGGCCGAAACCATCAAGGGCGGTACGATCGACTTCGACGT
>CAYYZR010000553.1:0-1231 GCA_964476005.1 uncultured Halomonas sp.
CCGCCGCGCTTGTTCAGCAGCGTGTCCATCACCTCGATCAGCGTTGCCGTTGTCACGTAGCCGACGACCACCTCGTGGCCCTCACGCTCGGCCCTGGCTTCGGCCCGCGCGTCGACGTCGAAGGTTTCCGGTTCGTGATCGAGCCAGAACATCAGCGCCGCGCAAAGAACCAGCAACGCCAGTGCCGCAAGCGTGACGACGCGGCGGCGGCCGGTTCCGATCAGTCGATTCAGCATGTTCATCGGGAAATTCTCTCGCAGGTCGGCTACACGATATTCCTACATGGGGCCTTGTCGGTGCCGGGGCAAACGCGGCATGAATGGGAGTCCGGTGTGAAGCGGGTCACGTGCGGTAAGATTCGGAAAAAGGGAACGCCAGCACGAAACCCGGATCGCCCGGAAACGGGCAGTTGGCGAAATTGCCTCAAACGCCCGTTCACGCACCGACAAGATAAGACAAGCAGTCATCGAAGGAAGGGGGATGGAGAACGAACCACGCCAGATCACGCAGCTTCTCAAGCAATGGGGCAGCGACCAGGCGCGCGTCCGCGAGGCCCTGATGCCGATGGTCTACGAGCACCTCAGGCGCATCGCGGCCCGCCAGTTCGCCGGAGAATCGAGCGCGCATACCTTGCAGCCGACCGCGCTGGTCAACGAGGCGTTCCTGCAACTCGAGGGCGGGACCCTGGATTTCAACGACAGGCGCCACTTCTACGCGGTTGCCGCGCGCACGATGCGCCGTATCCTGGTGGATCATGCGCGTGCCCGCAAGCGTGAAAAACGCGGCGGCGACCGATTGAGGGTCACGTTGTCGGACGAAGCGGTGGCAAGCCAGCCGCCTACGGCCGACCTGCTCGATCTCGACGAGGCAATGACCGAGCTCGAGCGGCACAATGAACGCGTTGCGCGCACTCTTGAGCTGAACTACTTTGCCGGCCTGACGCGCGAAGAAGCCGCAGAGCAGCTCGATGTGTCCGTGCGCACGCTGGACCGCAATCTGCGCATGGGCCGGGCCTGGCTCAAGGCGCGGCTGGCGTGACGGGGGGCGACTGGAAGCGCCTGGAGGCACTGTTCTACGGCGCGCTCGAGCAACCAGAGTCGAAGCGCGACGCCTGGCTGGCAAGCGAATGCGATGATGCAGAGCTGTTGCGGCAGGTACAGGCCATGCTGGCGGCCGACGCCGAGGCGGGCGACCCGGCCGAAGCGGTGGTCAGCGCCACGCTGCATGATCT
>CAYYZR010000554.1:0-1229 GCA_964476005.1 uncultured Halomonas sp.
TTGGTTATTTGGTTATTTGGTTATTTGGTTACTTCGTTGCCTGGTGGCGTCGCGTTGGCGGGTCAGGTTTCGTCTTCGGGTTCGTTGCGCGCGACCGGCGGCTTGAGCGCCTCGGTCCAGAGCGAGAACATGCGCTCCTGAAGCCTGCGGTAAGGTTCGATCGAGGCCGCGCCCAGCCCGTCCAGCCCGGTGTTGCCCAGCGTCTCGGAAAAAGCCTTCTCCAGCGGTTGCTGCTGCGACTGGAGGTGGGTCATGACTTTTTCGAGGTAATCGCGCGCCATGTCGCGCATCGGATTGGAATTGACCCGAATCATGGCCTCGAGAAAATCGTCGCTGAGCACCGGCCGGCCGAGCATTTCCTGGTCGGCCACGATCTGCAGCAGCACTTGCCGGGTGACGTCGGTACCGGTCTTGGCCTCGACCACCTTCACCGAGTCGCCGGCCCCGACCATGTCACGGACGTCTTCCAGGTTGATCGACTGGCTGGTCTCGGTGTCGTAAAGGCGCCTGTTGGCGTACTTCTTGATGATTCGCTTCGGGCGGGCCATGACTTGTTTCCGATCGGCTTGGTGCAGCGGTTGTGGGGGGTCAGTTTAGCCGACCCGGAGTCGCGAGAAGCCCGACCAGCCCAAGGGCTGATCGGGATCGGCGGGCCTGAACTGAATCAGGCGCTCTTGGCGCCGGTCTTGCTCTTGGCGGCGGAACCCTTGGTCTTCGGCGCTTCGAAGAAACTGGTGAAGTTCAGGTTCTTGGCGAAGTCCTGCCCCAGTTCCATCAGCTGCTCGCGCGACTCGTTGCCGATCGCCGCCAGCGTTTCGAACTGCTGATTCATCTCTTCGGCGTACGACTTGAAAACGGTCGACTGTTTTGCAACGAAATCGGCCGGATCGGACGTCTCGCCGAGGCTGGAAAATCGCTGCTTGTTGAGATCCATCATCTTCTCGACGGCCGCGAGGTTGGCGCGGGTGGTCTTGTCGATTGCGTCCATGATGATCTGCTGGGCCTTGGTCATGTCTTCGAATGCGGTCTGCTTGGTCATTTTTGATTGCCTCCGGGCAATGGTCATGAATTTGCGCTTTGTTGTGCACTGCACAAATAGTAGCATGGTTTTTTGTGCAGCGCAATAAGATTCCTTGGGCGGGTGCAACCGCCATCAAGCAAATTCAACTTCAAGTGCGGTTTCGCCACGCGCTGCGCGCTTGCAGGCGACCTACTTTTCACAAGCGCCT
>CAYYZR010000555.1:0-1223 GCA_964476005.1 uncultured Halomonas sp.
TCCGGTTTCCGGTTTCCGGTTTCCGGTTTCCGGTTTCCGGTTTCCGGAAAAGCGTCGCTGGAAAAGCAGATCAACAAAGCCGCCGTGGTCCGGTTTACTTTCGACTGCTTGCGACCGGCGTAGGAGCTTGCCCTGCAAGCGAAGCCCTTGATTTTCCGGAAACCGGAAACCCAAACCCGGAAACCGTTGTTGTCAGATCTTCACCCGACCACGCAGGATGTCGGCGAACATCACCCAGTCGCCGGCCAGGCTGTAGAGCGGATACTTGAACGTGGCCGGCCTGTTTTTCTCGAACACGAAATGCCCCAGCCAGGCGAACCCGTAGCCGAACAGCGGCATGGCCAGCAGCCACCAGGGCGAGACCAGAATCCCGGCCACCAGCGCAGCCAGCACCAGCCAGGTGCCGACGAAGTGCAGGCGACGACAGTTGGTGTCGGCGTGTTCGGCCAGGTAGTAGGGGTAGAACTCTCGGAAACTTGAAAACGACTGGGACATCGATCGGTACCGGGGCGGTTGCAGCTCAATCTCCGGAAATTACCACGCAGGAATTCCCCGAACAACCCTGCGCGTATAACCTCTACTGGCAATCAGTCGCCACGACTGCGCATGTTCAGCACGTGCCCGATGATCAATCCGAGTCCGCCCATCGATGTGACCAGAGAAATCCACACCGGACCGATCAGGTGGCGCTGCTCCAGCACGGCCGCCGCGATCAGCAGCGCGAATCCGATACCCGCGGGCACCCACATGGTGGCGTTGCGATGACGCAGAAAACCAAGCCCGAAGGCCAGCAGGCTGACCGGAATGATCACGCCAAGCAGCACCAGGTGAAAAAGTTCATGGCTGAACACGCTCGCCGAAGCCAACGGCGCGAACACCAGCGCCAGCGGCAGCGCCAGACACTGCAGCAGGCAGAACCCGGAAATGCCGATGCCGATACGATCCAGAACGCCGATCGGCAGGTCGCGCTTTTGTGATTTCAAGACGGCAGCCATCATCGGGGGTTGGGCCATGCAAAACGTAATGATATAACATTTTGGCACTGGCCGCATCCAGCCGGGATAGTGCCGGCTGAGGGATGGCTTTCGCTGCGCTCAAGCGAGCTCGCCTGCGGCTCGGTTCGAACCGATTGTCTGGTCGGGGGTTCGAATGGGGGCACCGGCCGTGATCGCGGCCAATCGAGGTCTGGGGCTTCGATGGTAATTTGGTGCCGGCTGAGGGAT
>CAYYZR010000556.1:0-1222 GCA_964476005.1 uncultured Halomonas sp.
CTGGAAATCAACGGTGCGGTTCGTGAAATCGACAACTCGCAGTCGGGCAGCTCCACTGTCTGGTCTGCGGGCGGTAACTGGAGGCCGATCCGGACGTTGAACATTCGCGGTAACTACACCGAGTCGATCCGTGCGCCGTCACTGGTCGAACTGTTCGCGCCGGTCACCCAGTCGTTCAGCTTCGCCAACGACCCGTGTGACTTCCGCTTCGTCGACCAGGGTCCGAACCCCGACCTGCGTCGCCAGAACTGTATCGATGCCGGCATCAACGATCCGGACAACTTCACGTCCAATATCGTCAACGCCACGGCAGTCGGTCGTACCGGCGGTAACGTCAACCTGACCGACGAAACGGCCGAATCCTACTCGGTTGGTTTCACCTGGGAACCGCGCTGGGTCGACAACCTGATCATCGGTGCCGATCACTTCGACATCGAGCTGTCCGACGCGATCACCGTGCTGGGGCTGACCGACCTGATGGTGGCCTGCTTCGATTCGGCCAACTTCCCGGCCAACCCGGCGTGTGATGCGTTCGAGCGTGATGCAAGCGGTC
This sequence comes from uncultured Halomonas sp., assembly GCA_964476005.1. GTDB lineage: Bacteria > Pseudomonadota > Gammaproteobacteria > Xanthomonadales > Wenzhouxiangellaceae. Next base: position 554 of record CAYYZR010000556.1, read on the forward strand.
AGGTGGTCGATTTCCAGACCGGCCAGACCAACGCCGAAAGCTTCCGCGTCGAAGTGCAGGACTTCTTCGTCGACTACCGCTTCGAAGTGGCCAATGCAATGGGTCTGTTCTCGGAAGGCATGCGCGACAGCAACCTGGGCTTCCTGCGCCTGAACACGCGTATCTCGCGTGATCGTCGCCGTCAGCAGTCGGTCACGGGTGAAGACATCGTGCGTTCCAGTCGTTCGTTCACCTCGCCGAAGTACTCGGGTACGTTCGATGCGACCTGGTCGCGCAACGACACCCGCGTGTTCTGGCGCACCATCTGGCAGAACCGTGCACGCCTGTCGCCGAGCCAGCAGACCGCGTTCTTCAACGAAGAAGGCGAGCAGGTGACCTCGACCAGCCACCGCTTCATCAGCAACCTGACGATTTCTCAGGCGCTGCCGAGGTGGTTCGACTGGATGCCGCAGGACACCCGTGCACAGGTGGTGGTGAACAATATCTTCCGCCGCATGCCGAACACGGTCGAGCAGGCTGCAGGACACTTCGGCTTCGCCGAACTGTTCGGTCGCCAGTACTCGTTCACCCTGCAGGTCCGCTACTGATCGCGTAGTCTGAGCGTATCAAGCTAGACCAATAACAAATATTGGTTACAAGACTGGCCCGCCTCCAAGGCGGGCCTTTTTT
>CAYYZR010000557.1:0-1221 GCA_964476005.1 uncultured Halomonas sp.
CCGCCAGGCCGAACTTGGCGCGCTCGCCGCCGGTGTTCTGCCAGTTGCCCTTGCCGAGCGCGGAAAGCCTGAGCCGTACGCCCAGTGTCGGCTCGACGCCCAGCGTTTTGGCATGCTTTCGGATCAGCGGCCACTCGCCGGGCTTTTCGATGACGATAATGACTTTCAAACCCAGACGAATACCGCTCAGCGCCAGGCGAATGTACTGGGCGTCCTTGTAGCCGTTGCAGACAATGGTACCGCCGGGCCGGCTGACCGCCAGCGCGGTGATCAGTTCCGGCTTGCTGCCCACTTCCAGGCCGAGTTCGGATACGGATGCCAGCGCGCCGACAACCGACGCCTGCTGGTTGACCTTGATCGGGTAGACCGGCGTGTAGCCTCCGGTGTATTCGGCATTCGAGATCGCGCTCTCGAAGGCTTCCCGCAACTGGCCGGCGCGGTATTTGAGCAGGTCGGGAAAGCGGACCAGCAGCGGCAGCCGCATGCCCTCCCCGCGGGCCTGCTCGACGATTCGGGTCAGCGCGAGCCTCGCCCCCCCCGCGCCGACCGGCGCGGCCACCAGGTGACCTTCGGCATCTATATCAAAAAGCCCTTCCGACCATGCGGGAATGGCGTAGCGGCGTCGCGCGGCTTCGATGCGGTCGGAACTCATGCGGTGTTACCCAGAATTTGGCAGTAGCGGCATTGTAAGACGCTGTGATCGTTAAAATGCGTCACATGACCTGTCCAAGGAACGCGCATGTTGCCCAATGACGAGAACTGGTTCACCGAAGTCTGCAAGGAAGCCGGCAGCGTGGTCGGCTGGAAGGTGGACGAGCATCTGGCGCACGTCGAGACCGAGTTCCAGACGATCGACGTCTACAAGACCGCCCACTGGGGCAACCTGATGGTGATCGACGGCTTCGTGATGCTGACCACGCGCGACAATTTCCTCTACCACGAGATGCTGACCCATCCCGCCATGTTCTCGCACCCGTGCCCGAAGGCCGTAGCGATCATCGGCGGCGGCGACTGCGGCACGCTGCACCAGGTGCTGGCGCACCCGGAAGTCGAATCGGCGGTGCAGTGCGAAATCGACGAGCAGGTCACGCGCCTTTCCGAGCAGCACTTCCCCGAGCTTTGCGAACGCAACGACGACCCGCGTGCAACCCTGGTGTTCGACGACGGGCTGGCCTGGATCCGCAACGCCGAGCCCGGCTCTCTGGACGTGATCATCGTCGA
>CAYYZR010000558.1:0-1221 GCA_964476005.1 uncultured Halomonas sp.
GAAACCAGCTAACCAGAAACCGCCATCAACTCGCACACTTCGTCCCGCCGGGTCATTCCGTCGCTGTATCCGAGTTCGATCAGCTCGCGGCAGAATTCGGCTTCGAACAGCAGGTAGCTGGGCAGGCGGCCCGGGCCCCAGGCACCGATGCCCCTGAGCAGGGTCTTGACGCTGGCCGGCACGCGGTGCATGTGTCGGTTGGCGACTTCGCGCAGATCTTCGCTGGGCTGAATCAACATTGCGTCGATCGTTCTCAGTCCGGTTTCGGGCCGAAGCGCGTCGGGAATGATGTCCAGGGTTCGGTTGATCCGCTTCAGGCGCGCCAGGTCGTTGTTCAGGTAGTCCATGAAGATCACGTCCAGCAGGTAGCCGCCGATGTCACCCAGCGTCGGGTACCGGTCGCAGATTTCGGGCTCGGGGTCCTGCAGTTCGTCGCGCGTGCCGATGATCACGACCCGGTCTGCGCCCATGTGGATGGGCGGGCTCAGCGGCGTGGTGTGGCGCATGCCGCCGTCGCCGAAGTATTCGTTGCCGATCCGCTGGGCCGGAAACAGCAGCGGCAAAGCGGCGCTGGCGAGCAGGTGGCGGGCGTCGATGGCGCTGCGCACTCCGGCGCGCTTGTAGCGACGCCACTCGGTGAACTCATCGCGGCCCTGGAAAAAGGTCACGGCGCGCGAGGTTGCGTAACCGGAAGCGGTCACCAGCAAGGCATCGAGATGTCCGTCGTCGATCGCGCGATCGATGCCCGCGGTATCCAGCTCGCGTTCGAGCAGCCGGCCCAGCGGCCGGTTGTCCAGCAGCGATTTCGGATTGGCGATGCCGAGCCCGCCCAGCGTCATCGATGCCAGCCAGTGCAGGCCGGTACCCATGTTGTGCAGCCAGCCGGTGCGGTAGATGTGATGGCAGCGGAAATTGCCCCAGAACTCGCCGAGCCGCTTGGCGCCGAAGGCGAAATCATCGGCATGGCTGGCCATGACCGCGGCGTTGATGGCACCCGCCGAGGTCCCTGCGATGATCCGAAAAGGCGATTCGGGGCCCGGCAGATACTCGGCCATGGCCTTGAGCACGCCCACCTGGTAGGCGCCGCGGGCGCCGCCGCCGGGCAGCATCAGGGCGGGTCTGGGCGCGCTTTCGGTCATCCTGGATCCCTTGATCTTGCGGCGATGGGTGTTCTCAAAAGACCGGGGGAGCGGTGCAATGCGTGCATCAGCCGTCGCTGAG
>CAYYZR010000559.1:0-1221 GCA_964476005.1 uncultured Halomonas sp.
CGTTGCGCGAGTCTTCCGAGTCGGTCACCCAAACGATGCCGCGGTCTGCCGCAACGTCCGGCCAGTCCAGGGTCTTGGACACAATGGCTTGCAGATCGCCCAGAGTGCGCACCGGCCAGCGACCCATCGCCTTGTCGGCCACCCGGTCGCCGTTCAGGTCGGCCATGAGTGCATCGCTGGGCGTGTGCGGAATAAAGCTGGTAGGCGCGTACCGAGTCGGAATGAAGCTGATCGAACCAAGCCCGAGATTGTCGGTGTAGTCATAGCTGTCTGCGCCGATCAGCAGCACGTGTTCGTAGTTCATACGCTGGTCGGCCGCGGCCAGGAACGCCGTGACCGCATTGGGCAGCGCCATGCCGTGGCCGAACTGCGCCTGGATCTCGGTGACGTCGAAGACTTCGGGTTGCCAGCCTTCGGCGCGCCGCTGGGCGAGGTAGTCGTTCAGCGGGTGCGGCTCGCTGGACGAGATCGGCAGGAACGCCGGATGGGCGATGATCACGAAATCGCCGCCGCGGCCTTCAAGCAGGTCGGCATTGCTGCCGGTTGCAACGACGCCCGGGCGCGCTATGCGGTCCGGGGTCGAGACCCAGTAGCTGGCGCTTTCGGGCAGCGTGCTGATCTCGATGTCGCGGCCTGACGGGCGGGTTCGAAGCGATGTCAGGCTACCGTCGATGCGGCCGTAGGCCACCGGCTCGGCGCCGGTGAGACCGCTGATCCGCAGTCCGCCCGCATTCGCCGGCGCCTGCTCGACCAGAACACGGTTGTCGCTGGCCTGGAGCCGGCTCGGCCAGCCGAGTTCCACGGTGTCGATAAGGAATATATCGAAGCGGGCGCTGCTGCCGCCGGGCGCGCTAACGCTGACGATGTTCTCGCCAATTGTCAGCACGCCGGCCGGAACCTCGAAATCCAGGCGCTTGACGGCCTGTCCATCGAACATGATTTCGCCGACCGACTGGCCGTTGACTTCGACCCGAACGTGATGATCCGGATTTTCGGGGAAGTCGGTCAGACCGCCGACGACGACGACGACGCGGCCGGGCTGATCGCTCAGAAGGCCATCGTCGATAACGAACTGCGTGTCATGGCGATTGGTTCGGTCTGCGCGTAGCCGGGCCGCGTACCAGGGATCGGCCAGCGGGTTGCTGAAATTGTAAGCTGTGTCGTCATCGCGACGATCCCAGCGCATGTAGGTCGCGACCGTATTTTTGGGCGATGCGTTGA
>CAYYZR010000560.1:0-1218 GCA_964476005.1 uncultured Halomonas sp.
CGAAAGCCGCCCTTGAAGGCTTTCGCGACCGGGGTTCTTACTGCGGATACAACGTAGGCGTCACTCATTGGGTTTCTACTCCATCAAAATTCTGTTTTAACCGGGAAGGCAAAATCTGGCTTTAACCATGAAGGGCGCGCAGAAAGAACTGAAAATTGCTCGTCGTTTCGGAAGTGCGACAGCTCGATCCGAAACCTCTCGACGTTGCCGCCTTTCTGGATCGGAGCAGGCGTCTCGAGATCCCGGATATCGCCTGCCGGCGATTCCGGGATGACGGGTGGGTTTTTTTCAGGGTTCATGTTTTTTACTTCGTGCTCTTCGTGTCCTTCGTGGTTCATTGCTTTTCGAATATCGTCCTCAATTTCTCAACGGCTTACCCGTCTTGAGCATATGCACGATGCGCTCCTGGGTCGGCTTCATCTTCGCAAGCTCGACGAAGTGCTTCCGTTCCAGCGCGTACAGCCAATCTTCGTCGACCGGCGTGCCGCGATCGATGGCGCCGCCGGACAGCGTGTCGGCGATTCGCGCGCTGATCTCGTTGTCGTGATCGCTGATGAAGTGGCCCTCGTACATGTTGGCCAGCAGCATCTTGAGCGTTGCCACGCCGACATCGCCGGCGGCCGGAATGCGACGTCCCGGAAGCGGTGCGCGATAACCGGCGGCGTTCATGCCGCGAATTTCGCCGTGCGCGGCGTGCAGCAGTTCGTGCTCGTGCATCACGATTGCGTCGGATTCGGTCAGGTAGCCCATGTTGCGGGCTTCCATCGCCGAGCCGGAGACCTGGCCCATCGCAACCTGCTTGAAGCGCTTCTCGAGCAAGGGATAGCTGTCGCCGGCCTTCGTCTGGTCGTGAATCCTGAACGCCAGCGTGCCCAGCCCGCCGCCGGCGGGCAGCAGACCAACGCCGGCCTCGACCAGCCCCATGTAGCTTTCCAGATGCGCCACGATCCGACTGGTATGCATGGCCAGTTCAAGGCCGCCGCCCAGCGCCAGCCCGCGCACGGCTGCGACGCTGGGCACGGCGGCATAGCGTAGCCGGAGGTTGGCTTGCTGGAAGTCGGCGACCAGCTTTTCGACCTTGTCGAACTCGCCGTTCTCCACCCATTCCATGGCGGCCTTCAGGTTGGCGCCGGCCGAGAACGGGCCGTTGGGCTGCCAGATGACGATCCCTGCGAATTCACGCTCGGCGCGCTCGATGGCATCAGACAGGCCGTCGAT
>CAYYZR010000561.1:0-1218 GCA_964476005.1 uncultured Halomonas sp.
TTGCCTTCGGCGACCGGGCCCGTCTTTGCCGCGTCGATCGCGGCGAACACATCCTGCTCGGACACGTGCTGGCCGCGGATGTCGTTGAGGTAGCCGTCGTTGGTTTCTCCGACAACAACATTCACCGAACCGACCTGCTCGTTTCCCGGCTGGGTCATCACCCACTTCGCGCCGGCCGCCAGCGCGGTGCCGACGCTCAACGTATTGGTCAGCAGGATCGGCGACTCGATGTTGCCCAGCTCACGCACCTGCTCGAAGCCGGCCGCCTTGCCGAACCCGTTGCCGGTGTGGACCGCGGCGGGTACCTTGTCGACGAAGACATTCCCCTCATGCGCCAGAATCGCCGTAACGCCGGTGCGCACGCTTTCGCCTTCGATCAGCGTCCGGTGCCCCACCCGCACGCCTGCGACATCGGTGATCGCGTTCAGTGGCCCGGGCGCCAGGACGCCGGGCGCGATGCCGAGGTCGCGCAAGCGAACAGCGCCGGCATCATCGGCCATGACATCCCCCGCGGCCACCGTTGCGACCGCCAGAATGCAAAATTGCATCAATGAAATGGAAATGGGCAGAAAGAACGCGCGCATGGAGAGTTCTCACAGGCAGAATCATCATTGGACCATGTTACTTCAGCCGCTCGTCGCCACGGCTTTGAACGACAACCGGGTCAAGCGCCGGGACGGTTGCCGTCGGGGAACCACACGACAGTGTTAATCTTTCCCTCGAAATCCAGCAGTGGTTGACCGGCATGCAGAGGATCACAGTAATCGGCGCCGGTTTCGGCGGCCTGAACGCCGTGCGGAATATCCGCAAGGCCGATCGCGAGGTCGGCATCGACCTGGTCGCGCCGCGCCCGGAGTTCGTTTTCTATCCCGGCACCATCTGGATCCCGACCCAGCGCGAGGACCCGGACACGCATCGGGTGGAACTCGACCGGTTCTTCAACCGCATGAATGTCGTCTACCACGAAGCGTCCGCCGAAGGACTTTCGGATGACGGCCGCAGGCTGGAAACCAGCGCCGGCGCAATCGACAACGACGGACTGATCATCGCCTCCGGCGTCCGCTTCCTCGATCGGCCGGATGGGCTTGAAAATGCGTTCGTCCCGTGCAAGGGCATCGCCGAAATGACGCGGCTGCGCAAGCGCCTGACGGCCCTGCAAAGCGGCACCCTGGCGTTCGGCTTCGCCGGCAACCCGGACGAAGCGTCGGCGCTCCGCGG
>CAYYZR010000562.1:0-1211 GCA_964476005.1 uncultured Halomonas sp.
ACCGCTTCATGCGCTGGTTTCACTCGGCCGCCGAGCGCACGCTGGTGCGCACCGAGACCCAGAAACGGCTGTTGACCCAACGCGGCTTGCGCAACCTGCATGTCTGGCCCGGCGCCGTCGATACCGATACGTTCAGGCCGCACGACAAGCATGCGCTGGACCTGCCGCGCCCGATCAGCCTGTACATGGGCCGGGTGGCGCCGGAGAAGAACCTGGACGCCTTCCTGGGCCTCGACCTGCCCGGGTCGCAGGTGGTGATCGGCGGCGGCCCGGCGCTGGCGCGCTATTCCCGCGCCTACCCGAGGGCGCATTTCCTGGGCTGGCGGCACGGCCAAGAGCTGGCCCGGCTCCTGTCGGCCGCCGACGTGTTCGTGTTCCCCAGCCGCACCGATACGCTGGGCCTGGTGATTCTCGAGGCGATGGCCTGCGGCGTGCCTGTCGCGGCGTTTCCGGTCCCGGGGCCGAACGACCTGATCGTCGACGGCGGCAACGGCGCGCTGGACGAGGATCTGCGCGAAGCCGTGTTCCGCGCGCTCGCGATTCCGGCCGAGCACTGCGTGGATTTCGCTTCAGCGTTTTCCTGGCAGCGCAGCACGGCGCGATTCCTCGAGATGCTCATCCCGGCCGAGCGCTGTTGCAAGGACGGTCTTCAGGCGGTCGCCGGCGATCGAGGGCGCGTGCTTCCAGATGCCCTGCGCGAGGCCGACCACGCATCCGCCGTTCCATAAGCACCACTTCGGCGAGGCGTCATCCGCCAGGCTGAGCAGTCCGCTGCGGTCCAGCGCTTCCAGCGAGCCGACGAACCCGGAACAGCGAGTCGACGGCCACCAGCAGACCCGCCGATGCGTTGGCTGCCGCAATCGCGACGTAAACCGTGGTCGACCCGTCCATGCGCGACGCGATCCACACCAGGGGTACGTAGAACACGGCGGTACGGGTCAGCGAGTAGCCCAGGCCGATCAACGGCTTGCCGAGCGCGTTGTAGGCGCCGGCGGCAATGATCGCGATGCCATAGCCCCACAGACTGATCGGCACGATCCACAGGTAGCGCGCCGCTTCGTCCGCGACGCTGGGTTCGGAGGCGAACAGCCCGGCAATCGGGCGGCCGAGCAACCAGAACAGCGCCGCCAGCAACAGTGCCCATCCGACGCTCAGAACATAGGCCGTCTTCAGCGCGCGCTGGACGCGATCGGCACGATCACCGCCCCAGT
>CAYYZR010000563.1:0-1207 GCA_964476005.1 uncultured Halomonas sp.
CCATGCACCGTTCAGGTAATGTCGGCGAACAAGACTTCCAGCCGATGATCCGCAGTCAGCAGCTGCGCGTCGAAGCGCCGTGCCGCAATCAGGTAGAGGCAATCGTAGACGGGATGTCCGAGGCTCGACGCCAGGCTCAAGGCTTCGGGAAACAGGCTCGTGTCCGGAATCCAGAGGCTGACCAGCGCCAGCGCTTCTGCATGCCGTTGGCGTATTTCCTTGTTATCAAGTCGTCCTGCCCGCCCGTATTTCCACAGCGCATTGGCCGTTTCAGCGGCGAATAGCTGTGGGGCCATGACGTCAGACGCCGACTCGATTGCCGTCAGCACGGACGAATGGTCGGCCGGCGACAAGACGGCGCGCAGTGCGGCAGAGGCATCCAGAACGGCGCTTGCCATCAATCAGCGCTTTCGGTCATCGGCGACCAGGGATTCAGGCGCATCTTCACGAAACTCGAAGTGCCGCCCGCTTTCCCTGAGAGCGCGAACCGCCTGTGATCGATGATCAGTCCGGTGCTGGCGCCGGGCCTCGCGCAAAGCCACGATAGCCTGTTGTGTAAGACTGCGCTGCTCGTTTATTGCATCAACTTTCAGCGCATCGTAGATGTCTTGCGGAAGGTCTCGGATCTGAAGATTGGGCATGCTGGCGGTAATCCTGAGCGTTGCAGTCAAAGTGCATGCATTATGCGAGCAACAGTTCGAATATTCAAGCCCGGGCTCTACCAGGCGAGCCCAGACCCGATAATCTCCGAGCGGAGATCGCCCTACTCCAACTGCAGCAACCCTTCCACCGCCATCCCGTCGTCCATCCGTTCCCCTTCCCGTAAGGAACCTCTGAATAACTCTGCGCGGAGCGCGTTTCAGTCGGAGAAGCCGCAGATCGTGTGGTGCGACTCCGAGCGACAGTAGCCATAGCTACGGCCGAGGGTCGCGACGTGCGAGATGCGGCTTTTCTGGCGAAATCGTCGTTTCCGGTCCGATTTCCAGGCCTGATGTGCGGTTTCGCTTCACCAGCATAAAAAACGTTCCCGCGGGAACGTTTTTTGAATCCAAATCATTCTCATTACAAGCGCTTCGAAGTTGGTGACTCCCGCCCCGGGCTCGCGCAGCTTTCAGGCTTTTCTCCGGTTACGCTCCGTCCGGCCGGGATATTCGGGATCGGTGGAATTCAGCGCTGCGGGGTATGCTCTCGTCCAGCCCAGGCAATC
>CAYYZR010000564.1:0-1202 GCA_964476005.1 uncultured Halomonas sp.
AGGTCGCCCGCAAGCGCGCTGCGCGGGGCGAAACGGCTTTTGAATTTGAATCAAAGAAAAAGCCACCCGCACCCGGCCACGGTGCACTCCTCACCGCGGGGCGAAAAGGATTTGAAGTTGAAGTTGAATGAAAAGCCGCCGGCGCCCGGCAAAGGTGCCCCAAAGTGCAAGTGACGCGGAAACCGGCGATTCGGTAAGCTTTGCCCAGAAACCCTCAACCAAATGCGAAAAGAAATGACCGAACCCCTCTGGCAACCGAGCCCCCAGCGCGCGCAGGCCACGCACATGGCCCGTTTCATTCAGTTCGTCGGCAGCGAACTGGAACCGTCGGTTACCGATTACGAGAGCCTTTATCGATTCTCCATCGACTACCCCGAGGCATTCTGGCGCGCGCTCTGGGAGTTCGGCGAGGTGCGCGCCTCGGCGCGCGGTGAGCGAGTCGTCGAGGACTGGCCGGCAATGCCGGGCACGCGATGGTTCCCGGACGCCAGGTTGAACTTCGCCGAGAACCTGCTGCGGCGCAACGATGACGGTACCGCGCTGGCGTTCGCCGGCGAGGGCGGGATGCGGCGCAGCATGTCCTGGCGTGAGCTCAACCACGAAGTGGCGCGCATTGCCGCCGGGCTGGAGGACATGGGCATTCGGCCCGGCGACCGCGTGGCAGGCTACCTGCCGAATCTGCCCGAAACGGTGATCGCGATGCTGGCGACGACGTCGCTGGGCGCGATCTGGTCGTCGTGCTCGCCGGATTTCGGCGTTCGCGGGGTGCTCGACCGGTTCGGCCAGATCGAGGCCCGGGTGTTGTTTGCTGCAGCCGCCTATCGCTATAACGGCAAGACGCACGACTGTCTCGGACGGATCGCCGAAATGCTGCCCGAACTGCCCACGGTGGAAAGAGTGGTGGTCACGCCATATGCCGACGATTCGATGGACCTCCGGTCGCTTGGCGACCGGGCCGTGGCCTGGGACGATTTTGCGGTCGACGAACCGGGTCCGATAGAATTCGAGCAGCTGCCGTTCGACCATCCGGTCTACATTCTTTATTCGTCGGGGACCACCGGGGTTCCCAAGTGCATCGTTCACGGCGCCGGGGGGACGCTGCTGCAGCACCTCAAGGAACTGCTGCTGCACACCGACGTGCGCAGGGACGACCGGTTCTTCTATTTCACGACCTGCGGCTGGATGATGTGGAACTGGCTGGT
>CAYYZR010000565.1:0-1193 GCA_964476005.1 uncultured Halomonas sp.
CAGGCCGAGGCGTAGCCCAGCCAGAAGCCGAGGAATGCCACGGTATGCCCGGCCTGGCGCGAGATTTCCAGGTCCGGGAAGCTGATCAACGCCAGGTCGATCGGGTCGACGAATGCGAACAGGACCATGGTCGAAACCCCGGCGGCAAAAAACGACGGCCACAGGATCGCGCCCAGGCGCTGGGCCAGCGGGCGCGGCGGGTGATCGAACGCGTGGTCGGCCGGTCCGGTCATGGCGCTTGGTCGGCGGCCTGCGAAGCTGATTCGGAATCGTCGGCCTGGAGACTCAGAATATAGGCTGCGGCCAGCCGGGCGCGCGTCTCCCCGATCAGCGGCTTCTGCGCCGGCATCACGCCGTTGCGGCCGTTACGGATGGTCGCGCGAAGGGAATCCGGGTCGCCGCCGTAGGTGTAGACGCCATCGGTGAGGTTCGGCGCACCAAGCTGCGGGTTGCCCTTGCCTTCCGGCCCGTGGCAGGCCACGCAGAACTGCATGTAGTTCCGCTGCCCGGCCGCGGCCATGGTTTCGTCGACGGGCTTGCCCGCGAGTTTCTGGACGTAGACCGCGGTGCGGGTCACACCGTCTTCGCCGAGCGCATCGCCCCAGCCGGGCATCGCCGCCCGGCGTCCCTGCACGACGGAGTGCTCGATCTGGGCCGGGCTGTCGCCCCAGATCCAGTGATCGTCGGTCAGGTTGGGATAGCCCTGCGCGCCGCGTGCATCGGAACCGTGGCAGGTCGAGCAATTGTGGGCGTAAAGATTTCGGCCCATCTCCACCGCCTGCTCGTTGGTCGAAAGCTCGGCGAGGCTCAGGTCGTCGAAATGGCCGAAGCGCTCCTCGAACGCAGCCCTGGCCCGGGCCATTTCCTGCTCGTACTGCGCCGACTGCGACCAGCCGAGCACGCCCTCGTAGCGACCCAGGCCGGGATACAGCACCAGGTAGACGATGGAAAATACAATCGTGATCCAGAACAGGCCCAGCCACCAGCGCGGCAGCGGGTTGTTCAATTCGCGCAGGTCTTCATCCCACACATGTCCGGTGGTCTCGGAGCCGTCCTCTTCCTTCGTCGATGGAATGCGCAGCCGGCTGGTCCAGAGCAGGAACCAGATGGTCGCGGCCAGCGTGCCGACCGTGATGAGGATGATGTACCAGTGCCAGAAGGTGCTCATGATTGTTTCTCCCCGTCCTCGGAGT
>CAYYZR010000566.1:0-1192 GCA_964476005.1 uncultured Halomonas sp.
CGCTATAGCATCAACCGCCGCACATCGCCCAATACGTGTGCGAGGTATTGGGTGAATCGCGCCGCATCCGCGCCGTCGATGACGCGATGGTCGTAGGACAGCGAAAGCGGAAGCATCAGGCGCGGCTTGAATTTCTCGCCGTTCCAGACCGGCTTCATTTCGGCCTTCGAAACACCCAGGATCGCGACTTCGGGCGCATTGATGATGGGCGTGAATGCCGTGCCGCCGATGCCGCCGAGGCTGGAGATGGACATACAGCCGCCCTGCATCTCGTCGCGCGAGAGCTTGCCATCGCGTGCCTTGCCGGAAAGTTCGGTGAGGTCGATTGCAAGCTCGAGCAGGCTCTTGTTGTCCGCGTCTCGAATCACCGGCACCATCAGGCCGTTGGGCGTGTCCACGGCGACACCGACATGGAAGTATTTTTTGTAGACCAGCGACTCCCCGTCGCTGGAAAGCGAAGTGTTGAATTTCGGATACTTCTTCAGGCCGGCCACCACTGCCTTGATCAGGAACACCAGCGGCGTCATCTTGGTGCCGGCCTCCTCGGCCTCGGGTTTCGCCCCCTTGCGGAAGGCTTCCATTTCCGTGATGTCGGCTTCGTCGAACTGGGTGACGTGCGGGATGCTCACCCAGTTGCGCAACAGGTTCGGGCCCGAGATCTTCTGGATACGCGAAAGCTTCTTTTCCTCGATTTCACCGAACTTCGAGAAATCCACCTTGGGCCATTCGGCGACATCCATTCGCCCGCCGGAAACGGCCGGTCCGGATTCCATCCGGGACTTGACGTGCTTTTTCAGGTCCTCGGCGGTAATCCTGCCGTGATCGCCGCTACCCTCGACTTCGCCCAGTTCGACGCCCAGCTCGCGCGCGAGCTTGCGAACGGCAGGAGAGGCATGCGGGATGGATGAGGGATCGCTGCCCATCTCGGTGAAGGGCACCGGAGGGGCGGGCAAATCGTCGGATTCGGCAGTTTTTTTGGCTTCGGATTCCTTTGTGGAAGATTCGGTTTTCTTGCTTTCGTCAGGTTTTTCGGTTTCCGGTTTCCGGTTTCCGGTTTCCGGAGAATCCTTTCGCTCAGAGTCGTCGTCAGCATTCTCCTCGGACTCACCTTTTTCGGTTTCCTTCTTTTCTTCCGATTCCTTGCCTTCTTCGGACTCCTTGCCTTCTTCGGACTCCTTCTCTTCTTCGGATT
>CAYYZR010000567.1:0-1190 GCA_964476005.1 uncultured Halomonas sp.
GTCTTGCCGGCGTTCATGGTCGAGTAGTAGAAGTAGAGCTTGGCCATGGGAGAAAGTATAGGTCAAGGCGGCGGTTTTCGGCGGGCGGGTCCGGGCAGGATTCCCGGCGCTGGCGTACAATTCGCCGCCTATGTCCGGTCTCAATCCCCAGCAGCGTGCCGCCGTCACGCACATCGATTCGCCCCTGCTGGTGCTGGCCGGCGCCGGGTCGGGCAAGACCCGCGTGATCACCGAGAAGATCGCCTGGATGATCGAGAAAGGCCACTTCCGGGCCAGCCAGATCGCGGCAATCACCTTTACCAACAAGGCCGCTCGCGAGATGCGCAAGCGCGTCGGCAAGCGGATCAAGCGCAAGGCCGCCGAGGGCCTGACCGTGAGCACGTTCCACAGCCTCGGCTGGGCCATCCTCAAGGACGACCCGGAAGCCGCGGGCCTCAAGCGCGGCATCACCATCCTCGACCAGCACACGGCCTCGGACCTGGTGCGCGAGCTGCTGCCGGGTTCGGTCAAGAACGACCAGGTCTACATCGCCCAGGCCGCGATCGGCCGGCTCAAGGACGCCGGCACGGAACCCGGGCGCGCGCTTTCCGGCGCCGAGAGCGAGGGCGAAGCGCAGCTGGCCGGCGTCTTCTCGGCCTACCAGCAGCGGCTGGCCGAACTCAACGCGGTGGATTTCGACGACCTGATCTCGCTGCCGGCGAAGATGCTCGACGAACCCGAGCTCAGGACCCGCTGGCGCGCCCGCATGCGCTACTTCCTGGTCGATGAATACCAGGACACCTCGGCCGCCCAGTACCGGCTGCTCAGGCGGCTGTCGGGCGAATCCGGCACCTTCACCGCGGTGGGCGACGACGACCAGTCCATCTACGGCTGGCGCGGCGCGCGGCCGGAAAACCTCGACCAGCTCGGCGTCGACTATCCACGGCTGAAGGTGATCAAGCTCGAGCAGAACTACCGCTCGGTGGGCACGATCCTGAAGGCCGCCAACGCGGTTATTGCCATGAACCCGCACACCCACGAGAAGCGCCTGTGGAGCGAGCACGGGCCGGGCGACCGTATCAGCGTGCGCGAATACGGCGACGAAATGGAGGAAGCCGACGGTATCGCGCGCTCGCTGATGGATTCGCACGGATCGTCGTCGATGCGCTGGGGCCAGGCCGCGGTGCTGTACCGCTCCAATTTCCAGGCGC
>CAYYZR010000568.1:0-1181 GCA_964476005.1 uncultured Halomonas sp.
TCAGCCGGTGGTCGTCGGGATGATCGGCGAACACGTTGGTGGCGTTGATCGCCAGCGGGCTGTCGAGAAACACCGGCACCGCCGGAATGCGCTTCGATCGCTGCAGCCGGTTCAGGTGGTGCAGCAACAGCTGGGTGCGGCCGACCGCGAACGCCGGCACGATGACGGTGCCGCCGCGGCCGACGGTTTCGTTGATGATTCCGGCCAGCGCGTCTTCGGGATCTTCGTGGTTGCGCTGCCGGTTGCCGTAGGTGGATTCGACGAGCAGGTAGTCGGCCGCCGGAATCGGGTCGGGCGGGGGCATGATGGCGCTGTCGGCGTGACCGAGGTCGCCGCTGAACAGCACGCGCATGCCGGCGATGTCGAGAAGCAGGCTGGCCGCCCCGGGGATGTGTCCGGCCCGGGTGCAGGTGACTTCGATGCCGTCGAACAAGGCGGTCGGCCGATGAAAATCGAGATCGCGGAACAGCTTCAGGCAGTGCAGTGCGTCCTCTCGGGTGTACAGCGGGCGCGCCGGATGATGCTTCGAGAAACCATAGCGGTTGGCGAACGCGGCATCCTTTTCGTGAATGAAGCCCGAATCGGGCAGCAGGTAGCGGCAAAGATCGCGCGTGGCGGCCGTTGCATGCACCGGCCCGTCGAAACCGTTTCTTGCCAAAAGCGGCAGGTAGCCGGAATGGTCCAGGTGAGCGTGGGTGAGGACGACGCAATCGATATCGGCGGGGCTTATGGGCAGCGGCTTCCAGTTGCGCTCGCGCAACTGCTTGTAGCCCTGGAACAATCCGCAGTCGACCAGGATCTTCCGGCCCATCGCCTCGAGCAGAAACTTCGATCCGGTCACCGTGCCTGTTGCACCCAGGAAACGGATAACGGGGACTTCGGCGTTCGAATTCATCGGTTCGGTTCCTCCTTCGGCGATGACCGGCTTTGCCTGCTATTGCCGGCTGATCCGAAGAGCGTTGAACCACGAAGGGCACGAAGAACACGAAGGAAAAGCGAGTCCATCAAGTGAACCTGCAAATGCGCTCGTCTGGTATCGGGCCAGTAGATCAAGACCCTCAAGGCCCCGGCCGTCTTCGTTCCGTTCCTTTTCTTCGTGCTCTTCGTGTCCTTCGTGGTTACCCGCTTTTCGATTGTTGTTCGGCGGCGACCGCTCGTCATACTTGCAGCACCGACAACCT
>CAYYZR010000569.1:0-1179 GCA_964476005.1 uncultured Halomonas sp.
CGCCTGGCCGTCGAGGAAAAGCAGGAGGCCTCGCGGCAGAAGACCCTCAAGGACGAGCTCGAATGGGTGCGCTCCAACGCCAGAGGACGACAGGCCAAGAGCAAGGCGCGCCTGAAGCAGTTCGAGGAGCTCAACTCCAGGGAATTCCAGGCGCGCAACGAAACCCAGCAGATCTACATTCCGCCGGGCCCGCGCCTGGGCGAACAGGTGATCGAGGTCGAGCACCTCAACAAGGCCTTTGGGCACGATCTGCTGATAGAGGACCTGAGCTTCAAAGTGCCGCAGGGCGCCATCGTCGGCATCATCGGCGGCAACGGGGCCGGCAAGACCACGCTGTTCAACATGATCGCCGGCAGCGAGAAGCCCGATTCCGGCGAGATCAAGGTGGGCTCCACGGTCGCGCTGGGCTACGTCGACCAGAAGCGCGACAGCCTGGACGACAACCGCCAGGTCTGGGAAGAGATCGCCGACGGCGCCGAGATGATCCAGGTCGGAAACTACTCGACACCGGCGCGCCAGTACGCCAGCCGTTTCAACTTCAAGGGCGGCGACCAGCAAAAGCGTGTTGGCCAGCTTTCCGGCGGCGAGCGCAACCGCGTGCACTTGGCCAAGGTGTTGCGCTCCGGCGGCAATGTGCTGATGCTCGACGAGCCAACGAATGATCTGGACGTGGAAACCCTTCGGGCGCTGGAAGAGGCGCTGCTGGCCTTCCCGGGCTGCGTGCTGGTCACCTCGCACGACCGCTGGTTCCTGGATCGCATCGCCACTCATGTGCTGGCGTTCGAAGGCGATTCGCACGTGGAATGGTTCGAGGGCAACTTCAGCGACTACGAAGCCGATCTCAAGCGTCGCAAGGGCGACAAGGCCGGCCCTCACCGCATCAAGTACAAGCGGATCGACCGTTAGTCAAGGCGCTGTTGCGAAGGGCTGTCACGAGGCGTTCTGGATGTCCTCGTTTGCGGGTCAGCAAAAGTGAACGCGTCATCTATCTGCAAGGCATCGTTTCATGATGCGTCGACGGCGACGTGATATTTTTCCCGAATGTCGTCAACGATGCCAATTCCCGAAGCCGAGTCGGTCTGGGACTATCCCAGGCCGCCGCAGATCGAGCGGATCGACTGGCGCCTGGCGGTCGAACATGACAGTCGCATCGTCGCCGAGACGCGCTCAGGCCTGCGC
>CAYYZR010000570.1:0-1179 GCA_964476005.1 uncultured Halomonas sp.
AGCAGCCGAGATCGGCGCACGACGATGTGAACGACGCGGTCGGCGCCTGGTTCGCAGTCGAGCTGCTGACCGTGACCGTCTGGGCGTCCGAACCGGTGTCGGTGCCGTCGCTGACCGTCAGCGTGACGGTGTAGCTGCCGTCGTTGGCGTAGCTGTGGCTGGCCGTGGCACCGGTTGCCGTGGCCCCGTCGCCGAAGTTCCAGCTGTAGCTCAGCGCATCGCCGTCGGCATCCGAGGAGCCGGAGCCGTCGAACGAGCATGCCAAATCCGTGCAGTTGAACGAGAACGATGCAACCGGCGCGGTGTTGGTGGGGCCGCCACCGCCGCCGCCGAGGAAGGCGACCGCATCGGCAGCCTGGACGAGCCCGAAGCCGTAGCTGTTGTCGCGACCGGCACTTCCGAGATCTTCGGCGGTAGCCGCCAGTGCGTTGCGGATGTCGGCTGCGCTTGCGGTGGGTACCTGGCTCCAGACCAGCGCGGCGACGCCGGCGACGTGCGGCGTGGCCATGGACGTGCCGTTGAAGAACTCGTAGCCGTCGGCCGGCGCGGTCGTCTGCGTCGAAACCGTCGCGCCGGCGCCGATCTTGTTGGCCGCGAGGAACTGGCCGTCGGCCTGGCTCATGCTGACCGCCGGGATGTTCGAACAGGCCCGGAACGATGGGCCGTTGCACTCAAGCGTGCCGAGGAAGCTGCCCGAAACATTGTTGTAGATGATGGCTGCATTGCCGCCGCCGGCCTCGACGTTCGCGACCTTGGCGCTGAACGAGATCGCGCCGCGCTCGCACAGCACGGTGTTGCCGTTCCAGCTGCCCGCGCTGTCGCACAAACCGCCGAAGACGAGGTTGCCGCTGGCGGTGGTGACCGCCGCGCGATCGAAAGACGCAACCGAATAGCCGGTGCCGTCGACTTCAGCATTCGCGCTGATGGTCGGGACCGTGCTCAGCACGCCCACGCCGGGACCGGAAAGCTCGACGGCGCTGTTTTTCTGCGAAAAGTCGGCAACCGTCTTGGTTTCGTCGATTGCAGCCACCGAGACCACGGCCGGGTAGCTGGCCGGGTAGCTCAGTGTGGTGGTGCCGTCGTTACCGGCCGCGGCAATCGACAGAACGCCCTGGTCGAGCAGGTCCTGGAAGCCCTGTTCGGCGGTGCTGGATGCGCCGCCGCCGCCGAGGCTCATGT
>CAYYZR010000571.1:0-1178 GCA_964476005.1 uncultured Halomonas sp.
TATTCCCTTCAGCAGGTTTCAAATCCATGTTTTGCGTTCGCGAACAATCGACCGATCAAGCCCGCCGCCAAATCGTGCCGCTGCAGGCATCCGACCTCGATGCCTGGCTCGACAGCGCCGGGCCGGCCGCCAAGGGGTGGGTCCGGGCTCATGAATTCGAAGCGGAGCCGGGCAGTAGCCTGTCGGTCCCCGATGAGGCCGGCAACCCCTCGACGGTGCTGGTCGGCTATGCCCCGGATGCGCCGACCTGGGCGCTGGCCGGGCTTCCGGCCGAATTGCCGGCCGGGGCATACGCGCTCAGCGGAGATTTTTCCGACGAAACCCGCTCGCTGTTCGCGATCGGATGGGCGCTTGGTCACTATCGCTTCGATCGCTACAAGCCGGGCAAGCGCCCGGCCTGCAAGCTCGAGCTTCCCGAGCATCTTCGCGAGCGCCTTGAAGTTTTCCGCGACGCGATGTTCCGGGTGCGCGACCTGGTCAACACGCCGGCAGCCGATCTGGGTCCGGAAGAGCTTGCCGAGGTCGCCGCCGACCTGGCCGAGCGATGCGAAGCCAGCTTCAGCACCGTCACCGGCGCCGCGCTCGAGAAGGGGTTCCCGGCGATTCACGCAGTCGGCAAGGCCTCGAGCCGTGCACCCAGGCTGATTCGCCTCGAGTGGGGCGATCCCGCCAATCCGCCGTTGGCGCTGGTCGGCAAGGGCGTGATCTTCGACACCGGCGGCCTGAGCATCAAGCCGGCCGCCGGCATGGCCCTGATGAAAAAGGACATGGGCGGGGCCGCGCACGTGCTAGGCCTGGCCGAGCTTGTCATGCGGCTCAAGCTGCCGGTCCACCTTCGGGTCTACATTCCGGCCGTGGAAAACGCCATCGCCGGCAACGCCTACCGCCCGTCGGATATCGTCACGACCAGAAACGGCACGACCATCGAAATCGGCAACACCGACGCCGAAGGCCGGGTGGTGCTTTCCGACGCGCTGACGCTGGCGGCCGAGGAAGGCGCGGACCGCATCATCGACTTCGCCACGCTCACCGGCGCGGCCCGCGTGGCCCTGGGAGAGGATCTGCCGCCGCTGTATTCGCGCAGCACCGAGCAGGCCCGGGCCATCCAGGATTTGTCGCTGGCGATCGAGGATCCGCTCTGGCACATGCCGCTCTACCGTCCCTACAAGCAGCAGATC
>CAYYZR010000572.1:0-1173 GCA_964476005.1 uncultured Halomonas sp.
CGTTCATCGAATCCCCCGGCTTGCCTCGGCAATCGCCCGGATGAGCGCCCTGCCCTTGTTCATGGTTTCCTCCCATTCGCGTGCGGGGTCGGAATCGGCAACGATTCCTGCGCCTGCCTGCAGGTGAATGCGACCGTCGGCAACCAGTGCAGACCGAATCGCGATGGCGAAGTCGGCGTCGCCGTGCCAGTTCATCCAGCCCACGGCGCCGGCGTAAATGCCGCGCTTGACCGGCTCGAGCTCGGCGATGATCTCCATCGCGCGCACCTTTGGCGCGCCGGAAAGCGTGCCGGCCGGGAAGGTGGCCCGCAGCACATCGATCACGCTCATGCCCGGCTCGATCTCGCCGCGCACCTGGCTGACGATGTGCATCACGTGCGAATAGCGCTCGATGACCATCCGGTCGGTCAGTTCCACGGTGCCGATCTGCGCGATCCGTCCGATGTCGTTGCGGCCCAGGTCGATCAGCATCAGATGCTCGGCACGCTCCTTGGGATCGGACAGCAGTTCCTGGGCCATTTCACGGTCCTCGGCGTCGCTGCCGCCGCGCGGTCGCGTCCCTGCGATGGGCCTGACCAGCGCCTGGCCGTCGTCGACTCGCACCAGCACTTCCGGAGACGATCCGACGACCTGGAAACTGCGGCGGTCGTCCCGAAAATCGAAAAAGTACATGTACGGCGACGGATTCAACGCGCGCAGCGCGCGGTACACGTCCAGCGGCCTGGCCGCCAGATCCACGCTCATGCGCTGGCTCAGCACCACCTGCATGGTGTCGCCGGCCAGGATGTATTCGCGGATCTTTGCCACGGCCCGCTCGAAGTCGGCGCGGCGGAAGCCGTAATCGAAATCTTCCTCGTCGGGAATCGGCAGTTCGATCGCCGGCGGATAACCCGGCGAACCCGAGCGCAGCCGATGAGAGAGCTGGTCCAGCCGTCGCTCGGCGCCCTCCAGACCCGACTCGGACGACGCATCGGCGTGAACGATCAGGTACAGCCGGCCGCTGAGGTTGTCGAACACGGCCAACTCGTCGACTTCCAGCAGCAGGATCTCGGGCACGCCCAGCGCATCGGGCTTGCCCGAGAAATCCCCCGAAACACCCAAGCGCGGTTCGATCAGTCCCACGGTCTCGTAACCGAAATAGCCCACCAGCCCGCCGCAGAACTTGGGCAGGCC
>CAYYZR010000573.1:0-1173 GCA_964476005.1 uncultured Halomonas sp.
ACTTCGCTGGCAGCCAGCTTCAGGTTGTACTGCCGTCCGGGAAGCAAGGGGCGGTCGTTCATCCAGACCACGCGCGCGTCGAACAGCTCGGATACGCGCGGCAACCGGTCGGCGCGCACCAGTACGTCGCCGCGGCTGATGTCGATTTCGTCGGCCAGCGTCAGCGTGATGGCCTGTCCGGCCCGGGCGGCCTGCATCGCGCCGCCGTACTCGACCTGGGCGCGCTTCGTGGCGCCGGTGCTCCCGATGATTTCGGCGATCCTGCTCCGACGGCCTGAAGGCAGTACGACGACTTCATCGCCGGGGGCGATACGGCCACTGACCAGCGTGCCGCAAAAGCCCCGAAAATCCGATCTTGTGCGATTGACGTACTGCACCGGAAAGCGCATGGGGCGATCCAGGTCGTGCTCGTGCACCGGCGAGCTTTCAAGCAGGTCGAGTACGGTCGGGCCCTCGTACCAGTCCATTTCATCGGCGTCGCGGGTGACGTTGGCGCCGTTGAGCGCGCAAACCGGCACGCAGCTGAAATCCTCGATGCCCAGCTGGTTGGCGAAGGCTTCGTAGTCGGCGCGGATGCGTTGGTAGACCTTGTGGTCGTAGTCCACGGCGTCCATCTTGTTGATGGCCACCACCACGTGGCGAATGCCCAGCATGTGCACCAGGTAGCTGTGGCGGCGCGTCTGCACCTGCAGGCCGTGGCGGGCGTCGATCAGCACGATCGCCAGGTCGGCGGTGGACGCACCGGTCACCATGTTGCGGGTGTACTGCTCGTGGCCCGGCGTGTCGGCGATGATGAACTTGCGCTTCTCGGTCGTGAAGTAGCGATAGGCCACGTCGATCGTGATGCCCTGCTCGCGCTCGGCCTGCAGGCCGTCGACCAGCAGCGCCAGGTCCGGCGCCTCGCCGGTGGTGCCGTACTTGCGCGAGTCCTTGCCCACGGCCGCGAGCTGGTCCTCGAACACCTGCTTGGTGTCGAACAGCAGCCGGCCGATCAGGGTCGACTTGCCGTCGTCCACCGACCCGCAGGTGATGAAGCGCAGCAACTCCTTGTTGCGGTGCTGCTCGAGGTATTCGCCGATGTCGAAGTCGCCGGCGTCGAAATCCGCGTGGAACATCAGAAGTACCCCTGCTGTTTTTTCTGCTCCATGGACGCCGCGGCGTCCTTGTCGATCG
>CAYYZR010000574.1:0-1170 GCA_964476005.1 uncultured Halomonas sp.
TTTTATTGACATCCATGTATTCACGTTCATGCGACCTTGATCACGCCTGCTGGTGCGCTTCGCTGTGCTCAACGGCACCCTACGCGGGTAATCGCGATTTTTTTTGTAGGGTGCCGTTGAGCGCAGCGAAGCGCACCATCTGTTTGCTCAGCGACAGCAATCCCGGTTAAGGGGTTGAAGACTCTGCGCGAATAGGCTTGTGCTTTTTCAGGTGCTTTGGCGAAATTCCCGATACCAGATCCAAAGCAGCGCGAGCTGTGCCGGGACCAGCCAAAGCATCATGTCGTAGTTCCACTGCGCGCCCGGCAACAGCTTGAGGATAAATGCGGCAACAAGGCCGGTGACCATCAGCAGCGCGGCTGCCCGCTCGAGCCTACCGCCGCGGAAACGCCACAGGAGCAGCGCCAGCGGGTTCAGCAACAACAGGTTCTCGTTGCGCCAGGCTGCCTCGTGCGCCGTGAACAGCCAGAGGAACAGCAACATTCCGCCGCCCAGGAACGACACGATGATCCAGCCGCGCGCCCCCATCAGACTCGTCAAACGGGAACGGAACAGGACCGCAGGCACTACGATCAGGAAAACGCTCGCCAGTCCCAGGGCAAGGAAAGCCCATGCATGCGAGTCAGGCCGAACAGGCGGCGCCTGCCGGGTGGATTCGTAAAGCATCCGGTCATCGGTCACCAGCGGCAGCGTGTCGCCGTTGGGCGATGTGAGCCGCATGTCGGCGACCGTCTCGGCCACGACCATCGGCAGGAACATTTCCTCCCACACGGAGCGAGGCCTGTCCGCCATTCGCCCGAGACCGGCTTCGATGCCGAGATATAGCGGAAAATCGTCCTGCACCAGCCGGCGCGTATGCGTTCTGAAGTCTGCGCTGGCCGGCAGCGCCTTCGAGTACTCGGACAATGCGCCGTCCAGCGCGAAATCCAGCGCATCCCGCACCCGATTGGAGCAGTTGTTGAAATAGTAGTCGTAGCGAAAATCGCGGGTCTCGGGCTGAACCCTGGCCTCCAGCCAGTCGGTCAGGCGCCGAATGGTTTCGGTATCGAGGTTCAGCAACTGCGCCCTGACGCTGCGGTCGCGCCAGCGGTAGTAGGACAACTCCTCTTCCGGCGAACGGGCCAGCGCGAAGTAGACCATTTCCCCGAACAGGTACTCGGTGTAGAAGCC
>CAYYZR010000575.1:0-1165 GCA_964476005.1 uncultured Halomonas sp.
GCGGCTGCATCAGCATCAGGTGCAGGTCGCGCGGCTTGAACACGGCCGAATCGCCGGGCACGATCCGCACACCGTCGGACTGGTGCTGCATCCGGGCCCGGCCATCGCGCACGATGGTCCGGTGGATCATCACGTTGCCGAACGCCGGCGACGCGGCGCCGACCAGCCGGATGACGTTGTCGGAATGGTTGCGGATTTCCATGTAGCCGGCCATGGGGCCGCCGCCCGGGACAAGCCGCACCCGCGCGTTTTCGACCTCGATCGGCGATTCCGGCGCCATCTGCCCCACCCACCAGAGCGCTCCGGCCAGCAGAACCACCAGCGCCACGATTGCACTTGCCAGTTTCATGTCGTTCCTCGCATGGTTTTATCAGCGTACATCAACGTAATCGGTGGCCGGGTTTCGGGTGTTGGTCGGACCGCCCTGTTTTTCTGGGCGCCTGCCGTGGCGGCTGTCATTACGATTGTTATGGCCATTGTCGCGGTGATCGGAATAAATCCAGAAGCGAAGCACGATCAATGCCCCGACCACGCTCATCATCGCGGCCGGAATCCAGGTGATAAGCCCGCCCAGGTGCTGATCGGTGATCGGCGCGACCGGCCAGGCACGGCCACACACGGCGTAGACGTCGAACCAGACCCGGTCGGCGAACGTGATGCTGGCGCCGATGATGATCTGCGGCACCATCACCGCCGCCAGCAGCAGCACACGGGTTCCATAGCCCAACCTGGGCGTGATGCCACGCTTGCCATGCTCGAACATCAGCCACCAGAACAGCAGGCCGTCCAGCGCCATCGACCAGTTCATGACCCAGTACAGGGTCGAGTTCAGCATCGCGTCAAAATGGATCTCGGGCGTAAGCCAGAACGCGATCAGCCCGACGAACAGCAGGCAGGCGATAAACGGCTGCTGCAGGAAGCGATACACGCCGACCCAGCCGGCTTTCAACAGGGTGCGGCGCGCGAACCAGGCCTTGACCGGTTGCGGCATTCCGCGGGCCAGCACCGCCGCCGGCATGGACAGCGCGATCAGGAACGGCGCAAGGTGGTGCAACACCAGGTGCTGGCCCCGGTGGACGAAGAACATGTACTGCGACCAGTAGTCGAAGCGCGTCTGGGTCACCAGGTACATCAACAGCACGCCGATCACGAACGCCAGCACCGG
>CAYYZR010000576.1:0-1161 GCA_964476005.1 uncultured Halomonas sp.
GCATGAGCGGTTTTGCCTACTTTTGCCGCACCAAAAGTAGGTCGCATCAGCCAGCGAAGCTGGCGGCGAAACCGCCTTTGAATTTTCGAAGGACACTATCGCCGACGATTGGAGGAATCCGGCTGAAATGAAACAATACTCCAACCTCCACTTCATCGAATCGCCGAGAAAGGACCCGACCGAGGTCCCGGTCGCCATCCGCGTGCGCGACTGGAACGAAATCTACGGCCAGTACCAGGCCGAGTCGGCGGCCGACCAGTCGGCGCGCTGCATCAACTGCGGCAATCCCTACTGCGAGTGGGAATGCCCGGTGCACAACTTCATTCCCGACTGGTTGCGGCTGGTCAAGCAGGGCCGGCTGTTCGAGGCCGCCGAGCTTTCGCACCAGACCAACTCGCTGCCCGAGATCTGCGGCCGAATCTGCCCGCAGGACAGGCTCTGCGAGGGCGCATGCACGCTCAACGACGGCCTGGGCGCGGTCACTATCGGCTCGATCGAGAAGTACATCACCGACGAGGCGGTCAAGCAGGGCTGGCGGCCCGACCTGTCGCACGTCCAGCCCACGGACAGGCGGGTGGCCGTGGTCGGTGCCGGACCGGCCGGGCTGGCCTGCGCCGACGTGCTGGCACGCCACGGGATCCAGCCGGTGGTGTTCGACCGCAACAAGCGCATCGGCGGCCTGCTGACCTGGGGCATCCCGCCGTTCAAGCTCGAAAAACACATCGTCGAGACCCGGCGTGAAATTCTCGAGGGCATGGGTGTGGAGTTTCGACTTGGCATCGAGATCGGACGGGATATCGAACTGGCAGAACTGATTGAATCCTTCGATGCGGTGTTCCTGGGCCTGGGCACCTATCGGTATGTGCGCGGCGGGTTTCCCGGCGAAAAGCTGCCCGGGGTGGTCGAATCGCTACCGTTCCTGATCGGCAACGTGCATCGCGTGCTTGGCACCAACGATCCCGCCTTCCCCTACATCGACGTCGACGGCAAGCGCGTGGTGGTATTGGGCGGCGGTGACACGGCGATGGACTGCGTGCGCACCTCGATCCGCCAGGGTGCGTTCTCTGTGACCTGCGCCTACCGCCGCGACGAGGCCAACATGCCCGGCAGCCGCAAGGAAGTGCGCAACGCGAAGGACGAGGGCGTGGAGTTCCTGTTCAA
>CAYYZR010000577.1:0-1161 GCA_964476005.1 uncultured Halomonas sp.
AGATGATCAGCGCCAGCACCAGCCGGGCGCGCTCGCCGCCCGACAGCCGGGTGCAGGGGTCGGTGGCGAGATCGCCGGAGAAGGCGAATCCTCCGAGGAAGTCGCGCAGTTTCTGCTCGGGGGTGTCGCCGGCGATTCTCGAAAGATTCACCAGCGGGCTGGCCTGGCGGTCGATCTGTTCCATCTGGTGCTGGGCGAAATAGCCGATCCTCAGGTTGCGCGAAGCCTCCAGCGTGCCGGCCTGCGGCTCCAGCTCGCCGGCCAGCGCCTTGACCAGGGTTGACTTGCCGGCCCCGTTGACGCCCAGCAGTCCGATCCGGTCGCCGGCGGCCAGGTTCAGGGAAATGCCTTCGAGCACGCGCACATCGCCGTAGCCCAGCTGCACATCGCGCAACGCCATCAGCGGGTCGGCGGCCCGGCCGGGTTCGGGAAACTCGAAGTCGAAGGGGCTGTCGGCGTGGGCCGGAGCGATCTTCTCCATCCGCTCGAGCGCCTTCAGGCGGGCCTGGGCCTGCTTGGCTTTGGACGCCTTGTAGCGAAACCGGTCGACGAAGGACTGCATATGGGCGACCTTCTTCTGCTGCTTCTCGAACTGCGCCTGCTGCAGCGCCATGCGTTCGGCGCGCTGGCGCTCGAAATCGCTGTAGCCGCCTGCATAGCGGTTGAGCTGCTGGTGCTCGATATGCACGATGCCGTCGACGACGTTGTCGAGGAAGTCCCGGTCGTGCGAGATCAGCACCAGCGTGCCGGCGTAGCGCTTGAGCCATTCCTCCAGCCAGATGATGGTCTCGAGATCCAGGTGGTTGGTCGGCTCGTCGAGCATCAGCAGGTCCGACGGGCACATCAGCGCGCGCGCCAGGCTCAGCCGGATGCGCCAGCCGCCGGAGAACTCGCCGACGGGCTTTTCGTGCTCGGCCGCGGCGAAGCCGAGACCATTGAGCAGCGCCCCGGCGCGCGCGGGGGCATCGAAGCCGCGGGCATCGTCGAACTGCTGGTGGGCGTGCGCGATGCGTTCGCCGGCGCCCGAAGCGTCGGCGTCTGCAACGGCTTTTTCCGCCTGACGCAGCGCGCGATCGCCGTCCAGAACGTATTCGATCGCCGGGCGGTCCAGCTCGCTGATCTGCTGGGCCATGTGCGCCACGGTCCAGTCGTCGGGAATCC
>CAYYZR010000578.1:0-1161 GCA_964476005.1 uncultured Halomonas sp.
CGCAGTTCGTCGACCGCCGCGTGGTCGCCGCGCTGCGTATGCGCTACGGGTTCGGGGATTGAGCCGCAAGCGTAAAAGCGGTTGCACGAAGGACACGAAGAATGGCACGAAGAGCACGAAGGAAAATCTTTTCCTGACTCTTCAAGAAAGGGATCGACTTTCAATTATCGTCGCAGCTATTTGATTGATCTTCCTGCAATCCTTCGTGTCTTTCACGCCCTTGTTCGTGCCCTTCGTGTTCAGCTTTTGCCTTTGATCCAAGTTAACCTGTTCATTAGATGATTTCCCGGGAAGACCGCATGTTTTCAAGATTCAGATTCGCCCTCCTCGCCCTCGTCATTGCACTGGCGGGTACCGCGCTGGCCGAAGGGCCGGGCAAGGCAGCCATTTCCTCGGCGCACGAGCTCGCCACCGAGGCGGGGTTCGAGGTGCTGGCCAAAGGCGGCAACGCTTTCGATGCCGCGGTGGCGGTGTCCGCCGCCCTCGCCGTCGTGGAGCCCGCCTCGTCCGGCATCGGCGGCGGCGGTTTCTGGCTGATCCACCGCGAATCCGACGGGTTTTCGACCATGGTCGACGGACGCGAGGAAGCACCGGGCGCCGCAACGCGCGACATGTACCTGGACGAGAACGGCGACGTGAATCGCGATCTGGCGGTCAACGGCCCGCTGGCCGCCGGCATTCCCGGCGCGGCGGCGGCCTGGGTGCATATCGCCAATACCTACGGCAAACTGACGCTGGCTGAAGTACTGGCCCCCGCAGTTCGGCTGGCGCGCGACGGGTTTCCGGTCGACGTCAAGTACCAGCAGCTGCTCAACTGGCGCGCCCACATCATGCTGCAGTGGCCTTACACGGCTGAAATCTTCATGCCGGGCGACGAGCTGCCGGAGATCGGCGACGTGATCGTCCAGACCGATCTGGCCGCGACGCTGACGCGTCTCGCACAGGGCGGGCACGACGGCTTTTACGCAGGTGAAACGGCACGGCTGCTGGTCGCAGGTTCACGCCAGGCCGGCGGCATCTGGACGCTGGACGACTTCGCCAGGTACGAAGCGACCGAGCGCGAACCCATCACGATCGAGCACGGCGACTACACGCTGCTGACCGCGGCGCCGCCGTCTTCGGGCGGCGTCGCGATCGCCCAGGTGTTGAACCTGATCGAAC
>CAYYZR010000579.1:0-1158 GCA_964476005.1 uncultured Halomonas sp.
GGTCATGGTGAGGCCGGGGTGTTGTTCCTGTTGGCGTTTGCGGTGGGTGTCGAGTTGTTCCGCGATATCGGCGATTCGCTTGGCGATAGCTTTGTCGACTTCCGGAAAAGGATAGGTCTCAAAGCAGCGGTTTTTGTTATAGCGTGGATCATTGCCCACGCCTAGTCGGCCGCCTATCCGCAGTGCCCACTCAACGTGAATTCTGGAGCTCAACACCCCTAATTTCGTCCAACTCTGGGCGCCAATCGCGACGAGTCCATCATCTGGGGCGACATCGATATCTAGCGCTACGAAAAAGCGATGCTTGCTCACATAAGCAGTGGCGATGAACCAACTCAAGTTATTAAGTGCCGCCCGAAGATCCTCACGATTTCCGCGAAGTAGCCACCAGTTCTCGCGGAGCCGTTTGTTTCTATTCTGAGCTCGCTCTGGTTTTACTCTGTTCAACAACCATTGATAAATTTCAGGATGTTCACGTTTCACTGATTGAGCTGTGTGTCCGTAAAGGTCAATGAGTAGGCGGTTTCGTGGATTCTGATTAAGATCCTTCCCGTTTCGAAATCGCCTCAAGGGCGCCGGTGGATCCTCTCGATCAGCTTTCATAACCCCTATTTCAATTGCCGTAGTGGTGGTTATTGAGAATCCCTTTCCTCCAAGTTCGAGGCCGCGTTGACTGATCCCTGCGTTAGCTTCCAGCGCTACAACTCCACCAAAATCAGCTCCAATGGTAAGATTGCTGTGTACCTTTCCGGTGCGCCAGCGAATAGAAAAGCGACGAGCTTCGCTGGAGGTTTTCTGTTCGTCGATCAGTACACCGAGCACACCAGTGGTGTTGTCGCCAGCGCCAACGCTCATTGCAATTCTCACCGCCGCACCATCGGCCTCATCCACCCACGGATGATCGGGAACGGCAAACACCAACGATAACGGCGTCTTGTCGTTCATATGCCGCTCGATCACCCGGCGGTTGAACGTCTGGCGCAGGCTGTTAGTGGTAATCAGGCCGAACTGCTTGATATTGCCATTCCTGACAAGGTCGGCGGCCTTGTTCCACCAGTACATGACGAAGTCGCTTGATTCGGGGACTTCCTTCCAGGTCTTTCTGAGCGCGTCGACGTAGCCGTCGCCGAGGGCGCGGCGCATGCTCGATGCGCCGAT
>CAYYZR010000580.1:0-1157 GCA_964476005.1 uncultured Halomonas sp.
GTCCGCTGGCCCAGGGTCGCGGCGAGTGGGGCGGCCTGGTGATCAACGGCTTCGCACCGATCAACGGCTGCGCCGAGGGTGTCGACCTCTGTACCGCGCAGGGCGAGGGCAACTCCGGCACCTACGGCGGCAACGACCCGCACGACAACAGCGGCGTGCTGCGCTACCTGGTTGTGGCGAACGCCGGCATCCTGTTCAACGAAGAGAACGAGCTCAACGGCATTGCCTTCCAGGGCGTCGGCGACGGCACCACCGTCGAGTATGTACAGGTGCACCTGAACTCCGACGACGGCGTCGAATTCTTCGGCGGTACGGTCAACGCGAAGTATCTCGTGCTCACCGGCATCGGCGACGACAGCCTCGACTGGACCCAGGGCTGGCAGGGCCGAATCCAGTACCTGGTGGCCAAGCAGTACACCGACGACGGCGACCAGGGCATCGAGGGCGACAACAACGGCGACGCCAACGACTCGCTGCCGCGCGCGCTGCCGGTACTGGCCAACATGACGTTTGTCGGAAACGACAACACCGATATCGGCTGGCTGATTCGCGAAGGCACCGGCGTGAACATCGCCAACTCCATCGCCACCGGCTTCGGCGACGCTTGCCTGGACATCGACCAGCAGTCCACCTTCGACAACGAAGAGAACCTCGCCATGGTCAACAGTATCGTCGGCAATTGCGGTTCATCGTTCGACGACGAACCCGGCGATCCGTTCGTGGTCTCGGACTGGTTCCTCGGCCAGGCCGGAAACCTCGATACCGACCCGCTGCTGGACAACTACGCTCCGACGTCGGCTTCCCCGGCGCTCAACATCGGTGACGTTCCGTTTACCGACGCGTTCTTCGACAACGTCGATTTCGCGGGCGCCATTCGCAGTGCCGACACCGACTGGACGCAGGGCTGGACGGTCGGACTCGACCGCGACGCACCGTAAGCAAGTGTCGGACCTCGTCGATTGACGAGGTGAAGCAAGACATCTCACTGTGGAAGACCCTTGGCGGCGCTGCTTCGGCAGCGCCGCTTTTTTTTCATGCCTGGCGTCGTGTCTCGGTATTCAGGAAATTTGCCCACTAGTCTGGTTTTATTACGCGCGCGACCCGCCGGCCACCGCGAACACGGTCTGGCGCTGATCCGAAATCGCGCGAATCTCGCA
>CAYYZR010000581.1:0-1152 GCA_964476005.1 uncultured Halomonas sp.
CCCCGGCGTGGAAGAGATACGGCATGAACAGAAGCCAGATCAGCACCAGCAGCCACAGGCGTCCTTTCAGCAAGTTGTAATCGCGTCGCAGCTGTTGCCAGGAATGCCCGGCCACATAGCGGCCGAAGCCGAATTCGAACGCGACGGTGGCGGTGATCCAGATCACGCCGACCAGCCATGCCTGCGCCGCCGAGTCCAGCGGCCAGATGCGGCTCAGGCCCCACACAAGAACGCCCGTGAAGACAATGAAGGTTACGGTTGAAACCTGGTGTGCGGTCAGCTCGGAAACTCGCCGGCCGTAGGTCTTTTCTCGCAGCATGCCGTTGGCGATACCCACGACCGCCAGCAGAAACCAACCGAGCAGATACGCGATCACGGCGGCGCGCCCCGGTTGAGAATGACTTCATCGACCGGCCGGCGCAGCGACCGCGGCATGTCCGGCCCCCGGCCGATGCGCACGACCAGGTCGGGCCGCCGGTCACCCAGTTCGAGATGACGCGCGAACGCCGGGCGAAGTTCGGCCACCTCGACCGGCTGGTTGATGAAAGCCGTCTTCAGGCCCAGCGCGGTGGCCTCGAGCCCCAGTCGCTGGTAGCAGCGACCCGCCTCGACCCAGTGCGGCTTGTCGTTCGATTCCGAGTGAATCACGGCGATGGCCGACGAACTCATGATGTGCCGGCGGTCCCTGGCGTTCTGCTTGCGCGCGGAAAATCCGAATCGCATGGCCAGCCGGCCCAGCCAGCGCGGAACCGAGGGGCTGCCCATGACGGGGCCGTACAGTCCGTCACCGGCCCGCAGCGCTTCGGGGCCGCTGAAGCGAATCCAGGACTGGAGTTCGCGCAACCATTCCGAGTCGGCGAACTGAACGGTGTTGCCGCGGGCAACGAAGTCGACGATCTCCGCCATCCGGTCCCGATCGGTGATCAGGCGTACCGAGACGCCATCACCCTGCCCGGCCGCCTCCAGTGCTCGGAGCTCGTTGTCGGCCAGCGGCGAGCCGTCGTACTCGCTTCGGCTGCACTGGCGCGCCGGAATCGCATCGAGCAACGCCGAACGCTGCGGCGTACACTGCTCGAATTCGATACGCACGCCCGATATGTCCTGGTCGTAGGCGCAAAGGCCTTTGAGCCCGGCGGCACGGGCGGCGATCAG
>CAYYZR010000582.1:0-1149 GCA_964476005.1 uncultured Halomonas sp.
CGGCAATCTCGACCTCGCGCGACTCGCGGTGATAGCCGGTCAGGAGCACGAAGTGTCCCACCGGCAGGCCTCGGACGTCGTCGTCCTCGTCGTTCGGGCCCCACTCGCGCATCGAGCGATACAAGTAGGTGGCGCTCAGGCCGGTGAGCACCGGGTTGCCTGAGCGCAGGAGCCGGCGGATCAGGGTTCGGGTCAGATCGACAAACCGGATCCGCCCGCCCAGTTGGAGATATTCGAGATAGCCCCGGGTGGCGATGGCGAGCTGCTCGTCGTCGGACTTGGCGCCGGCTTGCGCGGCCAGCTTGTCGGCCAGGCGCGTCCTGCCGGAAAACCAGCTGGGGTCGAACACCTGCAGGTTGTAGGTGTAGATCTCGGCCGAGTAGCCTCGTGCCAGCGCGTGGTTGGCCAGGAATACGTCCAGCGTGCCGCCGTGATCCAGCCGGTGGATGGTATCGATGACCGCGTGCAGGTCGACGTCATCGTCGAAGTGCCGGTACAGCGCATGCAGGCAGGTCGGCCCGCAGGTGGTGGTGTCCGGTTGAGGTTCGATATTCGGAAGGGCGTTCAAGGTGTCCTTTAGACGCCGGCTTCGACGGCTTGTTCCAGATCGGCGATCAGATCCTCGACCCGCTCGATACCCACCGAAAGCCGCATCAGCCGATCGTTTATGCCGAGTGCCTCGCGCGCTTCGGGCGCGAGCTTGGCGTGGCTGGTGCGCGACGGCTGGCAGATGGTCGATTCGACCCCGGCCAGGCTGACCGCCGGGGTGATCAGCTCGAGTTTGCGCAGAAAGCGGTCGGGGCTGACGGCGTCGGCCAGCCGGACCCCGAGCATGCCGCCGAACGCGCGCATCTGGCGCGCGGCGATGCCGTGGCCGGCATCGGCTTCGAGCCCGGGGTAATACACCTGGGCGATGTTTTCGCGCGATTCAAGCCATTCGGCAACGGCCGCGGCATTCGCGGACTGGCGTTCCACACGAAGGGCCAGCGTCTTCAGCGACCGCTCCAGAAGATACAGGTCCTGGCCGTTCAGGCTCGAGCCCAGTCTTACGGCTTGCGGTCGAATGCGCGCGATCAGTTCGTCCGAACCGGCCACGGCGCCGCTCAGCAGGTCGGAGTGGCCGCTGAAATATTTGGTGGCCGAGTGCAT
>CAYYZR010000583.1:0-1147 GCA_964476005.1 uncultured Halomonas sp.
ATTTCCGGCGTCATTGAACGTCGCTGATATCCAGCTTCCGACTCCATTCGACCGCAGTGCGATAGTTGGCGCGGATCCGGCTGCCGTCGGCGTCGATCAGCGTACCGTTGGTGAACTGCTGGATGACGAAACCGACTACGGGCTCGCCAAACATGCAGATTTCATCGTTGCATATGCTGGGCATGACGCCTTGCGGCGGAAGTCCTTGATCGAAGAAAAACCGTGCGACGCCGCTTACGAATTCGTGATCGTCCAGCGAAAACTCCGGAATCGTCGGAGCGGCAAGAACAGGAGAACGCTGCTCCAGACCCACTTCGGAAGCCGAAGCATTCAGGGTCACCACATCGACCGCTGCTCGAAGCGGAGTTACAGGAAACCACGAACCCCGGAGCTCGCAGCACGTCGTGGCACAGACGCACCCCAATACCGAACCAGCGATGCGCGTCCCATCTCGTCGGCGCAGCAGCAACTTCGGTTCGGAAAAAAAGCTCAGTTGGTCCTGGCGCTTGTAACGCTCCAGCGGCTTGACGATCAACAGTTCAGCCTGCGCGCCTATGGCCGGATTGATCACCACATCTGCGTCGATCGACTTGGCCATCAGCACGGCGGCGACGGCTTCGACCGGAACGTCCCACGCATCGGTGCGGCATTCGGTCGCGGTGCAGATCCGGCTTCGCGTCGTTCCGGCTTCGGCACCCGAATCATGCGGCGTGGACAAGTTGGGCGCGTCGCTTTCGGGAGCGGTGTGTTGAGCGATGTCGCTGAAGCCGGCCAGTGCCGTGGCGTCGATGGCGACCATGCCGCCGACTTCGACGTTGATCAGCGAGACCGTGGCGCCCAGCGCGCCACCGGGCGGCAGCATCCCGGCGTTCGGATCGTCGCGCCAGTCCCCTGAAAACAACCGATCGTTGACCTCGTCGCAGGCGGGCCATGCGTCGGCAGCAGCCACGCCGGTCTCGTCCGCGGCGCGCCCCATCTCGATGATCTCGAGGTAACCGCTCTCGAACCCCGCTGCCCTCGTTGAGGCAGTGCCATTGAGAGCAGTCGCGAGGGGTGCGAAGCAGGCAGTATCCAGGTCACTCAGCATCAATAGCTGGCCAAAGGTGTTCGAGATCGAGAGCGTGTACGTGGCCCCGGCGTCCAGGTA
>CAYYZR010000584.1:0-1145 GCA_964476005.1 uncultured Halomonas sp.
GCAGCCGCATTCCTCGGCGGCCCATTCGGGCACCTGCTCGCCGCGCCGCTGCAGGCCCTTGATCAGCCTGCCGCCGTCGTAGGGCCGGTTGGCGATCACGGCAATGCCCTTTTCCTTTGCCAGCGGCAGCAGGCGGTCTTCGACCTCACGGTGGGTGATGTTGTAGGTCAGCTGCACGAAGTCCAGGTCGTGGTCGGTCATGACGCGCTCGAACTCGTCGTGCCGCCGGCCGTGCGAGGTGGTGATGCCGACGTGGCCGATCTCGCCTTCGGCCTTCATCTGCTGCAGCGCTTCCAGGTGCTCGCGCCAGTCGACGAGGTTGTGCACCTGCATCAACTCGAACCGCTCTATACCCCAGCGCTGCGAAAGTTCGTCGACCTGCTCGCGCGCCGAGCCGCCGGCCGGGCTCCAGACCTTTTCGGCGGCGAACAGCGAATCGGGCCGGCCCAGCACCTCCAGCGCGTGACCCATCACGTCCGGCGCCGAGCCGTACATCGGCGAGGAATCGACCAGCCCGCCGCCGTGCTCGAAGAACGCGCGAACCACGTCGGTGCGCGCCGCCAGAAGCTCGGGATCGCTGCCGACGTTGAACGTCTGCCAGGTTCCCATGCCGATCACAGGCAGCGTGCCGCCGCCGGGGATGGGCTTGCGCACCAGGCTGCCGGTCGAGGCGGCGACCAGGGTGCGGGGGGCGAGCCAGGCGCCTGCAATGCCGGCCCCGAGCAGCTTGATCGCCGATCTGCGCGACGGGTTGAACGTCATGACGACCTCGTGCGGAATCGTTCGGGCCTGGCGATCACCGTACCAAGGATGAGCATGAATGCGGTGAGCACGAATACCTTGTTGACGAACCAGTTGGTGCGCCAGATCGACCACTCCGGCTCGGCCAGGAAGCCGGCGAACAGCGTCACGATGATGATGATCTCGACCACCGACATGCCCACGGCCAGCCAGCGCGTGTAGAACGGCTGCGCCAGCAGCGCCCAGCCCAGCCAGACGTGCGCGACCGGCCACAGATCCCAGAACACGTGCGCGTGCCAGGGCAGGTCGCCGAACAGCGCGAAGGTGATCGGAAAAATGTACTTGATGAACACCGACCACGCCGCCAGCACGAACAGCAGGTGGGCCAGGAACGCGATCCAGGC
>CAYYZR010000585.1:0-1142 GCA_964476005.1 uncultured Halomonas sp.
CCTGCTGATTTCAGCCGCGACAGCCGTGGCGGCGCAGCCCATGTCGGCCGCCCAAGCGTTCGCCCTGCCGCAGCCTGCGCCGGACGAAGTCATTGCGTACGGCAGCGAGCCGCGCCAGTTCGGCGAACTGAGAATGCCCGCGGGCGAAGGCCTTTTCGGCGTCGCGGTCATCGTCCACGGCGGCTGCTGGCTTTCAGACTACGATCAGCGCTACATGGGCGCGCTCGCCGAGGTCTTCACCGACCTGGGCTGGGCGACCTGGACGATCGGCTATCGCCGCGTCGGCGAGCCCGGCGGCGGCTGGCCCAATACGTTTTTGGACGCCGCCGCGGCGATCGATTTCCTGCCCGACCTCGCCGAGCGCCATCCGCTGGATGCCGACCGGGTCATCACGGTCGGTCACTCGGCCGGCGGACAGCTGGCCCTGTGGCTGGCCGCCAGGCCGAAGCTTGCCGAATCCAGCGAATTGTTCAGTCCCGATCCACACCCCGTCGACGGCGTCCTCGCGCTGGCCGCCGCCGCCGATCTCGAATACCTGTCCGAACAACAGACCTGCGGCGACGCGGCAACGCGGCTAATGGGAGGCACCCCGATCGAGCGACCGCGTCGCTACGCTGACGGATCGACGATGCAACTGGTGCCGCTGGGCGTGCCGCAGATCCTGGTCAACGGCGAATTGGACGAAACCTGGTCGGTGCCGGCCGATCGCTACTTCGCGGCCACATCGGACGCCGGTGATCCGGTCGAAAAGTTGACGATGCCCGGCGCCGGCCACTTCGAGCTCGTAATACCGGATTCGCCGAGCTGGTCCATCGTGCGCGATGCGTTCGTCAGGCTAGTGGGCCAGGCGGGAAATTAGGTAACACTCAGAGCCGCTGCGCCGCCAGCTCGCGCAGCGACCCCAGCGGCAACGCCTTGAGCGCACGGCCGTCAACCCCGGTCATGCTGTCCGCGGCGACGAGTGCGTTGTAAATCGCTTCCTCGCTCGCCTCGACCACGGCCAGGAACAACGCGCTGGTGTGCTCGTTGGCGAGCCGCGCACGTTCGCGCACCGGTTCGGAATCCGCATATCGAATCCGGTCGGCAACCGAAAACGCGATCACGAAATCCCCCGACCCGTTGCTCATGTAGCCGCCGGTACG
>CAYYZR010000586.1:0-1142 GCA_964476005.1 uncultured Halomonas sp.
CATTGCAACGCACCGGCCTGGTTAGGCGTGGATTACTGGTATCGGGCCGCTGGCACCGGGTTCGTGAGGTTTTGCCGCAAGTCGTTGACAAGGATCGATCTGCGCAATGCCGAGCAGGCGGCGGGCCGCGGCGTAATCGAGTTCTGCTACTGGCTCTCCGGCAGCAATGCAAGGCTCGAAAAGCGCATCCAGGCTTTATCCGGCAAGGGCTGGAACCGACTGATTTCAACAACGCATCGTTCCGAGCCGCATGCAGAGCCAGACCAGGATCGCGATTTCAGCCGGTTGGACCGTTTGCGCGACCGGATACTGGCACAAGCCGAACACCTTGCCCGGCAGCGGTCGGGTGAACTGTCGGCGCCCGCCCGGGAACGACTCATCAATGACGCACACTGGGTTGCGGGGCTTCTGGCCACACGGATGGTCGAGCGGGCAATGACCTCGTTCGCGCACGCCGCCGGCCGGCAAGCCGTTGACGCGTGGTTTTCGGCCGCCGAAGAGCGAATCCAGGGGCTGGCGCAGTCAGCCGCCGAACTCGCGGTTGTCTGGCGTGAAGAATCCGGGATCTCCGAGGCCGAGTTGCAAACGTCTCTTCAGAAAATGCTCCCGTCGCTTCCGCAGCCTGCCGGTGCTGCCCGGGAAAGCCGGCAGCGGCGCTGGACCGATGAACTTCGCGTATTGGCATTCAGGCCTGAACATCATCATTGGCCGGTTTCCGAAGGTCTGGACCGCGGCCGGCTCGCGATCAAGCTCCGTGGCTATCTGAACGACGCATCCCGGGATCTGGGCCTGGCGGTGGCATTGGTGTTCGCGCTGCTGGCACTATTGCTCGGGTTGCTCTGGTAGACCGCGCTGCAGATTTGCTGCCGCTGGTTCGCAGAGTTGCTCAGCGGATCGCTAACCCGCGCAACAGGATAATTCGCTTACATCTTTCGTAGACGTCTGCGCAGCGAGTTTCAGGCCTTCGACCATTTAAATAAGTCCAGGCCGGATTTACGGTGTCGAGCGAAGGTCTCCGGGTCGGCGGATAATGGACGTTCCTGCATCAAGTGATCGCATTGCGCGCCAGAAATATTCGATGAACCTGCCCGGAATCTGCACCGGCCTGCGCGCCGCCTGGCGCGACGGCTACGGTCTGCGTG
>CAYYZR010000587.1:0-1141 GCA_964476005.1 uncultured Halomonas sp.
ACCTCGAGGAAGCCGAGAACCTGTGCCGCAACATCGCGATCATCGACCACGGCACGATCGTCGAGAACACCACGGTCAAGGCGCTGCTGGGCAAGCTGGATATCGAGACCTTCGTCCTGGATCTTTGTGATCCGCTGGAGGCGCCGCCGGAGGTGGCGGGGATCGAGATCGTGATGCGCGATTCGACCACCATGCTCGCCAGCCTGCCCAAGTCGCAGAGCCTCAACGTGCTATTTCGTGTGCTTGAGGAAAAAGGCATCGAGGTCAAGTCGATGCGCAACAAGGTCAACCGCCTCGAGGAACTGTTCCTGCGTCTGGTCGAAGCGCAGGGCGCCAACAAGGGAGATAAAGCGGCATGACGATATCCCAGGGTGAAGTCTCGGCGAGAACCTACTGGATCGGTTACCAGACCATCGTCATCAAGGAAGTCACGCGCATCCTGCGCATCTGGGCGCAGACGCTGATTCCGCCGGCCATCACCATGACGCTTTATTTCGTGATCTTCGGCCAGCTCATCGGCCGGCGCATCGGCGAGATGGGCGGCATGGACTACATGGATTTCATTGTGCCCGGGCTGATCATGCTGTCGGTGATCACCAATTCGTACGGCAACATCACCAGCTCGTTCTTCGGCGCCAAGTTCGGCCGGCACGTTGAGGAGTTGCTGATCTCGCCGCTGCCGCCCATCCTGATCCTGGCCGGCTACGTCACCGGTGCGGTGTTTCGCTCGCTCTTCGTCGGCGTGCTGGTGTTCGGCGTGGCAGCGTTCTTTTCGGACATTTCGATTCATAACTGGCCGGTCACGCTGGCGGTGGTGGTACTGACAGCCGTTGTGTTTGCGCTGGGTGGATTCATCAACGCCATCTTTGCCCAGAAATTCGACGACATCGCGATCATCCCGACCTTCGTTTTGCAGCCGCTGACCTACCTTGGCGGCGTGTTCTTTTCGGTCGACTTGCTGCCCGGCTTCTGGCAGAACGTCGCCCTGGCCAATCCAATCCTCTACATGGTCAACGCGTTCCGCTACGGCATGCTTGGGGTGACCGACGTGCCGATTGCAATTGCATTCGCGATCATCGTCGTGTTCGCGCTGGTCCTGGGTTCGATCTGCCTGACGCTGCTGCACCGCGGGACCGGGATG
>CAYYZR010000588.1:0-1138 GCA_964476005.1 uncultured Halomonas sp.
CACCCCGAAAAATCGGCCGCCGCCGGCGCGCGTGTGCTGCAGAATTTCCTGGAGGATGGCGCATGAAACCGGAAAAGCGGTTAACCACGAAGGCCACGAAGAACACGAAGGAAAAGCAAAACCCATTGTCCGGCCTGCGCCCGGCGGCAGAACTCGGGGTTGCAGGAACGACACTGCGCACATCGATCCAGTGCGATCGCAGGCATTTATGCTCGCGCTTTCGATCCCGTACTGATCAGCTTTTTCGACTTTCTTCGTGTTCTTCGTGCCCTTCGTGGTTCAAGCATTTTTTGATCCCGTCTACAAGCAAGGAATTCGCATGATCCTGATCCCCGCCATCGACCTTCGCGACGGCAACGTGGTGCGCCTGCAGCAGGGCGACTATGCGCGCGAGACGCGCTACGCCGAATCCGCACTGGATCAGGCGCGCGTTTACGAAAAGGCCGGCGCGAAGATTCTGCACGTTGTCGATCTCGATGCCGCGCTGGACGGCGGCGACGGCAACCTGGAGCTCATCGGCGAACTGTGCGCCGCCCTGACCCTGCCGGTCCAGACCGGCGGCGGCGTGCGCGATGAAGCCGACGTCCGGGCGCGCCTGGATGCGGGCGCGGGCCGCGTCGTCATCGGCAGCGTGTGCGTGCGCGATCCGCAGGCCGTGTGCGAATGGATAGCATCGTTCGGCGCCGAGCGCATCGTCGCCGGCCTGGACGTCAAGCGCGATGCCGGCGGTCGCTGGATGCCGCAGGCGGCCGGATGGACCGAATCCGGCGAGCTGGACCTGTTCGAATTGCTGGAGCAACTCACGGGTGCCGGGCTGGATCACCTGCTGTGCACCGATATCGAGCGCGACGGCATGCTGACCGGTGCAGGCGTCGAGCTGTACGAGGAATTGCGGGAGCGGTTTCCAACGCTGCGCATCCAGGCCTCCGGCGGCATCGGGTCGGCGGCCGATATCGAAGCCGTGGCCGTCACCGGCGTGCACGGCTGCATCGTCGGCCGCGCGCTGCTCGAGGGCCGCGTGCCGACGGACGCCATCGGCCGCTTCCGGGGCGAGGAGAAAAACCGGTAATGGTGGCCGTGCGCATCATTCCGTGCCTGGACGTGCGCGCCGGTCGCGTGGTCAAGGGCGTGAAGTTTC
>CAYYZR010000589.1:0-1137 GCA_964476005.1 uncultured Halomonas sp.
ACGAGGATGCGTTCGGCCGCGGCTGCGGCGCGGATCGATTCGGCGAGGTCGCGGGGTTGGTCGGGCATGGGCGGCAATACGTGCGGGTTTCTGGAGATGATACCGATTTTCTCGGCACGCCTCGGTCGATATCAGCTCCGCGTCGTTGCTCCCGTCATTCCGGCCGCAGCGAAGCGGAGAGCCGGAATCTCGAGATGTAGCCGCGATCGGGGATTCGGGCAGATTTCCGGGATGACGAAGGGAAGGGCGACGCAGCGCGCGACGTTTCCGGGATGACGTCGGAATGGGCCGTGCGCAAACTTTTCCGTCGTCGTCAACCGGGCGAAATCCCCGGCCCGGGCCGTTTTTGACGCTGGACTCGTTACAATGGGATGTTTTCGCAACCAAAGAGCCGACATACGATGAAAATTCTGGTTCCGATCAAGCGCGTGGTCGATTACAACGTCCGCGTGCGCGTGAAGTCCGACGGTTCGGGCGTCGAGACCGAAGGCGTGAAGATGTCGATCAACCCGTTCGACGAAATCGCCCTGGAAGAAGCGCTGAGGATCAAGGAAGCCGGCACCGCCGAGGAGGTCGTGGTCTGCTCGATCGGCGGCAAGGACTGCCAGCAGCAGCTTCGCACCGGCCTGGCGATGGGCGCCGACCGCGCCATCCACGTCACCACCGATTCGGCCGTGCAGCCGCTGGCTGCCGCCCGGATATTTCTCAAGCTGATCGAACAGGAAAGCCCCGGAATGGTTTTCCTGGGCAAGCAGGCGATCGACGACGACAACAGCCAGACCGGTCAGATGCTGGCAGCGCTTTGGGACAGGCCGCAGGCGACGTTCGCCTCCAAGGTCGAGCTGTCCGACGGCAAGGCGAAGGTGACCCGCGAGGTCGACGCCGGGCTGGAAACACTGGAAGTGGACCTGCCGGCGGTGCTGACCGTGGACCTGCGGCTCAACGAGCCGCGTTTCGTCAAATTGCCGGACATCATGAAGGCCAAGCGCAAGCCGCTGGATGAAATCGCGCTGGACGATCTCGGCGTCGAGGCTTCCGCCCAGCTCGAGGTGACCGCCTACGAGCCGCCGCCGACCCGTTCCGGCGGACGAATTCTGGAATCGGCCCAGGAACTGGTCGACGAACTGAAAAACAAGG
>CAYYZR010000590.1:0-1136 GCA_964476005.1 uncultured Halomonas sp.
GCGCCGTCGTTCAAATCGTCGGCTGTGATGATTTTCATGCCGCTGTCGGCCAGTAGCTGCTTGCCCTTCTCGACGTTGGTGCCTTCCAGGCGAACAACCACCGGCACCTTGACGCCAATTTCCTTGACCGCCCCGATGATGCCGTCGGCGATCAGGTCACAGCGCACGATGCCGCCGAAGATGTTGACCAGGATGGCCTTGACCTTGTCCGACGAAAGAATCAGCTTGAAGGCCTCGGTCACGCGTTCCTTGGTGGCACCGCCGCCGACGTCGAGGAAGTTGGCCGGTTCGCCGCCGGCCAGCTTGATGACGTCCATGGTGGCCATGGCCAGTCCAGCGCCGTTGACCATGCAGGC
Organism: uncultured Halomonas sp.; assembly: GCA_964476005.1. Taxonomy (GTDB): domain Bacteria; phylum Pseudomonadota; class Gammaproteobacteria; order Xanthomonadales; family Wenzhouxiangellaceae. The sequence continues at coordinate 357 of CAYYZR010000590.1, forward strand.
AATGTTGCCGTCAAGCGTCACGTAATTGAGGTCGTGCTTGCTGGCCGCCAGCTCGGTCGGATCTTCCTGGGACTCGTCACGCATATCCTGCAAGTCCGAATGCCGGAACAGCGCGCTGCCGTCGGCGTTGATCTTGGCGTCCAGCGCACTCAGATTGCCCTCCCCGTCGATAATCAGCGGGTTGACCTCGACGATGGCCAGATCCTTGTCGATGAACAGTCGGTACAGGCCTTCCATGATCCGGGTCAGCTGGCGAACCTGCTTGGCGTTCAGGCCCATGCCAAAACCGATCTGCCGCGCCTGATAGGGCATGAATCCGGCGGCGTTGTCTACGGCCACCGAAATGATCTTCTCCGGAGATTCCTCGGCCACCTGCTCGATATCCACGCCGCCGGCCGCGGAACCCATGAAGACGACTGCGCGCTGACCGCGATCGACCAGCGCCGAAAGATAAAGCTCCTGCTTGATGTCGGTGGCCTCGGCGATCAATACCGAATTGACCGGCAGTGCTCGACCGCCGGTCTGGTAGGTTTCGATCTTCATGCCCAGCATCTTGCCGGCGAGTTCGCCAACTTCCTCGATGCTTGAAGCAAGCTTCACGCCCCCCGCCTTGCCGCGCCCGCCTGCATGTACCTGTGCTTTGACCACCCACTCGCGACCACCGACCTTCTCGGCCGCGGCCATAGCCTCGTCGGGGGTCGTGGCCAGTTCGCCGCGCGGCACCGGAATGCCGTAATCGGCAAACAGCGCCTTGGCCTGGTATTCATGAAAATTCATTGC
>CAYYZR010000591.1:0-1134 GCA_964476005.1 uncultured Halomonas sp.
GGTATTCATCGGCAACCGCGTGATCTGCAACCCCGGCGTTGACCATTTCCAGTACATCGCCGACCTCGAAATGGCCGGGCGCAATTTCCAGCCGCATCGAAGCCAGTCCCTTTTCGACAAGAACCGCGTTGGCCCGCTGGAGACTGTCGAAATAGCTGGAACCGCGCCGAACCAGCACGCTGCGACCGGCCAGGTCGTCGAGCGCTGTCACGGGCGCTGCGCCGGGGCCGGAAACCAGCAGTTCGCGGACATCGCGCGCCAGCGGCTCGGTGAACAGAACGGATTCCGCACGCACTGGCGTCGTCGTCAGATCGGCAGCGATCAGATCGCCGCGACCGGCCAGCAACCACGGAATCAGACGGTCGCGCGTGACCGGCACCAACACCACCGAAACCTTCAGAAGCCCGCTATCGAGCTTGTCGTTGATCTGCTGTTCGAATGCCTGCATGAAGGCATGGCTCAGACCACGCTGATTAGCTTCCCGGTCGAGGAAATAGAACGTCCGACTGTACGGCACCAGCGCCCGGATCGTGCGTCGCTCGATCATGGCGGGAAGATCGCCGCCGACCCTGTCGATCACGCCGACCGGGTTTTCCGCGAGCAGGTCCGGGCCGATATCGGTCGCATCGACGCCAGGCCCGGGCTGGGCCGAGTCTTCCGCTGAATCACCGCATGCCGAAATCACGGCAAGCAGGATTACTGCGAGGATGAGGCGAAAGGTGACCATGCGCTTTCTCCGGTTTCGTCATGAGGCGCGGCCGCCACCTCCATCCCGCTTAGCCGAGCCGCCGGCAGGTTATCAGCCCCGCGTCAAGCCACGGTGCCGTGATTCCAGCTGTCCGCTGATCTCTTCCAGCGATACTCCGCTGGCGGCAAGCACGACCAGCAGGTGGTATAGCAGATCGGCCGATTCATTGACGAGTTCATCGCGGTCGCCGGTAGCGGCCGCCAGCGCGACTTCGACGCCCTCTTCGCCCACCTTCTGGGCACAGCGCTTGACGCCCTCCGACAGCAGCCGAGCGGTATAACTGGACTCGGGATCGGCGCCGACGCGCGATTCGATGACGCGTTCGAGTTCGGCCAGGAAGCCTGCCGGCGGGTGAACCTCGTCGCCCCAGCAGGTATCGGTGCCCA
>CAYYZR010000592.1:0-1133 GCA_964476005.1 uncultured Halomonas sp.
CGTTATCCGATGACTGCAATTATCGCAGTCCTTTCAATCCTCTATTCGGTTTCCAGCCTCGCGCAGCCCGTCGATTTCGACGTGCTCGTCGATACCGACCGCAACCCGGTCAACGGCTGTTCGGTCACGCCGACCGGCGGTGCCCCTCTCGGCGGCTTCGAACACCGCATCCGCGCAAGCGTCGACCTGTCAAGTTTCGAGGTCGTTGCGCTGGAGCAGTCTTCGTGCAACGGCGGCAGCTTCGGCGCGCCGAGCGCAGTCCCGGGCTTTCCGGTGCCGTACCCGCTGGCGCTGAACACCGGCGTCGCCGGCGCCGACGCGGTGGAGCTGGCGGTGGCGCGTTCGGCGCTGGGGTCGGCGGGCTTGAGCGAACTTCGGCTTGCGTTCGTGACCGACAACGGCACCGGCTCCGACGTGATGGCCACGGCCGACGGCGGCGGGCCGATCCTGTTCGGATTGCCGGTGCAGATCCCGGCGCTGTCGATCTGGGGGCTGGGCGCGCTGGTACTTGTATTGCTCACGCTGGCCTGGCTGGCGCAGCGTCGCCTGGGCCGGGCCGGTGCGGTGATGGCGGTGATGCTGGTGGCCACGGCGGTCTGGGCGATGAGCTTCGCCCCCGACGGCGACCTGGGCGACTGGGGCGGCTTGCCGCCGAACGCGACGGATCCGGGCGGCGACGCCACCGACGGCAGTGGCGCGATCGATCTGCTTGCAGGCTTCGTGGCGCTGGAAGGCGATGCGCTGTTCTTCCGCATGGACGTGGCCGATACCGAGAATGAGCCGCCGGTGGCCGCTGACGACAGCTTCAGCACCGACGAAGACACCCCGTTGAATGTGCCCGCGCCAGGCGTGCTGGCCAACGACAGCGATGCCGAGATGGACCCGATCACCGCCGTGCTCGATGCCGGCCCGGCCAATGCCCAGAGCTTCACGCTCAACCCCGACGGCAGTTTCGACTACACCCCGAACGCCGATTTCAACGGCGCCGACAGTTTTACCTATGTCGCCAACGACGGTCAGGCCAACTCGGCCCCGGCCACGGTCACGATTACCGTCAACGCGATCAACGATCCACCGGTTGCGGTCGACGACGTCGCCACGACCAACGAAGACACCCAGGTCGACATCGACGT
>CAYYZR010000593.1:0-1130 GCA_964476005.1 uncultured Halomonas sp.
GCAAGTCGTAGGAGGTGTCTCCAGGCGCCGACCCGCCTTGGCACCTGATCGCGGCCTGGAGACCGCTCCTGAGCGGGCTTTGGCCCGCCGGAGGCGGGTTTGCCCGGCGCCGCACGACGATTTTCCGGAAACCGGAAACCCGAACCCGGAAACCGTCTTTCCCTATTCCGCCAACGTCAACCGATCCACCTTCCTGAACCCGCGCGGCAGCAACCCTCCGCGCTGGGCGCGCTCGCCCCAGTAGTTTTCGCTTTCGGCCCAGGACAGTCGAAGATAGCGCTGGCCGGCCCAGACCAGGCAGTCCTGGCCCTTGACCAGCGCGATTGCACCGGCCATGACCTCGCCTTCCTTGCGCGCCTTGGGCGGAATGTTGATCAGCTTGTTGCCCTTGCCCTTGCTCAATTCCGGCAGCTCGCTGAGATAGCAGGCCAGCAGGTGGCCCGAGCTGGTGGCGCAGACGATGACGGCTTCTTCATCCTCGGTCACCGGCGCCGGCGGCAGCACGTCAAAACCGGCCGGGACGCTCAGCAGCTGCTTGCCGGCCTTCTGGCGGGTGTACAGGTTTTCCAGCCTGGTGACAAAACCATAGCCGGCCGTGCTGGTCAGCAGCACCCGATCGGTTGCATCGCCGATTGCGACGCCGCGGAAAGCCGCGCCGGCCGGCGGCGAGAAGCGACCGGTCAGCGGTTCGCCGTTGCTGCGCGCCGACGGCAACTCGTGGGCCGGCATCGAGTAGGAGCGACCGGTCGAATCCAGTGCGCACGCCAGCTGGTTGCTGCGCCCGCGAGCGGCGTGCATGTAGCCGTCGCCGGCCTTGTAGTTGAGTTCGGCGGCGTCGACGTCGTGGCCCTTGGCGGCACGAATCCAGCCGTTTTCGCTGAGCACCACGGTCACCGGTTCGGACGGCACCAGGTCGGTTTCCTTCAGCGCCTGGGCGGCCTGGCGCTCGACAATGGGCGATCTTCGGTCGTCGCCGAACTTCTCGGCATCCTCGGTCAGCTCGTCGCGAATAAGGCGGGTGAGCTTCTTCGGTGAATCGAGAACCGCTTCGAGCGACTTGCGCTCTTCTTCCAGTTCGTCGCGTTCGCCGCGGATCTTCATTTCCTCGAGCTTCGCCAGGTGGCGCAGCT
>CAYYZR010000594.1:0-1128 GCA_964476005.1 uncultured Halomonas sp.
CCATTCATGCGCGCGCGATGGAGCAGGATCTTCTGGGCGCTTTCGCGCTTGCCCTTCGGATCGGCTGCCCATTCGTTCAGGCACGCCGCCTGCAGTGCACGGCCGTAGCTGAAAGAAAGCGGCCACGGAAGATCGCCGAGCTGGTTCATCGCGTTGAGATGTTCGGTGGCCTCGACATCGCCCTGACCGCCGGACAGGAAAACGACGCCGGCAACGGCGGCAGGCACCGAGTTGAGCAGGCAGTCGACGGTGGCCTCGGCCACGTCCTCGACGTTGGCGCGCTCGGCCGCCGCATCGCCGGAGATCACCATGGAGGCCTTCAATATCGTGCCTTCGAGCAGCACGTTCTGCTCGTAGAGCTGCTGGAACAGGCTCTTGAGCGTGGCCTCGGTGACGTCGAAGCTGGTGTCCAGATCATGTGCGCCGTTCATCAGCACTTCCGGCTCGACGATTGGCACCAGCCCAGCTTCCTGACAAAGCGCGGCATAGCGCGCCAGCGCGTGGGCGTTCGAATCGATGCAGCTGCGCGAGGGAATGTCGTCGCCGATCGTGATCACGGCGCGCCACTTGCAGAATTTCGCGCCCAGCTCGGCGTATTCGGCCAGCCGTTCGCGCAACCCGTCCAGTCCCTCGGTGATCTTTTCGCCCTCGAACCCGGCCATGTCCTTGGCGCCCTTGTCGACCTTGATGCCGGGCAGGATGCCGGCGTCATTCATCAGGTCGACGAGCCGGGCGCCGTTGGGCATCTTCTGCCGAATCGTTTCGTCGAACAGGATCGCGCCCGAGATGTATTCGCCCAGCCCTTCGGCCGTGAGCATCATCGAACGATAGGCCAGCCGATTTTCTTCGGTGTTTTCGATCCCGACCGAGTCGAAACGCTTCTTGATGGTGCCCATCGATTCGTCGATGGCCAGAATGCCGCGGCCCGGCGCCACCATGGCCTGGGCCGTCGTTACCAGTTGTTCAAGTTTCTCGCTCATGGTCGGATCCTCAGCATCGATAGGCGGCCGTGCGCCGTTTGGGTTTCGGGAATCCGGTTATTGTAATGGATAGGACGCCCCTCGCCGGACGGTATCCGGGGGAATTGTTGGCTGGTTGGCTGGTTGGCTGGTTGGCTGGTTGGCTGGT
>CAYYZR010000595.1:0-1124 GCA_964476005.1 uncultured Halomonas sp.
GAGAACCGAGCATGTCCTCGAACTCGGCCAGCTTGCCGGCGTTGCCGGATGCGACGACCAGGGTTCGTTTCGCCATCGTCGATGCCTCCGTCAGTCTTGACCCAGCGCGGCGTTCTGCGCGGCCATCAGTTTTTCGATGCCGTCGCGGGCGAGATCCAGCATGCGGTCGAGTTCGTCGCGGTGGAATGCATGGCCCTCGGCCGTGCCCTGTACTTCGATGAAGCCGCCGCCGTCGTTCATGACCACGTTCAGGTCGGTGTCGGCGCTGGCGTCCTCGACGTAATCCAGGTCGAGCACGGCATCCGAACCCAGTATGCCGACCGACACCGCGGCCACCTGGCCGTGCAGCGGACTTTTCCTGATGCGGCGCGACTTGAGCAGCGTGTTGACCGCATCGACCAGCGCCACGTAGGCCCCGGTGATCGACGCGGTACGCGTGCCGCCGTCGGCCTGCAGCACGTCGCAGTCCAGCGTGATGGTGCGCTCGCCCAGGGCTTCGAGATCGATCACGGCGCGCAGGCTGCGGCCGATCAGGCGCTGGATTTCCAGCGTCCGGCCGCCCTGCTTGCCCTTGGTGGCCTCGCGCATGTTGCGCGAACCGGTCGCGCGCGGCAGCATGCCGTATTCGGCCGTCACCCAGCCCGAGCCCTTGCCCCGCAGCCACGGCGGTGTACGTTCTTCGACGCTGGCGGTGCACAGCACGCGGGTATCGCCGCAGCTGATCAGCACGGAGCCTTCCGCGTGGCGGGTGAAGTTACGCTGGATATCAATGGTTCGCAGCTCGTCGGGCTGCCTTCCGGACGGTCGGGTCAAGAGCTTTCCTTGTTGGAGTGCGCGTCGGTCTGATGCATGAATTTACGATGGCCGGAAGGGTACCACGCAGCGCGCGCGGCGCCCGCCCGGATGCGCCCCGTCAGTCAATCAGGTTTCAGTCGTCGATGACCGCCACGGCGTCCATTTCCACGTCCACGCCCTTGGGCAGTGCCGAGACCTGCACCGCAGCGCGCGCCGGGAATGGCTCTGCAAAAGTTTCGGCCATGATCGCGTTGACCTCGGCGAAACGCCCCAGGTCGGTCAGGTAGACGTTGAGCTTGACGATACTGTCGAGATCGCCACCGGCGGCC
>CAYYZR010000596.1:0-1124 GCA_964476005.1 uncultured Halomonas sp.
TTCAGCAATCCGTGCATTTTCGCCTGTCCCAGGCCTGCTGTAAAGCTCGGGGTGGTGATTCAGGCGGCGTCGAGCTGCAGTTCGCAGCGTTCGCGGATGTGCCAGTCGTCTGAAATCGGGCGAAACAGCGCGCAGCTGTTCATTTCGCCGGAATAGATGTGGATCGTGACCGCCGATTCGTTCGTCCGCGGATTGCGGATGGTGTGGTGCTCGTGCGGCGGGATCAGGCTGCCTGCGCTGCCGATGCCGGCCCGCATCGTGGTCCGGGGTTCGAGCTTGTAGCGGTCGCCCTGGACCTCGGTCAGTTCGTACTGGGTGACTTCGATCTGCCCGTTCCAGACCGCCTCGACGCACCACATCCCGGAGTGATCGTGTACCGGCGTGCCCTGTCCGGGACCCCAGGTCATGGCCATGATGGTGTAGCCGCGGGCTTCATCCTTGTGGATCAGGCGCCTGGCGTAGTGGTCGCCGGGGCAGTCATAGACGCATTCGGGCAGGTCGAGCTTGTGTTCGTCCATCATCGCGCACAGCACGTCCCGGACACACTGGGTGGTCTTCTTGGCGCAGTCGCCGTCGACCACGGCGTCGAGGCGCCGGATCAGCTCCTGCTTGCCGTCGAATTCCAGGGTCATTGCAGCCTCCGCGGGTTCATTTCAGCCATTTCGCGATTGGCGGGCCGAATCGTTCGGAGTCTACCAGAAATGCATCGTGCCCCTGGCTGGAGGGCAGGGCCTCGTAGGTCACGTCGGCCTCGACGGCTTCGAGCGACGCGGCCAGTTCCTGCTGCTGCCAGAGCGGGAACAGGATGTCGGATTCGACGCCGATGACCAGCGCATTGCCGGAGAAACTGCGGCGGAACAGGGCGCGCAGCCCCGCATCCGAGTCGCAGGCGTCGAACACGTCCATTGCACGCGACAGGTACAGGTAGCAGCACGGATCGAACTGGCCGACGAATTTCCGCGCGTGGGTCTCGAGGTAGGATTCGACCTCGAATCGCATGCCGAAAAGCGTGGCCGGAAAATAGTCCTGGTGCTTTCGGCCGAAACGTTCCTGCCACTCGGATGCCGAGCGGTAGGAGATCATGCCCAGCTTGCGCGCGATCCGCATGCCGACTTCCGGCCAGT
>CAYYZR010000597.1:0-1121 GCA_964476005.1 uncultured Halomonas sp.
CCGGCGCACCGCCGATGAAGGGGTTGCCGGTAATGAAGTTGGTGACGTGCAGGGCGGTCTCGTAGGAGTTCGGCAAGTCACCCGAATCTCCCGTCACCGGCGAGTTGATGACCGAGTGGTTTACGGTTTTTTCGGCAGAATTAGTGTCGCTGAAGCGTGCCTGGATATTGTTTCCGCCCCACTCTGGGGAAATGGTGAAGTCTGGCTTTCTGCCCTCGGCAAAAAAGCAGACCTGGGGGGACTGGCTGGTGGCGGGCAGGGGGATCAGGCCGCTCGGTGGGGTGGTTAAAGGATCGTAACCGCCCGACCCGATCAGGTTCAGGTTTCCCTCGGAATCAGCTTCGGTTAAACCAGGCCTGGCATCGTAGTCGATCGTACCGTCGCAGTCGCGATCCAGGGTAATGTACAGCTCGGTATCGAGCCTCAGGTCGCAACGGCCGGTCTGGGTACAGGGTTGCACATTATCCCTGTCCAGTAGCGTGATGAATCCGTTGGACGCCTCAGGGTTGATGTAGTCCCGTGATTCATTTGCGGTCGGTGTCGGGCAGACAGCTTCTATGGCAGGTTCGGTGTCGGTAATATCGATCGCGAATCGGCGGTAGCGCGGTAACGTTTCCCGATCCGATTTATTGAAACCCGAACCGATTCCGTCGCCCTCGCGATCGCAGACGGCCAGTTCCCAACATCTTGTTGCACTGAAGCCATTGATGACTCCTCCGGCTCCAACGGATGAAGCTTCAACGGATAAGCGCACCTTTCCGGCCCAGCGGGTTTGCGGAAGTTGATCGAGGGTCAGGTAGCTTTCACCGTTGCCGTCGGTATCTGTTGTCGAACAATTCACGGCGCCGTTGGACTGTTCCACGGCGGCGGGATTGACCTCGGTCGTGTCAAAGGTGTCTACTGTGGCGAAGAATGGGTGCCATTTACCGTCCAGAACGAGACTCGATTGGGAATTCTGGTAGGTCTGGACCGTCGGATTGTCGTCCCAGGAGTAGAACGTGAGGTTGGTACCCTTCAGCTCTGCATGCGCAAGGCCGTGGCAGAGCACTAACCCTGCAAAAATTGTTGTCAGGACTGGACTGATCCATGAATTCTTCATCTGTTCTGCTCCCGGAATAATT
>CAYYZR010000598.1:0-1111 GCA_964476005.1 uncultured Halomonas sp.
CCACGCTGGTCTTGCCGCGCGTGCCGTTGACGTGGATTCTGACCGGAAGACGCGCGAGCACGCGCCGATGCACCAGGGTCTCGGCAAGCCCCAGCAGGCACAGCACGACGAAGATCGTCGCGATCACCGAAATGGCCGTCAGGCTGGTCATCTGCAGCACACCTCCCGCTGCCCGATTCGATGGACCCCTTGATTCCAGGGCGCCTGGCAGGCGCCAGTGACTTCTATCCTAACCGCTGGCCGATTGCATCTGGCATGTTCGAGAGATCGGCTCGCGGATTCGAAGCCGCATCAAGAAAGAGCCACGCAAACGCGCCGACGGTGACAGACTTACAATCCTTACGCCAAACGGGAAACAGCATGGCCGGAGCAAGCTTACTCAGTCTCCTCGACGACATCGCCACCTTGCTCGATGACGTCTCGGTGATGACCAAGGTCGCCGCCAGGAAAACGGCGGCCCTGGTCGGCGACGACCTGGCCGTCAACGCCGAGCAGGTCACCGGCGTGTCGGCCAAACGCGAGCTCCCGGTCATCTGGGCGGTGGCCAAAGGCGCGGCGCTCAACAAGGTCATTCTCATTCCGGCCGCCCTGCTCATCAGCGCGTTCATCCCGTGGGCGATCGTGCCGCTGTTGATGCTGGGCGGCGCCTTTTTATGCTACGAAGGCGCCCACAAGGTCCACCAGAAGCTGTTCCACAGCCATGCCGAACAGCATGAAAAGGAGCAGCTGAAGAAGGCCTTTCGCGACCCCGGCGTCGACCTCGTGGCCTTCGAGAAGAAAAAGATCAAGGGTGCTATCCGCACCGATTTCATCCTGTCGGCCGAGATTATCGTGATCGCGCTGGGCGCGGTCACCGCGGCGACGTTGAGCGTACAGCTCGGCGTGCTGATCGCCATCAGCACGCTCGTGGTCGTGGGCGTCTACGGACTGGTCGCCGGCATCGTCAAGATCGACGACCTGGGGATTCACCTGTCGCAGCGCGGCGGCGGGATGGGCCGGGTCGGCGAGTGGCTCATCGGCGCCTCGCCGCTGCTGATGAAGGGCCTGGGGATCGTCGGCACCATCGCGATGTTCCTGGTCGGCGGCGGGATCTTCTCGCACAGCATTCCCC
>CAYYZR010000599.1:0-1103 GCA_964476005.1 uncultured Halomonas sp.
CCAAAAACGGCATAATGACCGATTGCAAATGACACCGGTTTCAACGGCATGAACTTCGAATTGCTGGCACAAAGCGCGGCCGCCCGGCGCGGCAGGCTCCAGTTTCCGCGCGGTCGCGTCGAGACGCCGGCGTTCATGCCGGTCGGCACCTACGGCACGGTCAAGGGCATGACGCCGGAGGAACTGCGCGGCATCGGCGCCGAGATCATCCTGGGCAACACGTTTCACCTGATGCTCAGGCCCGGGACCGAGGTGATTGCCGCGCACGGCGACCTGCACGATTTCATGCACTGGAACGGTCCCATCCTCACCGATTCGGGCGGTTTCCAGGTCTGGAGCCTGGCCGAACTGCGCAAGCTTGACGAAAAGGGCGTGACCTTCGCTTCGCCGGTCGACGGCAGCCGCATCTTCATGGGGCCGGAGGAATCGATGGCGGTGCAGCGCGCGCTGGGTTCGGACATCGTCATGATCTTCGACGAGTGCACCGCCTATCCGGCGACGCTCGACGAGGCACGCGCATCCATGGAGCGCTCGCTGCGCTGGGCCGAGCGCTCGAAGACCGCGCACGGCGATTCGCCGGCCGCGCTGTTCGGCATCGTACAGGGCGGGATGTATCCGGAACTCCGGGCGATTTCCGCGGCCGGGCTGATCGATATCGGTTTCGACGGCTACGCCATCGGGGGCCTGAGCGTGGGCGAGCCGGAAGCCGAGCGGATCGAAGTCCTCGACGCTACCTGTCCCAAGCTGCCCGAAGACCGCCCGCGTTATCTCATGGGCGTGGGTCGGCCCGAGGACATCGTTGCGGCGGTGGCGCGCGGCGTCGACATGTTCGACTGCGTGATGCCCACGCGCAATGCGCGCAACGGACACCTGTTTACCCGTTTCGGCGACATCAAGATCAAGAACGCGCGCTACCGCATGGATACCGCGCCGCTGGACAGCGACTGCGCCTGCTACACCTGCCGTAACTACTCGCGCGCCTACCTCAAGCATCTGCATCGCTGCAACGAGATCCAGGGCGCGCGGCTGGCGACCATCCACAACCTGTACTACTACCAGCAGCTGATGCGCGACATCCGGGCGGCGATCGAGGCCGATGAATT
>CAYYZR010000600.1:0-1100 GCA_964476005.1 uncultured Halomonas sp.
ACAGCGCGCCCGAGCCCATCAACGCCAAGGCCGAGAACCTGGAGAGCAGCCGCTACTTCCGCAGCGCCTTCCACAAGCACCGCTGCCTGGTGCCCGCCGACGGCTGGTACGAGTGGCAACCCGCTGCGGGCGGCAAGCAACCCTGGTTTTTCGCCCGGGCGGATCGCGAACCGGTATTCCTGGCCGGCATCTGGGTCATCGACCCGAAGGACCGGCCTTCCTGCGCGATCATCACCGAGCCGGCCCGGGGCGCGTCGGCCGACATCCATCCGAGAATGCCGCTGACCCTCGACGACAGCAGCCTGCAGGCCTGGCTGGACCCCACCGTGCAGGGCCGGGATGCGCTGCGCGAATCCATCGACCGGCTCGAACCGGAGGCGTTGACCTGCTGGCCGGTTTCCACCGCGGTCAACCGCACCGACAATGACGACGCAAAACTGGTGGAACCGCTCAAGACCGGCAACTGACGCTCGATCGGGCTCGGCCGACGGCAGCAGGTCCGCAAGCACACCGATAGTGGCGGGCGGGCATTTACATACCTAGCACCGCAATGTATAGTGCGCCTATGCAAAAGCACGGGATCTGCCCATGACCGGTCAATCAAGCAATATCGAGTTCGGCAGCAAGCCGAACAAAGCACTCATCTGGATCGCGAGCACGGCCTGTGTTTTATTCGCGATCCCGCTGGTCGCGATGCAGTTCACCCGCGAAGTGAACTGGGATGGGACCGATTTCGTTGCCTGGGGTCTGCTTCTTTTCGTCGCCGGCGGCGTCTGCCTGTTGGTGACCCGCAAACTGCCGCGCAGCACGTGGCTGGGCGCCGGGGTGCTGATCGGCGTCTTGTTCGTCTACGTCTGGGCCGAGCTGGCTGTCGGCATCTTCACCAACATTGGCAGCTGAACCGAATCCGGCACCGGAACGCTGAGGCCATGGATATCAACAAGGATCTGATTGCCGCGTCTTCGACGCCGATCGTGCTGGCCATCCTTGCCGAGGACGACAGCTACGGCTACGCCATTCTCAAGCGCGTGCGCGAGCTCTCCGGCGGCCGGATGGAATGGACCGACGGCATGCTGTATCCGGTGCTGCACCGGCTGGAG
>CAYYZR010000601.1:0-1099 GCA_964476005.1 uncultured Halomonas sp.
CCATCGACGCCTATCGGGTGGAATTGATTCCGAGAGAAGACCAGGCCCGCATTTCGTACGGCTCGGCCATGGCAACTTCTGGCTGGTGGACCGGGTACGGCCTGCTGGGCGCATTACCGTTCTGGTTCGTCGACCGGCTGCCCGGCGGCTGGAACTCGGCGTATCTGGGGCTGGCCGCGATCTGGATTGCGTTCATTGCCGCGGTTGTGGCGCTTGCACCGCAGCCCGAAACATCGCATCCGCGCGAAAAGGCCGATGAATCGATAGCGCATCGCATTCGCCGCGCAGTGATCGAGCCGCTGGCCGAGTTTTTCCAGCGAAACGGCGTCAAGCTGGCGCTGGCCATCCTCGCCTTTGTGCTGCTATTCAAGCTCGGCGAGGCCTTTCTCGGCCGCATGTCCATCGTCTTCTACAAGGAAGTGGGATTCAGCAATGAACAGATCGGCACTTATTCCAAGCTGCTGAACTGGTGGGTGACGGTGGTCTTCGCGATCCTCGGCAGCCTGGTCAACGCCCGCTTCGGCATCATCCGGGGCCTGTTCGTCGGCGGCATCGCCATGGCCTCGACCAACCTGATGTTCTCGTGGCTGGCGGTCGTCGGGCCGGAGCCCTGGCTGCTGAGCCTGACCGTGATCGTCGACGGGTTCACCGCGGCACTGGGCACGGTCGCCTTCATGGCCTTCATCACCTTCCTGTCCAGCCATACCTTCACCGCCACGCAATACGCGCTGCTGGCCTCCATCGGCAACCTGGGTCGCACGACGCTGGCTTCGGGCAGCGGCTGGATCGTCGACCGGCTCGACGGCAACTGGGCCCTGTTCTTCGTGCTGACGGCTGTTGCCGTGGTGCCCGGCCTGCTGCTTCTCTGGCGACTGACCCCGCTGCTCAAGGCACGCTACAGCGAAGCCTTCGGCAATCGATGACGACCAACCGATGACCAGCGAGCCGCGCCGCGATCTGTATCCCGACGCCTTGCGCGCCACGGCGCTGCTGGTGGTGGTGCTCGGCCACTGGCTGGCCACGCTGCCGCGGCTCGAAGCCGGCCGGGTGGTGGCCACCGAGCATCTGCTCGATATCTGGATGCCCGCGGCCTTGCTGA
>CAYYZR010000602.1:0-1094 GCA_964476005.1 uncultured Halomonas sp.
ACGCGCTGCACCAGTTCGACTGCCTGCGCGCCAACAAGGCCACCGCGGCCTGGGGTGTCGAAGGACGCGTGCCGTTCCTTGATACCGAGATGCTCGACATCGCCATGCGCATCGACCCGAAACTCAAGATGACCGGCCCGGATCGGATGGAAAAACACCTGCTCAGGCGCGCGTTCGCCCACCTGCTGCCCGAGGAAATTGCCTGGCGCCAGAAAGAGCAGTTCTCCGACGGCGTCGGCTACGGCTGGATAGACGCGCTGCACGATTTCGCCGACGGGCGGGTGACAGACGCCGAGCTGGCCGATGCCGAAAGCCGCTTTGCCGTCCACCCGCCGGCCACCAAGGAGGCGTACCTGTACCGAATGCTCTTCGAAGAGCACTATCCGGAGGCGTCGGCCATTGCGACCGTGCCTGGCGGCAAGTCGATTGCCTGCAGTTCGCCGACCGCACTCGCCTGGGACCCGGCATTCGCCAACCGCGCCGACCCGTCGGGCCGCTCGGTAGCCGGCGTTCACCGCCAGGCGACCTGAACGTCAAGCAACGTCAAACCGCCTATCGCGAAGCCGCGAAGGCGCAAAAAGAAAACAAGCCAAAGGCATCATCTCTCACGAAGACGCAGAGGCGCAGAGAACTTCAAGAGTAAAAGCATCGAGACCGCTCTCGCGAAGACGCGAAGGCGCGAAGCGAAAGAATGAAAAATCAAAGCAGGACACAAAGGACACGAAGAAAGCCGTTACATCATGAATTTCCTGTCGCCCCGGACTTGATCGGGGCCTAGCGGCTGTCTCGATGTTTCTACGGGTGTAGGAGCTTGCCTTGCAAGCGATTAAATGCCGGGGCCGCAGCCATCGCCGGCGAGGCCGGCTCCCACACCCGTAGCAGGCTACGACCGGTTTCAGATTCGGGGCCGGTGTCGTAACTCTCCAGGGGTGTGGGAGCTTGCCTTGCACGCGATTGGACGTCAGTTCGGTTGGAGAAGTACCTTCCCGATCAGGACTCGCTTTCCAGCTGCCTCGCGTATTCTTCCATCGCATCGGCCATCGGCGCATCCGGGTTGGAGCAGTCGATGCCTAACCGCACTGCGAGGCGCTCCC
>CAYYZR010000603.1:0-1089 GCA_964476005.1 uncultured Halomonas sp.
TGGTCGAGCATTTCGAAGGGAATCGAGACCAGTTCCATGCCGCGGTTGACCTGCACCGCAAAATGAAGATGAGGGCCGGTGGAGAAGCCGGTGTTGCCCGATCTTGCGATCTGCTGCCCGAGCGCGACCTGTTGTCCGGGACGGACCAGCACGCCGTTGTAGTCCAGGTGAGCGTAGACGCCCATGCTGCCGTCGTGGTGCAGGATGCGCACGTAATTGGCGCGCGGTCCGTCGCGTTCGACGTCCTGCCCGGCGCGGTGAAAATAGCGCTCCACGTCCATCACCGTGCCGGCGCGCGCGGCCAGCACCGGCGTACCGGTCGGCAGCGTGAAATCGACCGCGTGCCGGCTGTGCGGCGCCTGGTGGCTGAATCCGCCGGCGAATCCCTGCCCGATCCGGACCGCCTGTTCGGGCGGGAACGGCAGGCGATAGTCGTGGCTGTCGCGGGGGGGTGCCGCCATGGCACCGGGCACGGCCGACATGCGGATCGAATAGCGCCAGGCCGCCGTGGGGTCCAGCGGGCCGATCAGAACCGACCGGTGACCGAGCGCGGGCAATTCGAGCCGCGCCGGCAGCGCCGGCTCGGTCACCACGTTTTCGGCCTCCGCCAGCGATACCGCCACGGTGACCGGACCGTGCATGCGATTGGTGAATTGCCACTCCGGTTCGCGCTCGGTGCCGACGTTGGCCATCTCGACCGCCGCTTCCGGCTGTGCGATCGCGCGCTGCACCTTGATCTCGTAGTCGCCATCGGGTTCGCGGTCGCTGAGATGACGAATGCCGTCCTCGTCGGTCCACAGGTAGACTTCCTGGGCCGTGACACCCGCTGCCAGACCGCAGAGGAGCAAGGCCGACAGGAATCGGAGCGCTGCGAATCTCGGGGCAGGTGGGCGGGTGGAGTGGTTATGGGTCATTCGTCGTGGGGTCGTAAAGAGGGCGACGGTTTCGGGTTTCCGGTTTCAGGAAAGCCAAACCCGATTCGGGGGATCTTCTCAGGCTTTGCGTGTACTGTTCGCAACTTTCTATTCAATCGGGTTTCGCTTATCGATAAGAGGGCATGATTTCCCGGAAACCGGAAACCGGAAACCG
>CAYYZR010000604.1:0-1089 GCA_964476005.1 uncultured Halomonas sp.
GTCATCGAGGCCAGGTTGACCAGCAGGTCGGCGTCGTCGGGATTGGCCTGGCGACGCGCCTCGAGAATCAGAAGGAACGCCGGAAGACCGCGCTCGACGACCAGCGGCTCGTCGTAGTTGACGACCGCCTGTTCGAGATCGCTGGCGAAGTTGCTGGTGGCGCGATCGATAAACGCGCCGCAGCCGCCGATCAGCAACGCCGCCGCCACCATGAGCGAAACCCTGGCAATCATGGCGACAGAACCACCAGTCCGCCGGCCTCTGCGGTGTTCTGCATCAGCGTGGCCACCGTCATCGGCCCCACCCCGCCCGGCACTGGCGTGATCCACGAGGCGCGGCGGCTGGCGGCCTCGAAATCGAGGTCTCCGCGGACTCGGCCCTCCGGGTCCCGATGGATGCCTATATCGACGGCCACGGTACCGGGCTGAATCCATTCGGCGTCGATCACACCCGGCTTGCCGACCGCGACGAACAGGTATTCGGCCTGGCGCACCAGCGATTCGAGGTTTCTGGTGAATCGGTGCGCCACCGTGACCGTCGCGCCGGCCAATAACAATTCGAGGGCCAGCGGGCGACCCACGATGTTGGATGCACCGACGACCACGGCATGCTTGCTCTTGGTGTCAAGGCCGTAGGCGTTGAGCAGCGTCATCACGCCGCGGGGCGTGCAGGGCCGCAAACCCGGATTGCGCAACGCCAGCTGGCCGACATTGATCGGATGAAAGCCGTCGACATCCTTTTCGACCGAAATACGGCGGGTCACCGCGTGCTCATCCATGTGCGGCGGGAGCGGCAGCTGAACCAGGATGCCGTCGATTTCGTCGTCGGCATTGAGCTGATCGATCAGTGCCAGCAGGCTCTTCTGGTCCGATCCGTGCGCCAGCCTGTAGTCGCGCGAAACGATACCGGCCCGCGCGCAGGCCTTGACCTTGTTGCCTACGTAGATATCCGAAGCCGGGTCATCACCGATCAACACCACGGCCAGCCCCGGCGGGCGTTCGCCGCGCTTGGCGCCGTTGGCCACGGCCTGTGCTACGTTGGCGATCAGCCTGTCGGCAACCGCCCGGCCGTCGAGGATGGATGCTTGGG
>CAYYZR010000605.1:0-1088 GCA_964476005.1 uncultured Halomonas sp.
CCCCGGCGACGGCTGGTACGTTCACCTGGCGCCCGATCCCGACGCCGGCGCACCCCAGGTGACCAACGGCTACTTTCCGATTCCGAGGGCCACGATCGCGGCCTGGCACGAGGCACGAAGGACGCAGGACTGAAACGACATCGATCGCGTTTTCGATGGCTCCCGGCCCCAGGATTGACGGCGCCGTCGGCAGTGTCCTGCGCGCTGGAGCGCGTCGAGGCTGGCATCAAGGCACCTGCGATCACTGCTTGTCGATGACCATGCGCCCGTGCAGAGGTATTCAGGGCTTCCCTATACTTGGCGGAATGAATATCGAGCGCCTGTCTCCGCTACTGTTCGCCGCAGTCGGGCTCGGCTACTGGCTGAGCCTCTGGACGCCCGGATTCCCCGGCGACTGGGCGGTCAAGGCCACGCCGATGCTGCTGGCCGCCGGCGTGCTCGTTGCGCGGCTCCCCGCCCGCCTGGGCGTGCCGATGATGATCGGTTTCGTCGCAGCCGCGGCCGGCGACATCTTCCTGGCGCTGGACCGTCACGACTACCTGATGCAGGGACTGCTCTGCTTCCTGGTCACGCAGCTGGCCTATTCGGTCGCTTTCGTTCAGCCCCGCCGCCCGCTGGGGGACCGCCTCGAGTTCCGTCTGCCACTGGTCGTCTACGGCGCCGTCGTGCTGGCCATGATGCTGCCGGGGCTCGGCGCGTTCCTGCTTCCGGTGTTCGTCTACGTCTCGGCGCTGGTCGCAATGGCCGTGCTGGCCGCAGGGGTGGAGGCGCGTCCCGGGCGGGTCTGGGCCGGCGCCGTGCTGTTTCTGGTGGCCGATTCGCTGATCGGCATCGATCGGTTCGTCGCACCGTTTGCATATTCCGAAATCGTGATCGTCGGCCTTTATACGACCGCCCAGTTCCTGATTTTTACCGGCATGCTCCAGCTTCAGAGCCCTCCGCGAGTCCGGCAAGCCGGATCCTGAGGCGCGGCATGCACGAAGCCGGCGGGCTTTGCCGGCCGCAAGCGGTTGTGGCACTATCGAGCACGGCCATGGGGAGAATCGATCATGAAACGCACGCATTTGATGCTCCTGGGCATGCTGCTG
>CAYYZR010000606.1:0-1086 GCA_964476005.1 uncultured Halomonas sp.
CCTGGTTGTCCCGGCACACCACCAGCCGGCCGGCTGCGGTATCGAACGGACCGTGGTGAACCGCGCCGCCGAGCGCGCGAACCCGCCCGGCGGCGTCTTCGGCGTCGTCGACGGCAAAGTAGACGATCCAGTGCGGCGGTGCGCCGCCCCACTCCTCGGTCATCTGCAGGATGCCGCCGCTGGATTTCCCGGCATTCTCGATGATCCGGTAGGGCGCCGGCGAGTGCGGGTTGACGTAGCCGGTCCAGCCCAGCAGTTCGGCGTAGAAGGCCTGGGCGCTTTCGAGATCGGGCGTGGCCAGTTCGTTCCAGCAGAACGTGCCCGGCGCCCTGGTCGCCTCGGCGCCGGCTTCCAGACCGGCTTCCCAGAACGCCACGACTGCGCCGGTCGGGTCTTTGATGAACGCAATGCGCCCGGCTTCTGAAATTGTCGTCGCCGGCAGAATTATGGCCGCGCCCAGACGCTCGGCCGCCTGCGCCATGGCGTGCGCATCATCGACGCGGATATAGCTCACCCACGCTGAAGGCGAGCCGCCTTCGCGCATTTCATCACTCATTCGCCCCATGCCGGCGACCAGCAGGCCGTCGAGGAAGAACC
Organism: uncultured Halomonas sp.; assembly: GCA_964476005.1. Classification (GTDB taxonomy): domain Bacteria; phylum Pseudomonadota; class Gammaproteobacteria; order Xanthomonadales; family Wenzhouxiangellaceae. Next base: position 598 of record CAYYZR010000606.1, read on the forward strand.
GCTCGTAGGCCCCGGCGTCGCCGGCACGCCCGGCGAATTCGCCGGTCCAGCCGAACAGGCCGGAATAGAACACGCGCGCGGCATCCGGGTCGCGGGCGTTCAGGTCGACGCGGCAGAAATCACCATGGCGGAAAACGGGCGAATCGTTCGACATGTTCAGCTCATCTCCGTCCAACCTCAGCCGCCGGGCTCGCCGGCCGGCTCCCACAGCTCGATCTTGATGCCGTTCGGATCCATTATCCAGGCGAATTTGCCGTATTCGTGGGCCTCGGGCTCGCCGACCAGATCCACACCCGCCGCTTTAAGTTGCTCGATCAGCGCGTCCAGGTCATCGACCCGAAAATTCATCATGAAGGGCTGCTTGCTGGGCGCCATATATTCGGTGTCTGCCTTGAACGGCGCCCATTCGGTGCGGCCGACATGATCCGGGTTGTCGCGGTGCCGCCACTCCCAGCCCCAGCCGCCCCATTCGGTGAACGGGATGCCCAG
>CAYYZR010000607.1:0-1082 GCA_964476005.1 uncultured Halomonas sp.
CTGGATTCTCCGGAAGTGCGTCGCCTCGGCCAGGTGCGCGTCGACGGATTCCTCGGGCCCTCGCACGTCAGCACGATCATCGGTTCGGCCCCCTACGAGTTCTTTGCCGCCGAATACCAGCGGCCGGTGGTCATCGCCGGATTCGAGCCGCTGGACGTGCTGGCGTCGATCCGGATGCTGATTCGTCAGATGAACGAGGGACGGGCAGAGGTCGAAAACCAGTTCCTGCGCGGCGTTTCGCGCGACGGCAACGAAAAGGCCAAGGCGCTGGTGGCCGACGTGCTCGAGCTCAGACCGGATTTCGCCTGGCGCGGGCTTGGCCACGTACCCTACTCCGGACTGCGAATCAAGCGCGAATACCAACGCTTCGATGCCGAGAAACGCTTCGAAATGGTCGAACTGGACGTGCGCGAGAATGCCGCCTGCCAGTGCCCGGCGGTGATCCGCGGCGTCAAGAAACCGACCGACTGCGAAATCTTCGGCACCGTGTGCACCCCGCGCAACCCGATCGGCTCGTGCATGGTCTCCGACGAAGGCGCCTGCGCGGCTTATTATCGGTATAGACGATATGCCAAGGCCGGTTGACCGCTGGTCACGCAAGTCAGATTGCGCTTCAAACTCGCAAAAGCAGGAACCACGAAGGGCACGAAGAACACGAAGAAAAAGAAAGTATATTTGGATGGAGCAATTGGTGTCCCGGGATCGCCGACCGGCGATATCCGGAATCGAGGAACGCTGACCGTGGGTGGCCGTTTTCCGCGCGCTGCCGTGTTCCGCGCGGTGTTTCGAGTTCGCAACGGTCCACCCCACGTGATCGTGGGTCCGGAACACGGCCGGCTTGTTGCTCTTCCTTTTTGCTCTTTCTTCGTGGTCTTCGTGTCCTTCGTGGTTAACGCCGTTGAACTTTCAAGCCTGTATTGAACAATGCGTCTACTGATCCTCTGCCATGCATTCAATTCCCTGAGCCAGCGCGTGTTCGCCGAGCTCGAGCGCGCCGGGCACGACGTCTCGGTCGAACTCGACATCCGCGACGATGTCACGCGCGAGGCGGTTTCGCTGTTCGGACCGGACGCGATCGTCGC
>CAYYZR010000608.1:0-1081 GCA_964476005.1 uncultured Halomonas sp.
AGGCAAGGGAATTCTGGCGCTGGGCGACAAGGGCGCCGGCAAATCCGTGCTCACCGCGGCCGCCCTGGCCGCCGGTGCGCGCGTGGTATCCGACGACTGGGTCATGGTCGGTTTCGACCAGTCCGGGGGGCTGCGTGCCGAGCGCCTGCGCGAATTCATGATGCTGCGTCACGGGCACGCGTGCGACCGGCTGATGTCGAAACTCGAAGGCGCCCGCGCCGTGCCTCTCGACAACCGCCCGAAGTCGGTCCTGCATTACCGCGACCAGCCCGACGCGCTTCGGCGGCAATGCCTCTCCAGTTGCGCCATCGACCGGATATGGCTGCTGCAACGCCCCTCCTCCGGACGTTTCGGACCATCGATACGCGAACCGGCATCCCCGGTACTGGCGCTGGCCGCAGTCATTCGCGCCACGATGCCGCTTTTGTTCACGCGACGATTCAGCCATGAAGCCCGACTGCTTCGCAAGACTTCGGACGCAGCATTTGCGGTCAGCGAACTGTGCACCGTTCGAGCGGGCACGGATCTCATCGAGGATCCGACCCCGGTTCTGACCAGCCTGACGTGACGCGATCCACGCATTGCGGCGAAAGTGCGCCAATTTCGTCATGTTCGGCCTGCCAAAGCGTTGATTTCGCCGCCCCCGAACATCCAAAACGACTCGCCCGATGCGCACAAGCCTTTGTATTCATTGCATCCAAGTGCATTTTTACGCACTTTACGGCGCCGAATGGTATCGATTTTGCATGTCACTTCAGATAACAGTTGCTTGAGAGCACTTCAAACGCTAATATGTGATGCAATACAGGAATCGACCCTGGAACGTCCGAATATAACGACATGATCGGACGTTCGGAATCGGAACCAAGGGGATAGACAAGACCGACGGCGATCGCGTTTCGGAATGCACAGCCGAACACCTGCATCCGCCTCTACCCCCCCGAAGACCAATTCCGGCGCCGGACATGCATCCAGCCGAGCAGACGTGCAGATACCGACGACTTGCCGCCAGACCGCCAGCGATTCCGCAAATCAGACAGAATTATTCCGGGAGCAGAACAGATGAAGAATTCATGGATCA
>CAYYZR010000609.1:0-1072 GCA_964476005.1 uncultured Halomonas sp.
GAGCAGGGCCGGCGCTCGGCCGAGCTGACCGGGCTGTGCATGCTGGCGACGATCAAGTCGGCGGTCGGCGAACTGTCGAAGGTCAAGCAGGTGCTGCAGATCACGGGCATGGTCAACGCCACCGAAGATTTCACCGACCACCCCAGGGTCATCAACGGTTTTTCGGACCTGTTCGTGCTTGCATTCGGCGACGCCGGAAAGGGCGCCCGGGCCGCGGTCGGCATGGCCTCGCTGCCATCGAACATCGCGGTCGAGATCCAGGCCATCGTCGAATTGCACCCGGGCGACTGATCTTCGCGCCCGTCGCCCTCGAGAGAGGCCGATGACCGAAGCCGATGAGCACCGCCAGCGCCCCCACGGCCGAGCGCCTTCCGACTGCAACGCTGATCCTCTTCGGGCTGGTCAATCTCCCGCTTTCGATGCTGCTGTCGCCGACTGCGGCGATCCTGCCGAACTTCTACCTGGAATACACCGGCGTCACGGTCGCCGGGCTGGCCACGGCGATGCTGCTCGCGCGTGTGTTCGACGGCTTGACCGATCCCTTGATCGGGCTTGTGTCCGACCGTGCGGGCAACCGCAAGCCCTGGATGGTGATGGGCGCGCTGCTGGTGGCCGCGGGGGCCTGGTTTCTCTACAACCCCGCCGACGACGCGGGTTTCGCTCACCTTCTGGCCTGGTACCTGGTCGTGACGCTGGGCTGGACGCTGGTCGAGATTCCGCATACGGCGATGGCGGCCGAGCTTTCGATCGATTATCACGAGCGAACCCGGATCGTGTTCTGGCGCCAGTTGCTGGGCTTCGTCGGCGGCGTCGGTTTCATGGCCGCACCGATGATCCTGATGACCGGAACGACGGCGTTCACGCCCGAGGTCATGCGCGGCATTGCGATATTCGTCATCGTCGCGTTGCCGGTGCTGGTTCTTTTGATGTGCCGCACCGTGCCGGAGCCGTCGCGCCACGTCATGTCGCGCAAGATCCGGTTCGGCGACCTGTGGCGGGCGCTTCGGAGCAATCCGCCGCTGGTCTACTTCCTGGTCACCCAGATCCTGTTCGGCCTGTCGACCGGCGCGGT
>CAYYZR010000610.1:0-1071 GCA_964476005.1 uncultured Halomonas sp.
TCTACTTCGACGTGCGCTCCGCCGGGCTTACAGCCAGCCTTTGCGCTTGAAGAACGCGTACGGCAGGACGGCAGCGGCGAGCATGACGCCCAGCGCGGCGGGATAGCCGAACGGCCAGGTCAGTTCCGGCATGTGCTCGAAGTTCATGCCGTAAATGGAGGCGATCATCGTCGGCGGCATGAAGATGACGGCCAGTACCGAGAAGATCTTGATGGTCGCGTTCTGCTCGATGTTGATCATACCCAGCGTCGCATCCAGAAGAAACGTGACCTTCTGGGTCATGAAACTGGCGTGCTCGCTGATCGACTGAATGTCGCGCCCAAGCGTCTGCAGACGCTCGCGCGATTCCTTCGAGGCATGTTCCATGCGCGGCCAGATCAGGCCCAGATAGCCGCCGGCACGGCTGAGCGTCATCAGGCTTTCGCGCAGGTCGGAAAGCAGATCGCCCTGACGGCCGAGTTGCTTGAGCACATGCTGGAACGAACTCTTGCCGCTTGGCTTGAGTTCGGTATGGACGAAGATGGCCGATGAAATCGTGTCGATTTCCCGACTGGCGTGCTCGAGGATATCGGCCAGCCGATCGACAATGGCCTCGAGAAGCGTCAACAGTACGGTGGACGCGCTTTCAAGGCCCAGATCGGCCTTGCCGGCGCGCTGCGGAAAGGTCGTGAACGCCCGCGGGTCGGTGGCACGCACCGTGATCAGCAGCCAGTCGGTGAGCACGAAACTGACCGGACCCATCTCGGCTTCACCCTGACCTGCGCGCGCCGGCAGCGTGACGGTCAGGAACCAGGCGTCGTTTTCCTCGTAAAGACGACTGGAGACTTCGATCTCCTCCATTTCGTCGCGGGTCGGGATATTGACGCCCAGCAGCGCCTCGAGCTTCTTGATATTTTCCAGCGGCTCGTCGAAGAGATCCAGCCAGACCAGTTCATCGAGTTCTTCGATCGGATTGTCGACCGCCTTCAGCCGACCGTTCGATAGTCTGTAGCCAAGCATGCCATCACCTCCGACCGTCGTTTCGACCCAAGCTCGGGCGATTGTCAAAATCAATCGTCTGCAAGAAACGCG
>CAYYZR010000611.1:0-1068 GCA_964476005.1 uncultured Halomonas sp.
TCTCGGCAAGGTCGCCGACGAGGTGCGCAGTCGCCTGCAGCGGGTCATTGAAGCGCTTTGATCGGCGCTGTCGGTGGCGGCCGATCGACAGAAGTCGTTCTGTTTACCTGCGTTCCGACCCGATCTGACGTGCGACCTCGCGCGAAATAAAGAACGCTTGAAGGCCGAACACGAATGCTGCGGCGAAAAAGGCCGCGGCCATATCGGTGAACGCCAGCTCGTCGGCAAACGGCTGAAGCCAGAAATGTCTTGATGCCATGGCAAGGCTTGTCAACACGCTTGCCAGGTAGGCGACGGGTATCGAGTCGAAGAGACCGTTCTTTCGGTCGATGTGCGCAATGGTCAGCGCGCCGATGACCATGCTCGGTGCAAAAACGCTCAGGAATGCGCCGCCAATGATCAGCACCTGCAGCGCTCCGGCTATTGCGCGCAGCGATGCCGCGGAGGGCTCTCCATCCACCGATCGTTCGGAATTTCCAATGCTGATCAGCGCTTTCAATACAAGCCAGGAATAGGTCAGCAACACGAGCAGAATTCCGGCGGCGACCAGGCGGTGCCCCATCCAGTAAGTCACGTAGGCCTCGCCGGCGATAAAAATGCCGGGAATAAACAACACGAACAGCACCAGCGAACAGTCAAGCACAAGTCTGGATCTGCCGAACTTCGGGCGCGAGTGCTCGGCCGATATCGGTTGGCGAACGTTCATCGCCTCGAGTCCTGCGAAAACGAATCTGAACCGAGTTGCTGCAACCGAAACTTGCTCAGCTGGAAGAAACCAATAGTAACCATGGCCTGCCACCTGCCTGTTGGACCCGCCTTCGTTTTACATCGACGGTGTGCTCCAGTCAACCGGGCGGCTGACGGACTTCGTCTGGTCGGCGCCTCGAGCGGGCGTGCGCGTTGATCGTGCCAGTCCCCGGATTCAGAAGAGGCCCATCTGGTCGCCTTCGCGCGGAAGCAGGCGAAAACCGTCGGTGCGCAGCGCGTCCTCGCGGCGCCGATCCAGTCCGTAACGGCGGCAGGCCAGCCGGAAGCGGTTCTCGATCAGCTCGGCGAACTGGCCGCTGC
>CAYYZR010000612.1:0-1066 GCA_964476005.1 uncultured Halomonas sp.
CGTCTTCCTTCATCTGCGAGACCACGGCGCGCGAGCGCTCGTCGGCCTCGGGAAGACTGTCGAGGTGCGAGTCGAGGTGGGCCTCGACCTGGCGCTCGGTGGCCTCGACGAAGCCGAGACTCCACTTGTCGCCGGCAAGCCCCGCAGCAGCCCCGATGGCAAATGAGCCCGCATACCACAGCGGATTGAGCCGGCTGGGATGGCTGCCGAGCGCGTCGAGGCGCTCGGCACACCAGCGCAGGTGGTCGATTTCCTCGCGCGCGGCCTGCTCCATTTCGACGCGGACCCTCGGCAGCCTGGCGGTGACCGCCTGGCCGGCGTAAAGCGCCTGGGCGCAGACCTCGCCGGTATGGTTGATGCGCATCAGCCCAGCCGCATGCTGACGCTCGTCGTGCTCCAGGTTGGCCTCGCGCAGCTTGCCGCCGGGCGATTCCCGATCGGCCGCGGGGGCCGGGGCCAGCGAAACGCGCAGGGCCTGGTCGAGTTGGGTAACGATGCGATCGATGGTGTTCATGGCTTCATGTCCGTTTCCAGGTAATGCATGCTGAACAGGCCGTCGGGGTCGGTCCAGGTCGTCACCGGGTGCAAGCCGGTGCCTTTCACGAGTTCACGGAAGCCCTCGATCGAATACTTGTGGCTGTTTTCGGTATGGATGCTGTCGCCGGTATCGAAATCGAAGCGCTTGCCGTCGAGCTCGATCGTGGTCGGCCGGCTAGCGACCAGATGCATTTCGATGCGCTGCCGGTCTTCATTGTAGATAGCCCGGTGCTCGAACGCGTCGATCTCCAGCTTTGCGCCCAGGTCGGCTTCCAGTCGCCGCAGCAGATTGGTGTTGAACGCCGCGGTGACGCCGTCACTGTCGTCGTAGGCGCGCTCGAGACGCTCGGCCGGCTTGATCAGGTCGACGCCGATCAGCACACCGCCGCCGGGCCCGGCGATACGCGCCATCCGGGTCAGGAACTCGTGCGCCTCGGTATGGGTGAAGTTGCTGATCGTCGAGCCGGGAAAATACACCACGCGGTGGCGTGCCGGTGGATCCAGCGTCAGCGCCTCGTCGGGGACCGGC
>CAYYZR010000613.1:0-1065 GCA_964476005.1 uncultured Halomonas sp.
GCGCCAGGTTGAACAGCGCCGTCGCGGTCTGGGGATGCGCCTCGCCCAGCGTGGCACGCCTGATGTCGACCGATCTGCGCATCGCTTCGATGGCGTCTTCGAGTCGGTCCATGCCGTAGTACATCAAGGCCATGTTGTTGAGCACGATTGCATAACTCGGGTGCATTTCGCCGGTGGCCTGGCGCTGGATGTCGAGCGTGCGCTCGAACGCTTCCAGTGCCGCCTCGCCGTTGCCCAGCCCGTCGCGGGCCGTGGCCACGCTGGACCAGATCGCGGCCAGCGTTTCGGCACTGACCGCGTCCACCCCATCGGCGAGACCGAGCGCACGCAACGCCAGCCGCTCGCTTTGTTCGTTTTCGCCGGCGTCGATCAGCATCGCCGCCCAGTTGGCCAGCACGTTGACGCGCAGCACCCGGGCGCGCGCGTCTTCGCGGCCTCGCAGCAACTCGATTGCGCGCTCGAAATGGTGCCTGCCGGCGTCGAAATCGCTCTCCCACCAGGCCACGATGCCCAGCCCGTCGTGCACTTCGGCGAGGTCGACGGGTGATCCGGCCGCCCGGCGAAGCGAGAGGGCCAGTTCCAGCTGCTCGCGAGCGGGCTGGACTTCGCCGAGATTCTGGAGCGCATAGCCGATCGCATAGCGCATCTCGGCTTCCAGCAGCGGCTGGCCCTCGAAGCGTTGCCCGAGACCCGGCACGGCCTGCTTCAACGCGCCGGCCAGCGTCGGGGCGTCGGCATTCTCGAACGGGTCGGCGCGCTGGATCATATCGACCAGGAAGGCGCGCGCCGACTCGGCCCGGGCAGCCTCCGCCCGGGCCCGCTCGCGCTGCGCATCCACGACGACCAGGGCGCCGGCCAGCAGCGCAAAAGCGGCGACAGTAATGGCGAAACCGACACGATGCCGGCCGATGAACCGCGAGGCCCGATAGAGTCTCGATGCACCGCGCGCCCGAACCGGCTGGCCCGACAGGTGCCGCTCCAGGTCCTGGGCCAATCCCAGCGCGGACGAATAGCGGTCTGCCGGATCGACCCGCATGGCGGTCATCACGATTCGATCGATGTCGC
>CAYYZR010000614.1:0-1064 GCA_964476005.1 uncultured Halomonas sp.
AGGATCGTCGTGGCCTGGACGATGTAGGACGCCTGGTCGGTCATCAGGCCGCTGTTGAGACCCACCACCGCCACCAGCAGCGAGAATTCGCTGACCTGCCCCAACCGGATGCCGATTTCCCTCGAGACGCCCGGCTTCTCGCCCTGGCGTCGGAACAGCCAGGCAAAGGTCAACGGTTTGACCAGCATCAGCAGCGCGGCAAGCGTGAGCGCCGGCCAGAAAATCTGCGGCAGCAACGACATGTCGAAGCCGGCGCCGAGAGCGAAGAAGAAGACGACCAGGAAGAAGTCTCGCAGCGGCTTCAGCGTCTCGGCGATGAACCGCGAGATCGGGCTGGTGGCGATCGCGACGCCGGCGATGAATGCGCCGATTTCGTAGGACAGACCGATCTCGTGGGCCAGCACTGCGACCGCCATGCACCAGCCGATCGCGATCAGGAAGATGTATTCCTGGATCTGGTCGAAGCGCTGCATAAGCGCCATCAGGCCGTAGCGGCAGAAACCGAGGGCGAGAACGAACAGCAGCGGCGCGGTCAGTAGCAGCACGCCCACGTCCACGACCGGGTTGGTGCTGCCGGCGAAGCCCTGGATAAACAGGATCACGGCGATCGCGATGATGTCCTGCAGTAGAAGAATCGCCACGATGATCTCGCCAAGACGCTGGTGGTGCAGCGTCGAGGTGGGCAATAGTTTCAACCCGAGAATGGTGCTGGAAAACATCACCGCCGCACCGATCAGCACCGCCTGCAGCATGTCCAGGCCGAATACCAGGGCAACCCCGGCGCCGACGCTGAAAAACACCACGCAGGTCACCACGGTCACCAGAACAGCCTCGCGGAGCATCCGCAGGAGCTCGCGCGGCTCCAGGTTCAGCCCAAGCAGGAACAACAGGAAGATGATCCCGAACTCGGCCATGCCCTGCAGGATTTCGACGTCGCCGACCAGGCCGAAACCCCACGGCCCCATCGCCGCACCCAGCACGATGTAGGCCACCGGCAGCGCCTGACGCGCATACAGCGCCGCGGTCGCGATCACTGCCGCGCCGGCGAATATCAGGAAAATCAA
>CAYYZR010000615.1:0-1062 GCA_964476005.1 uncultured Halomonas sp.
GCGAATACGCCGCGCTGTGGTCGCCGGACGGGTCGCAGCTGGCCTGGATCGTCGAATCGCTGGAGGGCCAGACGCTCAAGATCGCCGATCAGAAAGGCATGGAGGACACGCAGTCGTTCCCACTCGGACCGGACTTCTACGATCTGGAAGCCTGGCACGCCGAAACCGGACGCATTGTTTTCAGCGACAACCATCTCGGCCTGCATTTCATCTCGCTGGATGACGGCGACGTCAAGCCGATGGTCACGACAATTGCGACCAACACGCGCCGCGCCGGGTTTGACGTGTCGTTCTCGCCCGACGGGCGCTGGCTCGCCTACAACCTCGAGCAGCCGAATTTCCACGCCGACCTCGCCGTTTACGATTTCGAATCAGGCGAATCCACCGTGATTACCGACGGCATGGCCGACGTGGCCTCGCCGGCATTCGACCCGAAGGGCAAGTATCTTTATTTCGCCGCCTCGACCAACTCGGGCCCGGTGCAGGTCGGTCTGAACATGACCAGCCAGGAGCACCCGTATCGCGCCGGCCTTTATGCAGCGGTACTGACCGCCGACGGCGAATCGCCGCTCGCCCCCCGGACCGGTGACGAGGAGGTCGACGAGGACAACGGCGACGAAGACGAGAATAAGGACGACAAGGACGACAACGGCAAGAAGAAGGGCGACAAGAAAAAGGAAACGCCCAAGGTCGTGATCGACTTCGACGGCATCCAGGCCCGCATCGTCGGTCTGCCGGTCGCCGAGGGCAACTACGGTTCGCTCCAGGTCGCCGGCGACGGCAACCTGTTCTACATCGAGTCGCCGCAGCCGGGGGAAAGCAACCGGCCGCCCGGAGAATCGACCTCGGCCGACAACCAGCTCAAGCGCTTCGACTTCGAAGAACGCGAGGCCGACAACGTGCTGCGCGGCGTCCAGGCCTTCCGGATCGCTGCCGCCGGCGAGCACATGATCCTGCAGATGAGCGGCAACGGGCTGTCCATCGCCGAAATCGGCAAGGACATAAAACCCGAGCGCGTCGATACCGGGGGGCTTCGCATGTACGTCGATCCGCGCGTCGAAT
>CAYYZR010000616.1:0-1058 GCA_964476005.1 uncultured Halomonas sp.
TATTTCCTGCTCTCGCGCGAGGAAATCGTCGAACTGACCTCGGAGCTGTTCATCGGCAACAAACTCACCCAGGGCCGGATCCTGGACGATGACGGCGCACCGATAGACCTGCGGGCCATCCGCGCGCCCATCGTCGTGATCGCCAGCGAGGGCGACAACATCACCCCACCGCCGCAGGCGCTGAACTGGATTCTCGACCTGTATTCCGACGTTGCCGAAATACAGGCCAACGAGCAGACCATCGTCTACACCGTCCATCCGGACGTCGGTCACCTGGGCATCTTCGTTTCCGGCAAGGTCGCCGACAAGGAACACGACAGCCTGGTCAACTCGCTGGACCTGATCGACACGCTGCCGCCCGGCCTGTTCGAAATGGTCATCGACCAGGTCCAGACGGAAAATGAGCACGGCATCGTCTGCCAGACCTACACCATGCACTTCGAACAGCGCACGCTCGACGACATCCGGGCCTACGACGACGGCCGCGCCGACGAAGAACCGTTCCGAGCCGTGGCCAGGTTCTCCGAAATCAACGAAGGCCTGTATTCAAGCTTCGTGGCGCCGTGGGTACAGATGATCGCCAACCCGGTCGGCGCCGAAATGCGCCGCATGATGCACCCGCAAAGGCTTCGCTACACGGTGTTCTCCGACGCCAATCCATTCATGGCCGGGTTCAAGGCGGCGGCCGACCTGGTGCGCGACAACCGCGTCGAGGCGCCCGCCGACAACCCGCTGCGACAGATCGAGCGCGGCATGATCGAGTCGTTCCAGCGTGCCATCGAGCAGGCCACCGATCGGCGCGACGTCGCCGTCGAGCAGGTGTTCAAGGCCATCTGGACCCACCCGCTGGTCCAGGCGCTGGCCGGCGAGAAAGCCACCCACGCCGACTCGGCCAAGCCGGCCGCCAGCCAGCGCCGGGCACTCGAACAGCTGCGAGACCTGAAGCTCGAAGCCATTGCCGCGCGCGAGCATGAAGGCGGCTTCGCCGATGCGGTGCTGCGCGTCATCTACGCCGCGGTCAAGGCCGGCAAGCGGGTCGATGCCCAGGCCTTCACCGC
>CAYYZR010000617.1:0-1058 GCA_964476005.1 uncultured Halomonas sp.
TTGTCGCGACTGACAAAAGCAGGTCGCCAGCAAGCGCGAAGCGCGTGGCGAAACGGGTTTGAAGTTGATTTTGGGTTAGAAGAGCCGCAGGCACCCGGCCATGGTGCACTCATCACCACGCCCCGGGCCGCCAGGCCAGAAAATCAAAACGTCGACAACCCCGTAAACTCCATGAACCGATACCGCCAGTACTGGATCCAGCCCTCGGCCGCATAAGCCGAATACGGAACGCTGTAGTTGCGTACCCCCGGCTCGGCCCAGCGGCGTTCGAAGTAGCTGGCCGTGTGGCGCATGAGTTCCGAATCGACCGGCGCGGTCACGCGGACGTTGGTTTCGAGGTTCAGGTCGTCGAGATTGCGGCGCGTGAAATTGGCCGAGCCGGCGATCAGTTCCGACCCGCCGTCGGCGCGGCGTGCCAGGATCAGCTTGTCGTGACATTGCTCGCCGTGGGTGTCGCACCAGCGCACCTCGATGCCGGCTTCGACCAGCTCGGCGGCGACCGACCGGTTCGGAATGCCGCCCTTCTGCCGGCCGAAGGCGTCCTTGTTGGGATCGAGCAGCGCACGCACTTCCGCGCCGCGGGCGCGGGCCGCCACCAGGCCTTCGACGATGCCGCGGTGCGAGATGTAGAACATCGCAAGGTCGATCGAGTCGCCCGCACCCGACGCATCCAGCATGGCGATCACGCCGTCGCGGATTTCGGCCTCGGTGAGCACCTGCATTCGGGCGCCATTCGCGTCCGCAGCCGACTCGAGCGGCGGCTGCAGTTCGGGCCAGTCGAGGCCGGGCGCCGAGAACGCGGCGACGACGCGCTCGGTGGCCAGCAGGTCCAGTGCCGCCGCACCGGAAAATTCGACCGCGATGTTGCTGTGCGCACTGGAGGCATCGTGCGCGTTGCCCGACGTCACCATGCCGATCCAGGTATCACGCGAATCGACCACCAGCGTCTTGCGGTGATTGGCCTTGAAGTTGAGCAGACGGAATACGCTTCTGAGCGTGACCTCCTGGTCGCCGACCGGGTTGGGCAGCCAGCCGCCGTCGCTGGTCGGCCCGAACCA
>CAYYZR010000618.1:0-1057 GCA_964476005.1 uncultured Halomonas sp.
TCACGCGGCTGATTCGCCATCGTGGCGACCGCTTGTTCGGACCAGTCGAAGGCTTGATTCCAGCTGTTCCCAGGAATCGTCATAATAATCGCGCCCGTCTTTTCCGGCGTATGCGCGATGCCGCGGAACACTAAGGCCGGCACATAAGCTACGGACGTTATGCAATGAACAGAAGAAAATTCGCATTTACAATTGCTGCGACTTCGGCCGCGACGCTATTGGGTCCCACCGGATTGCAGGCGGCTGTCTCCTTGCCAAAGCCCCTTCCCGGGTGGTCTTCGGCTCGGGCCGCGGCGCTGCTTTCCGGCGCGCACTACCGCGTCGCTGGCGCAGACGAGTCCACTCTCGAACTGCTCGCTGTCGAGACTTATCGTGCCGACGACAATCAGTATTTTCTCAGTTTCAGAACCTGGGGCTCGGCGCTGCCCGAAGGCGCGTACCGGCTTTACGGGCCTGCTGGCCCTGTAGAGCTTTACCTCCAGGCTCGCGGCGGGGTGGAACGGACGATGGAGGCCGTCGTCTGCCACGCGCAGGGCTGAGTGCAGGCTCGACCATCGGGCACTCGTCCCGGTGGGCGCGAAGAACCGCTTGACCGTCTCTTGACATCCCGATTTCGGATAAATTGCCGATAGCCCCCGCCGTTGGGCGTGCGGGGGCGCGGGCGCCTGGGCGCCCACGCAAGAATTGTTCAGAGGCTGGGTACACTAGATGATCCCGAGCAGCCCGCCCAGCACGATGACGATCATGATCGGCGTGACCACGCGGGTCAGCCACAGCCAGAGCTTGAAGGCCCAGTCGGGCATCTTTTCGTCGAGCTCCTCGCGGGTGATCCGGTTCGACAGCACCCAGCCGGCGAAGACCGCGGTCAGCAGGCCGCCGATCGGCAGCATGATGTTGGAGGCGACGAATTCGATCGCGCCCATGATGTCCTTGCCGCCGATGGTGACTTCGGACCAGATGTTCAGGCCGAATACCGACAGCAGCCCCACCAGCCAGGTCAGCGCGCCGACCACCTGGGTGTGATCTTCCAGCAGTTCAACCTGCTGGCGTGGCTGGA
>CAYYZR010000619.1:0-1057 GCA_964476005.1 uncultured Halomonas sp.
AAATCATGGTTTTCGCTCCGAACGTCGAACATGCGTTCAACATCCTTGAAGACACTGTTGCCGTCGATATCTTTGCGCCCGCCCGCCAGGACTGGATCGATGCCGCAGCCGAGGCGGCAGAGCAGCCTTGATCCTGCGCAGCATCACCAGGCACGTCCGCGACCAGAACTGGTTTGCCGTCAGTATCGATTTCCTGATTGTCGTTGTCGGGGTATTCATCGGCATACAGGTGGCGAACTGGAATGAGGGGCGCGCCCAACAGGATCGCGAGCGACTCCTCCTCGACCAGCTTCGGCAGGAAGCGCTTCAGAATGCGGCCGCAGCACAATCCGTGGGCCAGGGCCTGAACGTCGGCGCCGCCGCAGCTCGACGCGTGCTTTCCATGGCCGCTGGATCGGGCGTGAGCTGTCCGGAGGATTGCTGGCCGGTGATCGTTGACCTGATGCACGCCTCGCAGTGGCAGCAGATTTCGAACCGCTGGACGACCTATGACGAGCTTCGCCGTTCCGGCCTTCCGAGCGACCGGACGATCATCGAGGCGGTCGAGGCGTTTCTTCAAACGAATCACCGTGCGGCACAGGGGCTGGAGGTTCGGCCCGAGTACCGGACCCTCGTTCGCCGACTGATTCCGATCGAGCTGCAGGACGCGTACTGGGTCCAATGTTTCCAGGAAGACGACCAGTTCGAAATCTACCTCGATCCATGTCCCAGGCCGGCCGACCGGCCTCCCGTAGCGAGCTCGGTCATCGATTCGGTCCTGGCCGATCCGGCGATCCTCACCACGCTTCGAGAATGGACCAGCGTCGCGCGGTTGACCGGAGATGGCCTGTTGACCCGTCAGCCGGAGTTGGCCGAACGCGTCATCGAGGCGATCGATGAATCGGCGCTGATGAAATGATACTGCGCAGTCTCACCCGCCATGTCCGCGATCAGAATTGGTTCGCGGTCTTTCTGGACTTTCTGATCGTTGTGGTTGGCGTGTTTATCGGTATCCAGGTCTCGAACTGGAACGAAGCGAGGAACGAAGCGGCGCTTGAGCGTGCAATCATCGAAAGCC
>CAYYZR010000620.1:0-1053 GCA_964476005.1 uncultured Halomonas sp.
CGATCAGTTCGACCAGGAATTCGAGCACCTGGTTGGCGTTCGCGGCCTCGATCCGCGCCTGGGTCTCGGCCTGTCGAGAGCGCTGGCTTTCGACCACGACCTGGCCGATCAGCCCGAGCATCGCCACTGCCACGACAGCCGCGGTACCGGCCGCCAGCCGGTTGCGCTTGACGAATTTCCAGGCCCGGTACCCGAGGCGGCGCGAAGCCGCCTGGACCGGCCGACCGTCGAGATAATTGGCCACGTCGGCAGCCAGCGCCTCGACGCTGGAGTACCGATCGACGGGATCATCGGCCGTCGCGCGTGCAACGATCGCCTGGAGATCCTGCGGCGCGGCCTCGGTGGCGCCGCGCCCGGCGGCAAGCATCAGCTCGAACAGCTTGCCCAGGCTGTAGACGTCGCTGGCGGTCGAAACCGGCGCGCCGGCAAGCTGTTCCGGGGACGAAAAGCCCGGCGTGTAGTAGCGCGCACCCCGGGTGACGTCGTCCGGCTCAGACGAACCGGGGTCGACAAGCTTGGCGATGCCGAAATCGAGCAGCACCGGCCGGCCCTCGGCCGTCACCAGCACGTTGTTGGGCTTGAGGTCCCGGTGAATCACCAGGTTGCTATGGGCGTATTGCACCGCGCCGCAGATTTCGCGGAAAATTTCTGCCCGCCGTTCCAGCGAAGGCCCGGTATCTAAGCACCACTGGTCAACCGGCACGCCCTCGACGTATTCCATTACCAGGTAGGGCTGGCCATCGTCGGTGGTGCCGCCGTCGATCATCGCGGCGATGTTGGGGTGATTGAGATCGGCCAGGATCTGGCGTTCGGTCCTGAGGCGCTCCAGGCTGGCCGGGTCGGGGAAGCCCCGGATCAGCTTCAGCGCCACGCGGCGCCGGTATTCGTCGTCGGCGCGCTCGGCCAGGAACACGCTGCCCATGCCGCCGCTGCCCAGCGTTTCGAGGATCCGCCACGGCCCCAGGCTCTTGCCGGCCGCGCCTTGCGGGCCGGAGGCCAGATCATGCAGCGTGGCGCTGACCACCGCTTCGGCCGGGTCGCCCGCCTCGGCGT
>CAYYZR010000621.1:0-1047 GCA_964476005.1 uncultured Halomonas sp.
GTGCCGTAGGTCATCAGCCAGGCCTGCTGGGCGTTGGCGGGAGAAACCAGGGGCGCGATAAAAATAGCACCGAGGAACAGGAATGAAGATTTGAGGGACATGACGATCCAATATCGGGTTTCAGGTTTCACGCGCGACTTGCCCGTATATCACGTTACGAGGGCTCGTTCGGTTGGTACACTTGAATGATAACGACCATTCCGGTACCGAATCGCATGACGAAGATCAAGTTCACCAATCGCCAGGGCATCAAGCTGACTGGAAATCTCGAGCTTCCGCCGGGCGGGGCGTGGCAGGCCACCGCGTTGTTCGCCCACTGCTTTACCTGCACGCGCAACATAAAGGGCGCGCGCAACATCACCCGGGCGCTTGCAGACGCCGGATTCGCGGTATTGAGGTTCGATTTCACCGGGCTGGGCGAAAGCGAGGGCGATTTTTCCGACACCAATTTCTCCAGCAACCTCGATGACCTCGAGGCCGCGGCCGACTGGATGGCCGAGGAACTGGGCGCACCCCAGCTTCTGGTCGGTCATTCGCTGGGCGGCGCCGCCGTGCTGGCGGTCGCCGAGCGGCTCGACAGCGTGCGTGCGGTGGCCACGCTGGCGGCACCCTCGAGCGCCGATCACATCCTGAAGCAGTTCGGTCAGGATCTCGATACGATCGAGCGCGAAGGCAGCGCCGAGGTTCAGCTCGCCGGCCGGCCGTTCCGCATCCGCAAGGATTTCGTCGACGACGCCAGGAGTCACTCGCTGGAAGACCGTCTCAAGAAGCTCCGGCGCGCACTGCTGGTGCTGCACTCGCCGGTCGACAGGACCGTCGGTATCGAAAACGCCCAGAAGATCTTCGCCGCCGCATTGCATCCCAAGAGCTTCGTCAGCCTCGACAACGCCGATCACCTGCTGTCCGACGAGGCCGATTCGCGCTATGCAGGCCGGGTGATTTCGGCCTGGGCCGGTCGCTTTCTCGAAATGGACCGAACCGAAACGGTCGAGGGCGTCAAGGTCTTCGGCAAAACCGCCGACAAGTTTCTCTGCCGGGTCCAGGCCG
>CAYYZR010000622.1:0-1044 GCA_964476005.1 uncultured Halomonas sp.
TCATGGAAAGCATTCTACGGTCAGGCCCGCTCGAGATTCTGTTCGATTCCCGGCTGGACACAAAACCGGAAGCCGGCTGGTTCGATCCGGGCTGGTGGCGCGCTCGCGACGCGGTCCTCGCCGAGTTCGGCGGACGCGGCCAGGCGCTTGCGGTGGAATCACCGCTGGGGCAAGCGGTTCTGCGTGTCTACCACCGCGGCGGCATGGTCCGGCACCTCAGTCGGTCCAGCTACGTCTACACCGGCGCCGCGCGCACACGACCGTTCGCCGAGTGGCGCGTCAACCGCAGGCTTCGCGATGCCGGCCTGCCGGTGCCCGAACCGCTGGCCGCGGCCTTCGAGCGTCACGGTCCGTTCTACACCGGCGCCCTGCTGACCCGACGCATACCCGATGCCGAGCCGCTGCCGAAAGCCGCTCGCCGAATGGAATCCGAGGACTGGAAACATCTTGGGCAAATGCTCGGCCGAGCCGCCGGCGCCGGCCTGCGCCACCCGGATCTCAACGCCAACAACATTCTCATGGATTCCGGCGGAAAATTCTGGCTGCTGGACTTCGACCGCGCCTGGATCGCCGACAATGCGTTCGATCCGGGCCCCATGATCGGCCGGCTGCAACGCTCGATGCGCAAGCTCGGCATCGCGCATGACGAAGCCGCCCTTTGGCAAGCGGTCTACGACTGATCGGAAGCCTGGGCCACTCTCCCGCTCTCGACCCGTGTTCCGAAAACCACGTCGCAGATCGGCCAGGTGATGTTGAAATTTCCCTTCTGCATGATCGCCGGATCGTGGTGGTCCAGGTGCAGCCGGCGCATTCGCTTGACGCCCGGAAGCCTCATGATCCAGGAACCCTCGTCCAGGTGATAGGCGAAGTGCAGGATCTCGTAGCTTCCGTAATAGCCGATCGCGGTCATCACGAACAGCCAGGCGACGTTGGTCGAGAACAGCCAGGTCAGCAGCAACCCGGCCGGAAGCGCGAACGCGATTGCGAAGAACATCATCAGCATCGGCGGAAACAGCACGGCGCGGAAATCGTCGCTGGCGTCGA
>CAYYZR010000623.1:0-1043 GCA_964476005.1 uncultured Halomonas sp.
GAATCGGCGTCGGCCAGCACGATGACCTTGCCGTAGCGCAGCTTGGACAGGTCGTCCGAGCCCGGATCGACACCTACGGCAATCGCCAGGTCGTGGATTTCCTGCGAGGCCAGCACCTGCCCCGGGTCGGTCTCCCAGGTGTTCAGGATCTTGCCTCTGAGCGGCATGATGGCCTGGAACTCGCGGTTGCGCGCCTGCTTGGCGCTGCCGCCGGCCGAATCGCCTTCCACCAGGAACAGTTCGGTTTCCTCCAGGTCGGTGGACGCGCAATCGGCCAGCTTGCCCGGTAGCGCCGGTCCGGCGGTGACCTTGCGCCGCGCGACCTGCTTGCGCTGCTTGGAGCGCTTCAGCGCGTTGTCGATGGCCAGCTTCGCGATCGCCTCGCCGTCTGCGGTGTTCTTGTTCAACCACAGCGAGAACGCGTCCTTGACCAGCCCGGAGACGAAACTGGAGGCCTCGCGCGACGACAGCCGTTCTTTCGTCTGACCCGAGAACTGCGGCTCCCGGAGCTTGACCGAGAGCACGAAGCTCAGCCGCTCCCAGGCGTCTTCCGGAGCAAGCCGCACACCCCGGGGCAGCAGGCTGCGGATATCGCAGAACTCGCGCAGCGCCTCGATCAGGCCCGTACGCAAGCCGTTGACGTGGGTGCCGCCCAGCGGCGTCGGGATCAGGTTGACGTAGCTTTCCTGGATCAGTTCGCCTTCGGGCACCCAGCACAGCGCCCAGGCCGCCTCGGTCCTGTCGCCGTTGAATTCGCCGCTGAACTCGCCTGTGAAAGGCGCGGCCGGCATGCGCTCGAGGTCTTCGAGTTCACCGGTCAGGTAGTCGGTCAGACCTTCCTCGAACAACCATTCCTCGCGCTCGTCGCGCTCTTCGTCGGCCAGCGTGATGGTCAGCCCCGGGCACAGGATGGCCTTGGCCTTCAATAGATGTTTCAGCCGCGGACGCGAGATGTTCGGCGAGTCGAAGTAGCCCGGGTCGGGCCAGAACCGGATCCAGGTGCCGGTGTTGCGCTTGCCCACCTCGGCGACCTGTTCGAGCGC
>CAYYZR010000624.1:0-1039 GCA_964476005.1 uncultured Halomonas sp.
GTGTCGCCCTCGGCGACCAGCCATTCGACGATTTCGGCATCGGGCAGACCTTCACCCAGGTCGGGCAGATTGAACGTCTTCATTCGAACTCCAGGATTTCGTTGGCCGCGGACACGATGCGTTCCATGCTCGGCATGTAATTCATTTCACTGCGGTACAGCGGCATGATGGTGTCGTAGCCGGTCACGCGCTTGATCGGCGCCTTGAGATGCCAGATGGCCTTCTCGGCCAGGCTGGCGGCGATCTCGCCGCCAACACCGCAGTGCTTCGGCGCCTCGTGCACGATCACGCAGCGGCCGGTCTTCTCGACCGATTCGATGATGGTTTCCATGTCGATGGGCGCGACCGTCGCCACGTCGATCACCTCGGCGCTGACACCGTTCTTTTCCAGCTCCAGCGCCGCTTCCATGGTTTCCTTGACCATCGCGCCCCAGGTCACCAGCGTCACGTCGGTGCCGTCGCGCAGCACGAAGCACACGTCCAGCGGCAACTCCTCGCCGTTGTCCTCGACTTCCTCGCGCTGCCAGCGGTAGATGCGCTTGGGCTCGAGGAACACCACCGGATCCGGATCGCGGATGGCCGCCAGCAGCAGTCCGTAGGCGCGCGAAGGCGACGACGGGATCACGGTGCGAACGCCGGGGAAATGCGCCCAGGTGGCCTCGTTGCTGTCGGAATGATGTTCCGGGGCATGAATGCCGCCGCCCCACGGCGCGCGGAACACTACCGGGCAGTTCATCCGGCCTCTAGTTCGATGCCGCAGGCGCGCGGCGTGGTTGACGATGTGGTCGACCATGGGATACATGAAGCCCTCGAACTGGGCCTCTGCAACGGGCTTCATGCCCTGCGACGCCATGCCGACGCACATGCCGGCGATCATCACCTCGGCCAGCGGCGTGTCGAGAACCCGGTCGTCGCCGAACTTCTGCTGCAGGCCGGCGGTGGCGCGGAACACGCCACCATTGACGCCCACGTCCTCACCGAACACGACCACCGTCGGGTCGACTTCCATCTCGTGCGCCAGCGCAAGCGTGACGGCTTC
>CAYYZR010000625.1:0-1038 GCA_964476005.1 uncultured Halomonas sp.
GACCACTGCTCCATCATCTTCTTATGCGCAGCATCCAGCCGCTCGGCCATCAGCGCCGAAAACCGCTTGATGACCTCATAGCCGAACGCGGGATCGGATTCGCAATCCTTCAGCACCGCCTCGCCGTCGAATTCCAGCACTTTCGAATCGGTTTCGGCCCGGGCGTTGAAGCTCCACTTGAACGGCGGCAGCAGCCACGACCAGCCGAGCACGCGGATCGGCTTGAGACGCTGGACCTGCAGGGTAGGCCCCGTCACGGCCGGGATCTCGATCGAGACCTCGCCGTCGATCAGCAGGTAGAAGTGCCTGGCCGGCTCGCCGCTGCGAAACAGCACTTCGCCGTTTTCGACATTTCTCGTCGAGGCGTGACCTGCGAGACGTTCGATGTAGTCACCGCTCATGCCGCTGAAAACGGGCGCGTCGGACAACACTTGCTGGATGGAATTCGAAGCCACGCTTGCTCTCCCGTATTCGTGAGTGATCAAGATGCAGGATACCGCAATCGACCGCTCCCCGGAAAAAGTACCGGGCTGCGTCAACCGATCAGTTTCTCCACGCCGCCGCTCAGGTTGTAGACCTCGCCGAAGCCCTGCTTGCGGTAGTGCTCGGCAACTTCCTGGCTGGAAAGCCCCTTGTTGCAGACGAACACCAGTGGCGTCTTCCGGTCGGCGTCCTTGAGCTCGGCCATCAGGCCGGCGTCCAGTGGCCGCGCGAACTCCAGCGGCTGGCGATCACGATCCAGCTCGTTGCGGGTATCGACCACGACGACGCGCTCGCCACGGTTCAGGCGCTGCTGCAGCTCCTCGGGCGTCAGCTGCCTGACCGGCGGCGGCGCGCCGGGCAAATCCAGCTTGAGTCCCTCGCCCTGCATGGTCTCGACCCAGTCGATTCGCGCGCCCCGGGCGCGCTGGGCCGATGCAAGGTCCATCAGCACCGTCAGGTCGCCGGCCGTCGATTCGATTTCGGTGCCGGATTTCGGCCCGAGGTGAAACTGGGCGTCCCAGTCCGAACCGATCTTGAAATGCAGGTGCTGGCCGG
>CAYYZR010000626.1:0-1036 GCA_964476005.1 uncultured Halomonas sp.
TGAAGCCGCGGCTGTACTCCAGCTTTCTCCTGTGGCTGCTGTCGGAGCTGTTCGAACAGCTGCCGGAAGTCGGCGACAGCGACAAGCCGAAGCTGGTGTTCTTCTTCGACGAGGCGCACCTGCTGTTCGATGACTGCCCCGCCTCGCTCAGACAGCGCGTCGAGCAGGTCGTACGGCTGATCCGGTCCAAGGGCGTGGGCGTTTACTTCTGCTCGCAGAATCCCGACGACATTCCCGACGAGGTCCTCGGGCAACTCGGCAACCGGGTCCAGCACGCCCTGCGCGCCTTCACGCCGCGCGATCAGAAGGCGGTGCGCGCGGCGGCCGAGACCTTCGTACCCAACCCCGACATCGACGTCCGGCAGGCGATCACCACGCTGGGCGTCGGCGAGGCACTAGTCTCGATGCTCGGCGACAAGGGCATTCCACAGCCCGTCGACCGCGCCCTGATCTGTCCGCCGGGCTGCCGCATGGGCACGCTCAGCGACGACGAACGCGCCCAAGTGATGTCGCGCAGCCCGGTCGGCGGCAAGTACGACCAGGCCCTGGACCGCGAATCGGCGTTCGAAATGCTCGCCGCGCAGGCCGAGGCCGCGGCCAAGGAGGCCGAAACACGCGAGGCCGAGGCGCGGCGCCAGGCCGAAGCCGAAGCAGCAGCCAAAGCCGCGGAAAAAAGCAGGCCCCGACGCAGCAACCGCCAGAGCGCGGGCGAGGCGTTTCTCAAGTCCACCCTGCGCTCGGTCGGCTCCCGCCTCGGCCGCGAACTCACCCGAGGCCTGCTCGGCGGCCTGTTCGGCCGCAAGCGTTAGGAAAACCGGGATAGAGCGCTTCGGCGCCGGATTCACCGGGCATTGATCGGGTCAGTGCGACGCGTGGCGAGGCCTGTGAGTCGCGCGATTTCCCCGTAGGGTGGATAAGCGAAGCGCATCCACCATTCCAACTTCGGAAAAGGTGGATGCGCTTCGCTTATCCACCCTACGCCTTCAAATCCGGCCGTGACTTTCGCCTTTCTTTGCGCCTTTGCGCCTTCGCGAGA
>CAYYZR010000627.1:0-1035 GCA_964476005.1 uncultured Halomonas sp.
CGGCGGCGCGGGACCAGGTCGATGCAGTCGACCGGGCAGGGCGGCAGGCACAACTCGCAGCCGGTGCATTCGTCGGCGATCACCGTGTGCATCATCTTCGGCGCCCCGATGATCGCGTCCACCGGGCAGGCCTGGATGCAAAGCTTGCAGCCGATGCAACGGTCCTCGTCGATGACCGCCACGATGGGCGGCTTGGTCTCGCCGTGCGATGCATCCAGCGGTTTTGGTTCGCGACCCAGCAGGTCGGCCAGCGCCTTGACCCCGGCTTCGCCGCCCGGCGGGCACTGGTTGATGTCGGCCTCGCCGCTTGCGATGGCCTCGGCGTAGGGGCGGCAGCCTGGGTAGTCGCACTGGCCGCACTGGGTCTGCGGCAGGATCCGGTTGATCTGCTCGACGACCGAATCGTCGTCGGGTTTCCATTTCCGGGCGCTGAGCAAAAGTACCAGGCCTATGCCCAGCAGCAGCGCCAGCATCACGCCGACGGCAATCAGGATCGAAGCGAGCGAAGTGCTCACAGTTTAGCGAACCCGGCAAAGCCCATGAACGCCAGCGCCATCAGCCCGGCGGTGATCAGGCCGATCGGCGCGCCGCGGAAGCTCTCCGGCACGTCGGCCATGGCCAGGCGCTCGCGAGCTGCGGCCAGCAGCACCAGCACCCCGCCGAAACCCAGCGCCGCACCGAAGCCGTAGAGCGCCGATTCAACCAGCGAATGCTGGGTGCGTACGTTCAGCAGCGCTACCCCCAGTACCGCGCAATTGCTGGTGATCAGCGGCAGGTAGATGCCCAGCACCCGGTGCAGCATCGGCGCCGAGTGGCGCATCAGCAGTTCGGTCAGCTGCACCAGTGCCGCGATCACGACGATGAACGCCACGATGCGCAGGTACTCCAGCCCCAGCGGCGCCAGCACCCAGGCTGTCAGCATGTAGCTGGCCACAGATGCCAGCGTGAGCACGAACGCGGTCGCCATGGCCATGCCTGCCGCGCCCTCGAGCTTGTTGGAGACGCCCAGAAACGGACACAGGCCCAGGAACTGGA
>CAYYZR010000628.1:0-1035 GCA_964476005.1 uncultured Halomonas sp.
TTGAACAAGTGCAGGAAAAGCAGATGAGCAAACCAATCGTGACGGTCAGAAACGTCGTCAAGAGCTACCGCAAGGGACGCGAGGCGGTGGAAGTGCTGCACGGCCTGGACCTCGAAATAGCCCAGGGCGAATTTTCCGCGCTGATGGGCCCGTCGGGCTCCGGAAAGACCACCTTGCTCAACCTGATCGGTGGTCTCGATCGGCCGACGTCCGGCGAGGTCGAGGTCAGTGGTGAGCGTATCGACCGGCTGGGTTCCAGGGCGCTGGCGCGCTGGCGCTCGAACCACGTAGGGTTCATCTTTCAGTTCTACAACCTGATGCCGGTGCTCAGCGCGCAGCGCAACGTGGAACTCCCATTATTGTTGAAGAAGATGTCGGCGAAAGAGCGACGCGGGCGCGCCCTGACCGCGCTGGAAATCGTCGGCCTGGCTGATCGGGCGAAGCACCTGCCGCGTGAGCTGTCGGGCGGCCAGGAGCAGCGCGTCGCAATCGCCCGGGCCATCGTCAGCGATCCCGATCTGCTGCTGGCCGACGAGCCGACCGGCGACCTCGATCGCGATACCGCCAACGAAATTCTCGAACTGCTGGGCACGCTGAACACACGCCACGGCAAGACCATACTGATGGTGACTCACGATCCGGTCGCCGCCGAGCACGCGAGCCGAACCGTGCACCTGGACAAGGGCTCGATCAAGCTCGGCGAGGAGGCCGTGTGATGGGCGGCACGTTCCACCTGGTGCGCAAGAACCTGGGCCGCAAGAAGCTGCGGACCCTGTTCACGCTGCTCTCGGTGATTATCGCGTTCATCCTGTTCGCGTTGCTCGGCGGCCTCAACCGGGCATTTACCGCAGGCGTCGAACTGGCCGGCGCGGACCGGCTGATCACGACGCACAAGGTCTCGTTCATACAGCTCATGCCGATATCGTATGTCGCCCGCGTCGAGGGGATCGACGGGGTTCGCGCGGCCACCCACTACACCTGGTTCGGCGGTTATTTTCAGGATCCGAAGCAGCAGTTCGGTCTGTTTCCGACCAA
>CAYYZR010000629.1:0-1027 GCA_964476005.1 uncultured Halomonas sp.
CAGGATTGCAGCCGCCACCGGCACGTCCAGGCCCAGGTGGCGCTGGCGCAGGTGGTTGGCCGCAGAACGGTAGAACGGCTGACCCGCATACAGCGCCACCGGCACCGCAACCAGCATGCTGATCAACCTGAAGAAGTCCTCGGTCTCGGGGTCCATGCCGCCGGCAGCCTCGGGCGAACCCCCGGCGATGTACTTGGCCAGCGCATAGCTCATGACCTGCATCATGCCCAGCGCCGCGACGATCAGGTAGCGCAGCATCCGCCGGCGCTCGTTCCGGTCGCGGTCGATACCTGAATCCGGCGTGTCCAGGTGCGGCGGGTACCCGATGCGCTCGAGCGCCGCGGCCAGCGCCGAAAGCGGCGTCTGGTCGGGCGCGAACTTCAGATGCAGCCGGCCGTCGCCGACGTCCAGTCGAGTCTCGGAAACGCCCGCGAACTGTCGAAGGTAGCGATGAATCAGCCACGCACAGGCGGCACAGTGCACATTTTCCAGGACCAGCACGATGCTTTGCCGACTGCGGCCCCGATTATCGTCCCCGGCATCGCTTGCGGGCCTGGCATGAAAATCGAGCACCGCTTCGCGATCCCAGGCCGCGAAACGCCCCGGTTCGGCCTCGATCGCGTCCGGCCGCTCGGGCAGCGCATCGCGAAAATCGTAGTAGCGGTCCAGTCCCGAGGAATGAATCAGCGTGGCCACCGCACGGCAGCCGGCGCAGCACATCGGCCGGCGCTCGCCGCCGATCTCGACGGCGAGATCCGTCCCCGGCGGCACGGGCTCGCCGCAGTGGAAGCAGGGATTTCCGCGATGGTCGTTCAAGGGCGGCTCGGTTTCAAACGATTGGGTTTCCGGTTTCCGGTAGTCGGTGGAAAGCCTGACAGGCCGAGAAGCGAGCCCGCTGTTTTGACGGACGCACGGGTCTTGTTTCCGCTTTTCCGGAAACCTGAAACCGGAAACCCGAAACCGTTGTTTTCATCAAAGCCTCTCCGGCTTCAGATTCGCCTCCAGCCCCGACTCGTCCCGGCTGAAG
>CAYYZR010000630.1:0-1026 GCA_964476005.1 uncultured Halomonas sp.
ATGCCGCGGCATCGAAGCGGTGCGTGAGAAGAACCTGCGCTGGTGTTCGACCCACGGCATAGAGGACCTGAGTCTCGACGGGCCGTTCGTGACCGGCGATCACTTCGCGCTGTTCGCCGACATGCTGATCGCCCATGCCGGGCAATGCAGACCACACAGCGAAATCGCGGTGTTCGCGGTCCGCGACGGCCGGATAGTCGAGGAGCGCTTTTTTTATGAATGAGATTTCCGCGCCAGACCTCTGCTCCACCATTTAATCCACTCAATATTTCAGAGAGACGCTTATGCCCGTTGCACCCACAGCCCTGGCCCACGTGGTCTACCGAACTCGCCGCCTTGCCGAAATGCTCGACTGGTACGGCACGGTATTCGGCGCCAGAGTTCAGCATCAGAATCCCGCCATGGCCTTTCTGACCTTCGACGACGAACACCATCGCTTCGCATTTCTCGACCTTTCGGTGATCGATCCGGAAGGTTCGGAGCCGGAAACGAAGGGCTGGACCGGCGTCGATCATCTCGCCTGGTCCTATCCGTCGCTCAAGGATCTCTTCGACAACTATGTTTCCTGCAAGGCCCACGGCATCAAGCCGTACTGGTGCGTACACCACGGACTGACGATCTCGATGTACTACGCCGACCCGGACGGCAACCAGATGGAGTTCCAGGTCGATGCCTTCGATACCGCCGAGGAATGCAATGCCTACATCTCCGGCCCGCCGTTCGAGGTCAACCCGGTCGGTGTCGAGTTCAACCCGCAGGAGTGGCTCGCCGCGGTGCATGAAGGCGCATCACTGGACGATTTCCGGACGCGGAAGATTCACGAACCCGTCTCGCCGATTCGGGGGGCCATCAGTGAATTGCTTTGACCAGGACGTGACTCGCCGCCCGGGAGGCCAGCGATGAGCCAGACGCTCGATATGCCCGCCCTTTCTCCGACGGCGAAGCGAGACCGTTATGTCGTCATGGACGTTCTGCGCGGCTTTGCGCTGCTCGGCGTGATGACGATCAATCTCTACGAGTTCGGCG
>CAYYZR010000631.1:0-1018 GCA_964476005.1 uncultured Halomonas sp.
CACTTCGTGCTCCTGACCGGCTATCACCGCGAGTCGCGCGAGGTCGAGATTGCCGACCCGATGGAGGAGAATCCACTCGGCAGCCGGATCGGCCACGGAGGCCCCGGGTCCGGCGGCAGCCAGAATTATCGCGTGCACATCGACCGGCTGATCGGCGCCATCCTGCTCGGCGCCATGACCTACGATGCCAACCTGGTCGTGCTGCGACCGCCACGCCCGGAGGGCTGACCATGCGCCACCTCGTCGTCGTCGACTCGCCGGCCGCGCTGCCCGATGCGCTGCCGGACGTGGAAATCGTCGCGGCCCGCGATTACCTGGCCGACCCGCGCTTTTCCGGGCTCAGGGGCGCGCGCGTCTACAACCTGTGCGCCAGCTATCGCTACCAGGCCACCGGTTATTACGTTTCGCTGCTGGCCGCCGCACGCGGCCACCGTCCGCTGCCGTCGGTGGCGACCATGCTCGACCTGAAAAGCCCGCACGTGGTGCGCCTGCTTTCCGGCGAACTGCAGCGACAGATCGGCCGCAGTCTGAAACCGATCCGGGCCGATCATTTCGTGCTCAGCATCTACTTCGGACGCAACCTGGCCGAGCGCCACGAAACGCTCAGCCGGGCGCTGTTCAAGCTGTTCCCGGCGCCGCTGCTGCGGGCCGAATTCACCCGTGCCGACGACGACTGGATGCTCAAGCGGCTGGCGCCGATTGGATTTGCCGACGTGCCGGAATCGCACCGTGAATTCATGCACGCATCGGCACGGCGTTACTTCGCCGGGGAACGGCCGCGCGCGGTTCAGGCCAAGAAGACCCGGTTCGACCTGGCCATGCTGGTCAACCCGGCCGAGACGCACCCGCCATCCGACGAACAGGCGCTGAAGCGCTTCGAGCGCGCCGGGGCCGAACTCGGCTTCTACGTCGAACGCATCGGTCCCGACGACATTGGCCGGCTGGCCGAATTCGACGCGCTGTTCATTCGCGAGACCACCGCAGTCAATCACCATACCTTCCGCTTCGCCCGCAAGGC
>CAYYZR010000632.1:0-1017 GCA_964476005.1 uncultured Halomonas sp.
AAACCAGCGTTACCGAATCTGAATAGCGAGCAACCACGCGGTCATTGGTCCACAACGAGATAGGCATCGGGGCCGGGATTGCGTATGGGCACTATCTGACCGCGATCAATCCGGAAACAACCGCCGACGGATTTGGCTCTTCCTGCCGGCCGCCGGTCATTGCAGTCCAATGCCCGCGGGCTGTAAAGCCTCATTCGCCAAGCGTATGCTATATTGCATCAATCGTATGATGCTTGGAGGCCGCATGGCGACCGTTCGAAAAACCGTTACCGTAACTGACGCTCAGGATGACTGGATCAAGGCGCAAGTCGCCAATGGCGACTTCACGAACGACAGTGAGTATTTCCGGGACCTTATTCGTCGCGACCAGGAAAAGGAACGCGCGCTGAAGGCCGCCATTGACGAAGGACTCGCCAGTGGCCCGAGCGGTCGCAGCCTGGACGACATCTGGGCGGAGGCCGAAGCACGCCATACGGCAAATGGCTGATTACCGCCTTTCCCGGAAGGCGTCGAGGGATCTCGAAGTCATCGCGGAGTTCACGATCAACCGGTTTGGAATTGAACAAGCGCGGCAGTATCGAGACGAGCTGAAGGCCTGCTTTGAAAATCTTGTCGAAAATCCCACTCTTGGCCGGCGAGCCGAACAACTCGCGAAAGGACTACGTCGCTTTGAACACGGTTCGCACATCGTCTTCTATGTGCCGCTTGACGATGGTGCCCTCGTGGTTCGCGTGCTTCACCACCGCATGGATGCACGCAGACATCTCTGACGAGACAAACCAATCCATGCCGAAATCTCGAAGCCTGCTCAGATAATCCCGAGCAGCCCGCCCAGCACGATGACGATCATGATCGGCGTGACCACGCGGGTCAGCCACAGCCAGAGCTTGAAGGCCCAGTCGGGCATCTTTTCGTCGAGCTCCTCGCGGGTGATCCGGTTCGACAGCACCCAGCCGGCGAAGACCGCGGTCAGCAGGCCGCCGATCGGCAGCATGATGTTGGAGGCGACGAATTCGA
>CAYYZR010000633.1:0-1011 GCA_964476005.1 uncultured Halomonas sp.
TTTCTCCCATGGCCAAGCTCTACTTCTACTACTCGACCATGAACGCCGGCAAGACCACGGTCCTGCTGCAGTCGGCCCACAACTACCGCGAGCGCGGCATGCGCCCGGTGCTGCTCACGCCCGCGCTGGACGACCGCGCCGGGCGCGGCGTGATCCGCTCGCGGGTGGGGCTGGAAGCCAGCGCCGACGTGTTCGATCCCGGCGAGGATCTGCTGGAGATCATCCGCACCCGCGCCGGCGAGAGCGACATCGCCTGCGTGCTGGTCGACGAATCGCAGTTCCTCACCCGCGACCAGGTCTACCAGCTCAGCGAAGTGGTCGACCAGCTCGGCGTGCCCGTGCTGTGCTTCGGCTTGAGAACCGACTTTCGCGGCGAACTGTTCCCCGGCAGCCAGTACCTGATGGCCTGGGCCGACGAGCTCAAGGAACTCAAGACCATCTGCCACACCGGCAAGAAGGCCACCATGGTCGTGCGCGTCGACGGAAACGGCAACGCCCTGACCGAAGGCGCCCAGGTACAGATCGGCGGCAATGAAAGCTACATCCCGGTCAGCCGTGCCGAGTTCAAGCGCGTCTTCTACCACGGCGAACCGGCGAGACTCTTCAAGTAGGCGCTGCGCGCCGGTCAACGGTCTTACGCTTTACGGTTGGACGGTTTACGGTCTGACGCTTTACGGTTTACGCAGGCAGAGCCTCGGTTCCCGCTACGGGTGTGGGAGCTTGCCTTGCAAGCGATTCGATTTTCGGGGCTGCGCCATCGCCGGCAGGGCCGGCTCCTACACCCATAGGAGGCGCCGAGACGGTTCGACGCGTTTGTCCGGTGGATGCGCTCCGGTTATCCACCCTACGGCAACCGAAAAACCGGTTCTTTTGATTGCGTAAACCGTAAAGCGTAAACCGTCAAACCGTAAAGCGTCATTTCATCACCGATATCACCCGATCGTCCCCGATCTCCTCGGTGCCGTCCAGAACCCCGAAGATGTGGTCCAGCCCGTCCCATAAATGCGGCAG
>CAYYZR010000634.1:0-1007 GCA_964476005.1 uncultured Halomonas sp.
TCGAAGGGCGGCGGGGACAAGACCGAGCACCTGGGCAACTATCGTACCCACGAGGTCGAGATTCACGACGCCCGGGAACAGTTGCCCGATACGCACCTCGACCGCGAAGGCTTCATGCTGGTGCCCCACAAGAGCGCCGTCGATGACTTCTATGACGACGCTGCGCTTCGTGCCACCTATCACGCCGAACTGATCGATCTTTTGAAGCGCGTTACGGGTGCGCAGCGCGTCGAGGTTTTCGACGACACGCGACGGAGTTCATCGGCGGCGAAGCAGCGCGAACGCGGCGCCCGCGATCCTGCCAACATCGTGCACAACGATTACACCCACGCCTCGGGACATCGCCGGCTCGCCGATTTCTTCGGCAATTCGCCGGGCGAATTGCAGCGGCTGAAGCAGCGGCGTTTCGCGATCGTCAATGCCTGGCGCCCCATCGGCGCGCCGGTCGTCGACCATCCGCTGGTGCTGTGCGATGCGCGCACGGTGCGCGACGGCGACCTCGTGCCCGTCGAGCGGCGCGGTGAGGATAGAACCGGTGAACTCCAGGTCGCGCTGCACGAACCCGGGCAACGCTGGTACTACTACCCGGGCATGGATCGCGACGAGGTGCTGCTGTTCAAGACCTACGATTCGGCGCTCGACGGGCGCGCGCGCTTCACGCCGCATTCGTCGTGCAAGGATCCTCGCGCGCCCGAAGACGCGGCGCCGCGCGAAAGCCTGGAGACTCGCTGCATGGTGTTCTTTCAGTAAGGGGGCGCAGTGTCGGAAAAGGTCAAAAACCGGGTTTTATTCCAGTCCAGGCGCCTGAGCATTTACCTTGTCCGCTATTCCGCGGGCCATGCCATTGTTCCGCACGTCGACATGGTCTCCGAGGGGCGGCTGTACAAGCTCAACTGCGTGCTGATCAAGCCCGCATCGGGCGGCGAATTCAGCTGCGAACGAAACATCTTCAACCTGTTCGGGCGACTCGTCCTTTTTCGCCCGGATCTTTACCGGCACCAGGTGTC
>CAYYZR010000635.1:0-1005 GCA_964476005.1 uncultured Halomonas sp.
CCGGCCCGCGGCGGCGAGAATCGTCCGCCAGGCGGTGTCCATGTCTGTTTTCATGATCTTGATTGTCGCTTTTTCTTGTCGACGAAATGGCGATTTGCATGCGACGTCGCTTCGGGTTGGTTTCATGAACTTAATGTTGCCCCGGGGTGATGTTGGCACCATGGCCGGGTGCGGGCGGCTTTTTCTTTGATACAACTTCAACTGCGTTTCGCCCCGCGCTGCGCGCTTGCGGGCGACCTGCTTTTGTCAGTCGCGACAAAAGTAGGCAAAAGCGCTTTTTACAGGCAGCAGAGAGCTGCGTTGCGGGTTGACCGGACTTGGGGGTTAGGTGTTTGATCGCGGCTGTGGCTGGAGATCTTCTTGCCCGATTGTGTTGTGCATCATGCCTTGCGGGTGACGAATGGATTCCGGCTTCGATGGTTATCGGAGCGGGGTCGCCTCGATCGAGGGCGTTGTGATCATCGGTGGATGCTGAAGACGGTTCCAGATTGGGGTGGTGAGTGGGTTGGGTGGCTCTATCGGCTTCGGAGTTCCTGCAATCGGCTACCGGAGACTTGCTGCTTCTGGCTGCGCGTCGGAGATGCCGCCCCGACCGGCGAAACCTGTCTTCCCAGATTTTCGTAGGAGGCGTCTCCAGGCGCCGACGGCTCTACCCCGATCGCGGCCTGGAGACCGCTCCTACACGACGTTGCAGGCAGCGTCACCATGCCCGCCACCGGGCAAGGACACCGACCGCAACCAGGCCACCACCAGCCCTCACCGCCCCGAACTGGAACCCACTTCAGCATCCCCAGCAGACCAGTACCAGCACAATCGAGGCGACCCCGCTCCGATAATCATCGAAGCCGGGATGCCGTCGTCACCCGCAAGCCGAGGGACCACTCCGCACGGGCAAGAAGATCTCGAAACAAAACCCGATGCCACACACCTAACCCCGTCCCCTCCGACCTGCACCTCGAACAGCTGCTGCCTGTAAAGCGCATTTTTGGTTACTTTTTTTGCAAC
>CAYYZR010000636.1:0-1005 GCA_964476005.1 uncultured Halomonas sp.
TGACCCGACTGCTCGATGCGGTTCCGATGGTTGGTTACCTGCCCCTGGACGGCCGTCTCGATACGCCCGGCGAGTTGAGCCGACTGACGGGTTATCGTTGCCTGCTCACCTACACCGAAACTGCGGCCGGCAACCTGCGCGAAACGCTCGAAGCGGCAGGCAATCCAATCCCGGTCGAATGTCTCGGCCACGGCGTGGACACAGTTCGATTCCGCCCGGATCCCCGGATCAATGCCGAAACCATATTCGGACCTGGCCCCGAATCTCCCGACCGGGACCTGAAGCGCCGCCGGATGGAACTGGCTCGGCGTTTTTTCGGTCTTCCCGATCCGGCCTTCGTCGTTCTCAATGCCGCCCGGCCCGATCCGCGCAAGCGAATCGACCTGACGCTGGAGGCGTTCGCGCGGTTCGCCCGCGACCGGCCGAACAACGTCAGGCTTTGCCTGCATCAGGCGCTGGGACACCCTGAGCAGGTCGAGCCCTTGCGCGCCCGGGCCGTCGAATTGGGGATCGAAGACCGCGTCATTTGGCATCCCCCAAAGCCCGGCCCGCTCAGCGACCACGGTCTCAATCGGTTGTTCAATGCGTGCGCGGTCGGCATCAACACGGCAGCTGGCGAGGGTTTCGGGCTGGTCAGCTTCGAACACGCCGCCACCGGTGTACCGCAGATACTGCCGGATCAGCCGGCATTGCGCGAGCTCTGGGGAGATGCGGCAATGCGTCCGGGGACCCGATCCGTTCGCACGCCTTTTTCACCGCTGGAGATGGTCGAAGTCTCGGCTGACGAGACGGCCGAGGTGCTGGGGCGCCTGCACGACGAACCGGACCTCTATCGTCGCATGAGCCAGGCCGCTCGCGAGCGCGCCACCGCCCCGGATCTCGAGTGGCGGCGCATTGGAACGACCTTGCGTCGAATCCTGCGTAAAACGGCTGGCGCATCGGCCGGCAAACCGCTATGATTCCGTGGATCTCGTTCGAACCGAGATGAAAGGGAGCGCATTACAA